>NZ_CP032684.1:873000-1197000 GCF_003627795.1 Rhizobium sp. CCGE531 | reverse complement strand
ATGTCTCTTGTTCTTTTCTCTAAATCAACCAATTATTCAAATAGCCGTTCTATGAGATAATGAGCTTTGTGTGTGCCGCAAGGAAGCACACAGCAATATTGTGGTCGGGAAGTAGAGCGTGGAAGACCCATCCAATCCAGAAAACGGGCCGAAGGCGGAGCCTGAGACGCAGAAGGACAGCGGGGCCGAAAGGCCGCGGCGGCGGAAACGCTACTTCTTTCTGCGCCTCGATTCATGGATCGACTCCACCTTGTGGAGCGCCGGCTTTCGTCTTGCGGAAGCCTGGGAGGAGATCACGATCTTCTTCCGCCGTTTCCGCGTGCGTGGCTGGAAACGCATCGTTTTCGAGCTGCTTGGCGAAGGCCTGACACTGGGTGCGGCCGGTTCGGTCGTGATGCTGATGCTCGCCATGCCCGCCTTCGAGGCGACGCAGGGCGACTGGCGCAATCGCGGCAATTTCGCCGTCACCTTCCTCGACCGCTACGGCAATGTCATCGGCCACCGCGGCATCATTCATGAAAATTCCGTGCCGGTCGACCAGCTGCCGGACTATTTCGTCAAGGCGGTGCTCGCCACCGAGGACCGGCGCTTCTTCGACCATTTCGGCATCGACGTGTTCGGCCTGTTCCGCGCGGTGACCGTCAATGCGCAAGCCGGCGGCGTCGTCCAGGGCGGCTCGACGCTGACGCAGCAGCTTGCCAAGAACATCTTTCTCAGCAACGAGCGCTCCATCGACCGCAAGATCAAGGAAGCCTTTCTGGCGATCTGGCTTGAGGCCAATCTCTCCAAGAAGGAGATCCTGAGCCTCTATCTCGACCGCACCTATATGGGTGGCGGTACATTCGGCGCGGCGGCAGCCGCGCAATTCTATTTCGGCAAGAGCATTGCCGACGTCAATCTGGCGGAGGCTGCGATGCTGGCCGGCCTGTTCAAGGCGCCGGCGAAATATGCGCCGCACGTCAATCTGCCAGCCGCCCGCGCCCGCGCCAACGATGTGCTTTCCAACCTTGTTCAGAGCGGGCTGATGACGGAGGGGCAGGTGATCGCCGCGCGCCGCAATCCGGCCTCCGTCGTCGACCGCGCCCAGATCGAATCCCCGGACTATTTCCTCGACTGGGCCTTCGACGAAGTGCAGCGGCTCGCGACGCGGTTCCCCGAGCGCTCGCTGATCGTTCGCACCACCATCGACATGGGGCTGCAGAAGGCGACGGAAGATTCCGTCCAATCCAGCCTGATGGAGTTCGGCGAACGTTACCATGCCAAGCAGGGCGCCAGCGTCATGATCGAAAATGGTGGCGCCGTTCGCGCCATGGTCGGCGGCAGCGACTACGGCGAGAGCCAGTTCAACCGCGCGACCAAGGCGCTGCGCCAGCCGGGCTCCTCCTTCAAGATCTATACTTACTCCGTCGCGATGGAGAACGGCATGACGCCGACATCCACCATCGTCGACGCGCCCATCAGCTGGGGCAACTGGAGCCCGCACAATTACGAGAACCGCTATGAAGGCAAGGTGACGCTGACGCAGGCGATCACGCAGTCGATCAATACGATCCCGGTGCGGCTGGCGAAGGAGAAGTTCGGCATCCAGCCCATTCGCAACATGGCCAAGGCCATGGGCGTGGAAACGCCGATCCGCAACGACAAGACCATTCCGATCGGCACCTCGGAAGTGACCGTTCTCGACCAGGCGACGGCCTATGCCGTCTTCCCCGCCAACGGTATGCAGTCGCGGCGTCACGGCATCGATCAGATCGCCGGCTATGACGGCAAGGTGCTCTATGACTTCAGTCACGACGAGCAGTCGGCCAAGCGCGTCCTCAGTGAAAAGGCGACGTCCTACATGAACCAGATGCTAACGCAGGTTCCGGTCATCGGCACCGGCCGCAGAGCCGCGCTCGACAACGGCATCGTGGTCGGCGGCAAGACCGGCACCACGCAGGCCTATCGCGATGCATGGTTCATCGGCTTTACCGGCAACTACACCTGCGCCGTCTGGTTCGGCAATGACGATTATACCTCCACGAACAACATGACGGGCGGCACGCTGCCGGCCATGACCTTCAAGAAGATCATGGACTACGCGCATCAGGGCATCGTGCTGAAACCCATACCTGGCATCAGCAACCCGTTCCCGGTCCAGAAGCCGCAAACCGTTGCGGCCAAGAAGCCTGCCGATGCCTCCAGTCCCAGCCTGCCTCCGCTCGTGCGGCCGCGCTCCCTCTCGGTGGATTCGACGAACATCCTGCGCAATATCGGCGAAAGGCTGAAAGCCGCGAACCGGCTCGGAGCGCAGAAAGTGGCGACGGCGGAATAGAGATCACCCCAGCGAGATGAAAACGGAGGACGCACATGCGGCCTCCCGGACGTGTTTTCCAACGAAAATACGAGGGAATATGCCGCGTCGCATCAAGGCCGACCGATGGGCTGATGGCCCGACAGCAGCTGGTGTTTCGGCCGCGGACCGCTTTGTTCTTCTATCGGCTGCATTTCTGTATGACTGCGGTCCGAGAGCGTCCTGCCCTTCCCCCTACCGTCAGAATCAGGAATAAATCGACATTGATTTGTCACGAGGACGATCTTAGGGTGTTCCGAGTTCCCCTTCTTGTTGCGCTTTCGCTTGTCATCGCCTTTGGCGGCGGTATCGTGTTCACGCTCCTGGCGCTGGATGCGACCTCCGGTTTCGGTGCGATCAAGCTCGGTGCCTGGCAGGCATTTCCGGAAATGCAGACGGCCGATGCGGATCCTTATGCGAAATCCCACAGGGCTCGTGGCGGGCGGTTGCTCTATGGCACAGCGGAAGGGCTCGTGTTTACCGCTTCCGACGACGATGCCGGCGCGCGATTGATGGCGAATTGCAGCTATCGCATCAGCGGCCAGACGCCGCCAGCGAGGCTCTGGACGCTGTTCATCTCGGGCAATGACGGGCAACCGATCGAAGGCGCCGCCGGACGTCCTTCCACTATCAATTCCTGGATCGTCCTGCGCAATCCGGATTCAAGCTTCAGCATCACGGTTTCACCCAATGCCCAGGCGGGCAACTGGCTCGCCTTGCCGGCGGCCGGGAATTTCCGCCTGATATGGACGCTGCTGGATTCGCCGGCGGCCGGCAATTCCGGCCTGATCGATCTTGGCATGCCGAAACTCGAAAAAATCGGGTGCGGCAATGTTTAGATTCGTTTTCGCGATCCTGACCGGCCTGTTCGGAGCAGCTTTGCTGCACATCGTCATCATCCTGTCATTGCCGCATTTTTCCGACCGCGATGCCTATACCCGCGTATCGGACGAGGGCGACGAGAACCACTTCTACATGCTCGACGAAAAGGATGACGAGGCGGGGCTTTCGAACACCGATCCCTATATCCGTACCGCCGTCTGCGCATTCGACATCGAGGACACTCCCGTTCATTTGACCGCGAAAGGCAAGGTGCCGTTCTGGTCGCTCGCCGTCTATGATGCCGCATCGAATGAAGTGTTCAGCATGAGCGACCGCACGTCCGTCGGCGGCGCGCTCGACTTGCTGCTCGCATCCCCCGTCCAGCTCACGGGCATACGCAAGGCGTTGCCGCCAGCCCTCGCCCAATCGATCCTGGTGGAAGTGCCGCGCGCCCAAGGCTATGCGGTGCTGCATACGATGGCGCCGCAAGGCAGCTTTGATAACGCCGCCCGCGAATTCCTATCGGAAGCGGGTTGCGACGAATTTGACAATGGCTGAGATGACTGAGGCTGAGATAACTGAACTTCGGGCGGCAAGGGGATTTGCGCGATCTTGCGCGCCGTCTCGCCGCAATGGGGAGACGGCTGAATTATATCAGCAACCAGTAGGTGCGCACATGGATACGCTCTGCCCGAAACGGAAGGGCGTTACTTTCCTTTTGCCCGCTTCGGTCCGGCTCCCGGTCGATGGGTGGGCGTGTCCAGATGTTCGTAGCGCACGCCGGTGAACAAAAGTATCTTTGCTTCCACCGGCTCCTTCTGGGCGCGCGGCGTCAAGCGCAATCGCCAATCCAAAAGAGATATGATCTTTGCCATTCTCGTCTCCATTTACGTCTCGAGACGGATGAACTTGCGACTTGATTTCACCCTGCCCGCCGCTGAAGCGGGCTGACGCTCCCCTCCATTTCAGCCTTGTTCTTTCGGCTGCAATAGAGGCATTCGCGCCTTCTCACGGCATTTCCCTGACACCGTGGCATGGCTGCCGCTTGCGACCTCCATGCTCCCTCTACACTTGCTCACATTCTGCCAATCGCTGCTTTCAGCCGGAATTCAGACATATCGCAGTTAACAGAATGCTAATCATCGTCGCTCGTCACCCTCGGCATGACTCGTCATGCTCTAATAACGCTGTGACGGCGACTTTAGTTTCATCGGCCGGCGAAAAATCGCCAGGGCGAATTTTTATAAGAAAGCAAGCGATATCATATTCTTACGCAAGCGGATGGGGTTACCGGAAATGGAAATTCAGTCGATGCGTTGCAGAAAAACGTCACGCAAATATTATTTGCGCTCACGAAAAATTAACGTATTGTAAGGTCGAAATTCGAGGGCGATCAATGAACGGGGCGGGCAATTCCGTCTTTTCTCCAGAGGATGTCATCGTCCTGCGCGGTGCGCTTGACAAGTGGTGTCTGGAAAAGCGGATCGATATAAAAAGTGCCGAAGCCGAGTTTGCGGCGACGGCCGCAATCGGCCTTTTTCAATCGGGCTACAATACCGCGGAAAAGCTGCTCGCCGCCATGCGCGAGCATAAGGGCATCTGAACTATCCTCACTCCCATCACGGTACCAGCCGAAGCCCCTGACGGCGTTTCGCAGGCGTGGTTGTATGCCTGTCCCAACCTTTTCAAACGAAGCCCTCATAGGTTGAGCACCCATTCGGACGCGCGTCCTGCGAAAGCTTATCCACAGGAGGTCTGGCCCGTTAAACCGCCGTGGATACGGCCCATGTCAGGCAGTTACCCCCGCGCAAGCTTAACGCGCAATTTCTATTCGGATTTTAATAAAGTTTTCACGAACCATTAACCCTGGCGGCCTTAGTCTTTTGCGAAAGCCAGATAAGGACGACCGTGTCCATACCCGTTTCGACAATCGCCGCCGAAGACGCCTTCTTCATCGAAAGGGCCGTCTGGCACGATCGGAAAGAAGTGCTGCGGGATCCATGGTCGGCCATCCGGCTCCCTGCTTTTTTGTTCCGAGTATCAGTATGGGTGTTGGCGTGCGTGACCGGTTTCGAGACCTTGAAGAGCCTGCGACAGTCCGCAAGAAGGACGTGGTTCTGATGGCAACGATCACCAGCTTCGAAAGCATGGGGCACCCATCCAAATCGGAACTCCGTCAATTCGCCGAGCTTTTCACGCCCGTCTTCCAGGCGTCTTCGGAAGAGGCGAAGCGGCAGGCCGTCGCGGCCCTTTCCCAATGCCAGACAGTGCCGCAGGCGGTTGCGCTATTCATCGGCTGTCAGCCGATCTCCATCGCCGCCCCTTTCCTCACGGGTTCGCCGGCGATCGATGACGATACGCTGATCACCATCGCCCGCACGCAGGGCGCCGTCCATGCGCGGGCCATCGTCCGCCGGCCGTCTCTCTCCCCCAAGGTCATCGACGCTCTCGTTGGCCTGCACCAGGCCGAGCCGGAGCGCGGCATGACAATGCCGGAACAGCAAGCGGAGGCTGTTTCGGCGCAGGCAGAGATGACGGAAACCGAACGGCTGTCGCGCGAAGAAGTCTTACGCCAGCAGATCAAGCAGGCTGCCCGCCATATGGGCCGCGACGACAAGGATCGCCTCGGCCTACGCAGCCTCAGCGAAACGCAGGAAGCCCTGCTCGTGCGTTTTGCGCGTGAACGCGATGCGCGGCAGTTTGCGACCACGCTTGCCGACGCGCTCTCCTCCAGCCACTGGCTTACGGAACGCATCCTGCTCGACACATCGGGCCAACAGCTTGCCGTCACGCTCGTCAGCCTCGGCATGGGCATCGCGGATGCCGTCTATTCGCTCGAGCGTTTCTATCCGCATCTGGCGGAACGGCACGGCAGCGTCAGCCGGGCATGGCTCGTGCTCGACGGCATCGATGCCGAAGAGAGCCAGGCCCGCGTCGAGGCGTGGCGTCGCGCCGACAGCTACACCTATCTGCCGCAGGAAAAGCCGGCACAGCGGCCCGCAGCGCCATTGTTTGGCGCGAAATCCGGTTCTATCCGCGAATTGCGCGTCGCAAACCGGCGATAGAGACGGGTCAATCCAGCGGATTGGAGCGCAAACCGGCTAAAGGGACTATATCGGCGATATCGTCCGTCTCCAGTTCGACGATCCACAAATCCGGATCGAACTTCAGCTCGCGATCGAGCGTCTCGCGGATGTCCTGCGGCTCCTTCCGCTCGCTGCGGATTTCGAAGAGCCTCATTCCGCTCCCCTCGCCATCGAACAGGCTCTGCGGAGCAGGTGCGTAAAGGGTTTCCGATCCATCACGGAATCGCTGCCGAATGAAGATCGCGCCCGCCTGCTCCTCACCCTTTCGCTCGACGGCGGCAAAATCGCCACGGGCGAATAGGCGGCGGACTAGAGCGGAAACAAAGATGTCGCTGCGCAATCTCATAGGCGAGCTATAGCGGCGAGAGGCGGCCAAGGCAATTCAAGCCGGTTCGGAGTGCATCGATATGCGGAGTTTGCAGATATGCTCTCGATAGGCCTCAGAGCGCGCCGATATCCTGCAGTTTTTTCAGAACCGCCATGTTCGGCTCGCCGGTCTCCGGCAGACGATAGTGCTTCTGGAAGCGGCGGATGGCCGCCTTCGTCTGCTCTCCGGCAACGCCGTCGATGCTGACATTGCTATAGGCGATGTTGGTCAAGCCTTTCTGGATCTGCATGACCAGATTGACCTTGTTGACCGCATCGCCCGGGGCGGCCTTCACCGCGACGGCACCGGTCTTCAGGCCCTTGTCCGCATTCTGAATGGCGGCGGCGACCGGATCGACAGCATCCGGGGTGGCGGAGACATTGACGGGACGCTCGGCAGGCACCGCGGCGGCACCTGCCCTGCCGCCAGCCGGCGTCGTGTCGGCAACATTGCCGGCCTTCAGAGCCGCCAGAAGCTCCGGCGTCGGGACACCGGTCTGCGCCAGGCCCGAGGCTTCCTGGAAGAAGAGAATGGCTGATGTCGTGCGCGATCCCGGCTTTCCATCGGCAACGCCATCATAAAGCCCGTGACGGATAAGTTCCGCCTGCACGTCGGCAACCAGCTTCGATGGGGCAGCGGACGGGTTGGCTATCTGCCCGCTTGACGCAGGCGTGGCGGGATCGGAAGCCGAATCCTGCCGCTCTATCCGGAATGTCGTGACGTTGCCGCCATCGGCCTGCTGTGCATGCAGGAACGATTTGCGGCCGGGAATCTGATAGGGCGAGCCTGGATCACGCGTGCGCAGCATGGGCGATGGGTGCGCACCGGTCTGATACCAAAGTGCATTCGCGGTCACGAAGCCGAAAATACCGAAGAAGAGTGCGACACCGCCGGCAACGGCAGGATGACGGCCGACCGCGCCGCCGATCGCACCGGCGAGCGCGCCCACACCGCGAAGGCCGAGGCCGCCCAGCGCGGTACCGCCGCGCAGGCTCAGGCTGCCCAGGGCAACCGCTCCGCGAGAAGCGAGACCAGGCTGCTTGCGCCTGCCCTTTCCTCTTCCCTTAGGCGATTTTCGCTTTTGCGGGGCCATTCATCTCTTCCTTGTTTCGCCCTTCGTCTATCTCCACAGTATGTTTCAGGCGCGGCGGAAAATCGACGGGACGATTGACATCCACAGGCTGCTGCATCGTCACGACACCGGAGCCGTCGAACGGAATGAGGATGGTAATCACCGTGCCCTCTCCCGGTGCGCTGGCAATGGAAAAGCTTCCGCCGTGCAGGCCGACGAGGCCCTTGACCAGCGACAGGCCGAGACCGGTGCCGGCGTAACGGCGCGTATAATCGTTCTGGATCTGCACGAAAGGCTGACCGAGGGAGGCCAGCCGCTCGCTTGCGATGCCAATCCCCGTATCGCCGATCGACAGCTTTAGCATGCCATCGGTCAATGCCGCATCGACGGTAATCGCGCCACCCGCATCGGTGAACTTGATGGCATTGCCGACAAGGTTGATGAGGACCTGCTGGATGGCGCGCTGGTCGGCAACGATCTCGCCAAGGCCGCGCTGGACGCGGCTCGTCAAGGTCAGGCCCTTCTCCTTCGCCTGCAGGCCCAGCATCGCTTCGCATGTCGCGATGGAATCCCCGATCGAGAAGGATTCGGGCAGCAATTCGTAGCGGCCCGCCTCGATCTTGCTCATGTCGAGCATGGTATTGACCACCGACAGCAGATGCGCGCCCGACTGGCGGATCAGGCCGACATATTCACGCTGGCGGTTATTTTCGAGCTTGCCGAAATATTCTCCGCTGAGGATGTCGGAGAAACCCAGGATCGCATTGAGCGGCGTGCGTAGTTCATGGCTGACAGCGGCAAGGAAACGCGATTTCGCGTCGTTGGCCGATTCCGCCTCCGCGGTCTTGCGGGCTGCGTCTTCACGAAGCTGCTGATCCTGGGAGATGTCGCGCAGCTGGCTGACGATTGCGGTCAGGCGCCCCTCGCCGTCGCGGCGCGCCGTCAGCTCCATGCGGACATGGACGAACTGTGCATCGCCGCCGACAACAGCGGAACGCTCCAGGCGCAGGTCTGCGCCGTAAGAATCCCTGCCCTGGCGAAGCACATCGATCGCCTGCAGGAAGACGATGCGATCCGAGACGTGGATCTGCTCGACGAAGCCGCGGCCTGTGGGATCGCGCATCCAGCTCAGGAATTCGACACGGTCACGACCGCCGACGGTCGTCACGTTTCCTTGCGGATCAAGCAGCAATACCAAGCCGAAGGCGGCTTCCAGCATCAGGTCGCGGTGCTCGACGACGACGGCCTCCGCGGGAAGGGACGACGGCCGCTGACGCGACAATGCGATGCTGCCGACGGCCGAAAACAGGAAAGCGGCACAGACCGTGGCGACACCCACGGGCAGGGCCACGGCCGGGCTGGTAATGAAGGAGAGCCCCGCGGGAACAGCGAAGACGGCGACGGACGAGACGAGCGCAAGCCGGCGCAGGATCGCCAGCTCCTGTCCATGAACTTCGCCATTCCCGCTCGTCCGGGAGAGCCAGCTTCCGCCCACCCGGTCCACGAAGGCTCCAGCCCCGACAACCATGTCACTCAATACGCGCACACTACAACCCGTCAAAACGGTCACTTATTGGACTGCACAATAGGCCTCGCGGGCTTAAGGAAAGAATAAAGGAGGAACGCGCCGGACGGCCCGAAAGGCTCCAAAATCCCGTTTTGGCGCAGAATGCCGGACCTTTGTTTTTTGTGGTTAACAGCGGGTAAGCAACGGATTTTATTCGTATTTCCGCCGCGCGTTAACTTTTCTGGCAAGGGCTGCTGCCGCAAAGCCCTGCATATCAACGGCATCGGGCGAGACATGCTTAACATCAATTGCTACAATTTGAACCAAATGCCGCTCAAAGTCGGAAAGCTAAAATTTGAATCAAATTAGCGGAAAATACCGCCGAGTTTTGAAAAGCGCTGTTGTCCTCTGCCGGATAGGCTTCGAAGCAGATCGGACGGGCAAGTCCGAATCGGCCACCGGGCCGAACGACAGAGAGGATGGGCAAGGCGATGTGGTTTCTGATTAGAGCAGGGTTCTGGTTTTCGCTGGTTCTCATGTTCCTGCCGATCTTCGCAAAGCCCCAGGGCGATCCGCGGCCGGCGGGCGAACCGACGGTGCAGGTTTCCGACGCGATTTCGGCTGCCTCGGGCGTCGTTCAATATGTCGGCGCCATGTGCACCGAAAAGCCGGATGTCTGCGTAAAGGGTGGCGAAACGCTGACCGCCCTCGGATATCAGGTAGGTGACGGCGCCCGCGTCGCCTACGACATGCTCGGCCAGCACTTCAAGGATCAGCCCGCAAATGCATCCGCTAATGCCGCTTCGGCTCGCGCAAGCGGCGATCAGGTCGCCGCCATGGCCCAGCCGATGCCGGCCAAGCGCATGACCGCCGCCGAAACGGCCGATGTGGTCGTTACCGGCACGGTCCGGCTGCCATCCTCCGTTCCGCTGCCGACGCCGCGCCCACGCATCTGACGCCCTCTCCTTTGGCCCAGCCTGAACGCCGCGACCAGACCATGGTCAGCGGCGTTCTTTTTTGCCACGGGTTCAAATCGCCTGTCACTTCGCCTATATCCAAGGCATACGGACAATCTGGATCATCGCAATGGCATCGCTTGAAAAGATCATCGAGGACTTTTCCTTCCTGGACGAGTGGGAGGATCGCTATCGCTACGTGATCGAACTCGGCAAGGCGCTGCCCGACCTGCCCGAGGACAAGCGGACGCTGGAAAACAAGGTTCAGGGCTGCGCCAGTCAAGTTTGGCTCGTCACGCATGCCTCCGGCGATCCCGAGAACCCAATCCTGACGTTCGAAGGCGATTCCGACGCTCATATCGTTCGGGGTCTGGTGGCGATCGTGATGGCCACCTATTCGGGCAAGCCCGCCTCTGAAATCGTTGCACTCGATGCACTCGACGTCTTCGGCAAGATCGGTCTTGTGGAGCATCTCTCGTCGCAGCGCGCCAATGGGCTGCGGTCGATGATCAAGCGCATCCGTGAGGAAGCCCGCGTCAGAGCCGCGGCATAGACTCGGATCTACAGCATCCGTTGACAAAAACCCGGCTTGAAAGCCGGGTTTTTCTTTGGTTCAGCAATGGAACTCTCAGCGGCTGCCGCGCTTGCGACGCTGGCCGAGGCCCATTTCCTTTGCAAGACGCGAACGGGCTTCCGCATAGGCCGGGGCCACCATCGGGTAGTCGGCGGCCAGATCCCACTTCTCGCGATATTCTTCCGGCGAAAGACCATGATGGGTCATAAGATGGCGCTTCAGCGACTTGAAGCTACCGCCGCATTCCAGGCAGGTGATCTGATCATCCTGCACGGATTTGCGGACCGATACGGCCGGCTTCTGCTTTTCGACCACGGTTACGGCGGGAACCGGAGCCGAGGTGCTGCTCAAGGCGGAATGTACGTCGGAAATCAAGTTCGGAAGGTCGCTGACCGGTACGACATGGTTGCTGACATAGGCCGCAACGATGTCGGCGGTCAGTTCAACCAGTAACTCCTGCCCGTTGCCAAGGGCCGCGTCTGTCATTGTGTTCTCCTGTTCATCGGCTTGCTTGCCGCGCCGAGTCTCCAAAAGAGCGCAGGGCACAGCGTTGCTGTATAGTCTGCGCCTGGCTACGGAAATCTGCTGATTCCGGAGTTTCCCAGCGCCGAGCAATACGCGCAAACGTATTGCTCGTATTCGTAGCAGCCATCAGCAAGAAAACGGTGCATAACGCCACATTTCCTGCCGCATGAAATCCACCCCTAGACTTCACACGAGGGAAAACCGCCCCTTGCTGCCTGATATCAGAGTTAGCGACCACGATAGCGATCTCTAATCGCTTATCGGAACAAAGTTTTGCTCAGCTTTGTACCAAAGAAAGATAAAAGCATTGAGAGCTTAAACCCGGTCGAGACTAACTTAACATCAGAACTCTACTTGAATCTGAATTAGCACTCTTTACCCAAATGTCCAGTTTTTAATCCCAACATTTCTTCGCAAAAAATTCATCTACAAAAAAGTGGATAACTAATAACGCGAACAGATATTCTTCATTAACAATTTCTGCGTTTGTTAGCCCTTTTTTCCATTCGCGCGTTTCGCGAACTGCCCGTGCCGCAGCAATTCATCGCGCACCGAAGGCGCGGTTAGGCGATGCCCCGCCTTGTGCGCCGCACGCGCAAGGAGATGTGCCGAAATCGGTGCGGTCAGTACGAAAAAGACGAATCCGGCCAGCGCCCGCGCCAATATCGACAGGTCCTGCGAATGAATACCGACCGCAAGTAGCAATAGGCCGGAGCCCACCGTGCCTGCCTTCGATGCCGCATGCATGCGGCTGTAGAGATCGGGAAGGCGAACAATGCCGATGGCGGCAATGAGCGAGAACAATGCGCCGGCCAATAGAAGCATGGCGACCAGGACAGCCCAAAGCAAATCCATCAGCGTCCTCCTTTTTGCGGCTTGTTCCGTTTGCGCGTCTTCTTACTTTCGGAAGCAGCAATACTTTCCGGGCGCGCGACACGGCGGCTCGAAATATCGGATTGCGCCCGCGTCAGGATAAACCGGGCGAAGGCGACGGTGGCGAGGAAGCCGACAAGGCCCAGCGAAATGGCAATATCGATGTAAAGCGTGAAGCCGGTCTTGATGGCGATGACGGCAATGAAGCCGATGGCGATTGCCACCAGCATATCGAGCGCCAGAACCCGGTCCGGCAATGTCGGGCCGGCAACCACGCGATAGACCGTAAACAGGAAGGCGATACTCAAAATGCCGAGCGCCACCATGGCTGCAGCCGAAACGACGGATGCGACCATCATCGGAAGGCCTCCATGATGCGGCGCTCGAAGCCGTCGGCAATGCCGCGCCTGATGGTTTCCGGATCGGAGCAATCGAGCGCATGCACATAGAGTGTCCTGCGATCATCGGAAACGTCGACGGACAGCGTGCCCGGCGTCAGCGTGATGAGGTTGGCAAGCAGCGTGATTTCGAAATCACGGTCGACCGTCAGGGGAAAGGCGAAAATCCCGGGCTTCACATCGATCCTGGGGCTCATGACGGCGACGGCGACGGCCCAGGCGGACTTCGCAAGCTCGGATATGAACAGCACCAGCAGCGCAAGGATGCGGCTGATGCGACCGAGATAGAGCACGCCTCCGTAGGACGATCGCACGATCGCGAGCGCAATCGCCGCAAGGACGAAGCCGAAGACCAGATTGATGAAGGAGGCGCTGCCGGTGATGGCGACCCAGACGATGGCAAGCAGCAGATTGAAGATGAAGAGGATCATTGAGCCCCTCCCGCTGTGGGAAAGACTGAGTGCAGATAGGCCGATGGCTGCTCAAGGCCGGCGGCGGCAGCCTGCGTCAGGTGCAGGAGCCACTCCGGAAACAGGCCGACGCCGACAACCAGCAGCGAAAGAGCAAGAAGCGGCAAAGCGGCCTGCCACGTGATCGGCTCCGCCGCTACGCCGCCGTCCGCCGCGGGTCGCCAATAGGCCAGCAGGAACACCCGCCCAAAAACGATCATCGTCAGGAAACCGGCCAGCAGGATTGTTGCGGCGAGCCACCAGGCGCCCGTTGCGAGCGCAGCCTTGACCAGAACGACCTTGGGCCAGAAGCCCGAGAAGGGCGGCAAGCCGCTGATGGCGAAGAAGAGCACCAGCGAGAGGCCGGCAAACCAGCCGCTCCGCCGATAAAGCCCGCCGAGAGCCGCGAGTGAGAAACTGCCGCCGAGCCGTGCCGCCTGCCCCGCAAGCAGATAAAGCGCGGTCATCAACACCATCGAATGCAGCGCATAGAAGATCGCTCCGCTGAGGCCGTCGGCGTTGCCGAGGGCAACGCCCGCCAGCATCGTGCCGATGCCCGATATGACAATATAGCCCAGCATGCGGCGGATATCGTTTGCCCCGAGCGCACCCACCACCCCGGCAAGCATGGTCGCGATGGCGATGACCGTGACCAGCGGGCCGAGGCCCGCCCGCTCGACAGGCAGCAGCATGACCAAAACCCGGATGAGCGCATAGATGCCGACCTTGGTCAAAAGGCCGACGAAAAGCGCCGAAACGGTGATGCGGGGGGTGTGATAGGAAGCCGGGAGCCAGAAATTGACCGGGAAGGCGGCCGCCTTCATGCCGAAGGCCAGCAGGAACAGGCCGGCCAAGGTCGTCAGCGGCGCACTACCGTCACCAGCCCTCGCCTTCATGGCGATATCGGCCATGTTGAGCGTGCCGAAGACAGCATAGAGATAGCCGACGGAGACGAGGAACAGCGTGGTGGCGATGAGATTGAGGACGGCATATTTCAGTGCGCCGTCGATCTGCTGCGGCTCCGAGCCGAGGATCAGCAGACCGAAGGACGAGATCAGCAGCACCTCGAACCAGACATAGAGATTGAAGATGTCGCCCGTCAGGAATGCGCCGCTGACGCCCGCCAGCAACATCATCAGGAAGGGGAAGAAACCGTATCGCCGGCCGCTCACGCTGATTTCGCCGAGCGCGTAGAAACTCGCCAACAGGGCAACGATCGCCGCCGTCAGCGCCATGAGCGCGCCGAAAATATCGACGCTGAAGGCGATGCCGAAAGGCGGCAGCCATCGTCCCATGACCATCGTCACGGCGCCCTCGCTGGCAACCCTGTAGAGCAAGGCGGCGTCGATGAGCACTAGCAATAGCAGGCCGGGAATAGCGATCACGGCATGCCATTCGGTGCGGTTGCGCAACATCAGCAGAATGGCACCGAGCCCGATGCACAAAGCGACCGGCAGGATGACAAGCCAATGTCCCACGGGCACGGGTGCCGCAACGAGCGCAGCGGAGAGATCGACGGGAATATCGGTCGGTCCGGCCATCGCGTCAGTATCCCAAGGGCGGAAGCGGCCGCTCGTCCGGTTCGGCCACCAGCATCTCGCCGGTGTTGTCGGTCTGCAGGTCCTGATAAGCGCGATAGGTCAGGACCAGCAGAAAAGCGAGGAACGAAAACGAAATGACGATCGCCGTCAGGATCAATGCCTGCGGCAGCGGATTGGCGGCTGCATTGTCGAGCGTGCTCGCGCCTTTCTGGATAATAGGAGGCACTTCGGGAGTGACCCGGCCGGCGGTAAACAGCAGAAGGTTGACGGCATTGCCGAGGATGGCGATGCCGAGCATGATGCGGATCGTGAATTTCGACAGCATCAGGTAGATCGCGGCGGCGAAGAAGAGACCGACGACGAGGGCAAAGACAGCCTCCATCAATCCACCTCCCGCTCTTCGAGCGCCAGCGCGATCGAGGTGATGGCTCCGACGACCACCAGATAGACGCCGATATCGAAGAGCATGACGGTCGAAAGCGGCACTTCGACGCCGAAGAGATGCGGATAGATCCAAAGGCCGGTCATGAACGGCACGCCGGAAAAGACGGACAGGAAGCCGGCAAGCGTCGCCGCCAGCAGGCCGAAGCCGGCAATCGCCAGCGGATGAAAGATGATCGCACGCCGGACCGCCGCCACGCCACAGGCAATGCCGTAGATCGCGAGCGCCGAGGCCGCGATCAAGCCACCGATAAAGCCCCCGCCGGGTTCGTTATGGCCGCGCAGCAGCACGAAAACGGAAAAGAGCAGCATCAGGGCGGTCAGAAACGGTGCGGCGGTGCGGAAGATGAGCGTATTCACGAGCGCTCGGCCTCCATCCTGTCGCCAAGACTGGCCTTCTCCTCAAGATCGGGGTCGTTCGTCGCAAGCTTGCGCTCGCCGCCGGCACGGATGCGGATCAACGCCAGTATCGCAAGGCCGGTCATGGCGACGACGGCAATCTCGCCGAGCGTGTCCGTGCCGCGGAAATCGACGATGATGACATTCACCACATTGTCGCCATGCGCGATCAGCTTCGAATATTGATTGAAGAAGGCCGTCAGCGTCAGATCGAACGGCGCTTGGGTCGCCTTCAGCAACAGGAGAGCAAAGCCGATGCCGCAGGCAATCGCCAGTACGGCATGAGCGATCCTGGCGAGCGGCGGCCGGCGATCCGAAGGCGAGAGGCGCAGGCGCGTCATCACCAGGGCCAGGATCACGACCGAAAGGGTCTCGACCATGAACTGCGTGAAGGACAGATCCGGTGCCCCGAACAAAAGGAAGATGACAGCGACGGCAAAGCCCTGAATGCCGAGCGAAACGATCGCCGTCAGCCGGTCTCGCGCAAACACGACCGCGGCAACGCCGATGATGGCGATCAGGAAGATCGCCGCTTCGTGCCATTGCAGGTTCGGCCAGGCGGGCACATGAGGCAATTCGTCGTGGATCACGAGGGGGATCAGCAGCATCGCGGCCAGGCAGAGGAAGGTGACGGTGACGTAGATTTCCAGCCGCCCGGGCTGCAGCACACGCGATGCCGCATGCGATAGCCGCACCAGGCCGGAGATGAATGCGTCGAAACCGCGGTCCGGCCCCGGTCCCAGCATCCGCAGGACAAGGGACATGAGGAAACGGGCGCGGTCGAGCTGCCAATAGACAAGGATGCCGATCAGCACGGTCACGATGGAGAGTGCCAAGGGCACGCCGATATGCGGGGCCAGCGAAACCGCGATCTGCAAACCCTTGCCACCGACGGCGCTCGCCATCGGCGAGGAGACATAAGCGTGCCACGGAGCCGCGAACAAGGCCGAAGCGATGCCGAGCGAGGCAAGCACCACCGGCCCGAGCCAGAGCAAGGGCGGTGCTTCATGCGGGTGGCGGGGTGTCTCGGTCCGCGCCCCCAGGAAAGGCTTCAGCGCCACGGCGAAGGCGATGGCGAACATCAGCGCGTTGCCGGCAACAGTGATGACGGTCAGGATGATCGCGGCCGGCGATGTCTGCGCCAGCGCGGCATAGATCTCTTCCTTGGCGAGGAAACCGAAAGCCGGCGGAAGGCCGCCCATCGACACGGCCGCAACCAAGGCGGCGGCAAAGGTCAACGGCATGGCCGAGCGCAGGCCGCCCAGCCGGGTGATATCACGCGTCCCCGTCTCGTGGTCGACGATGCCGGCGACCATGAACAGGGCGCCCTTGAACAGCGAATGCGCCACCAGATAGAGGACGGCGGCTTCGACGGCATAATCCGTACCGAAGCCGGTGAGCATCACCAGCAGGCCGAGCGAGGAAACAGTCGTATAGGCGAGCTTCAGCTTCAGATCGGTCTGGCGGATGGCAAGCAGGGTTCCGACGAGCAGCGTGGCGGCACCGAAAAGCGGAAGGATGGTCTGCCAGGCCGGCGTATCGCCAAGGACCGGATTGAGCCGCATCACAAGATAGACGCCCGCCTTCACCATGGTTGCCGAGTGGAGATAGGCCGAAACGGGCGTTGGCGCCTCCATGGCATTCGGCAGCCAGAAATGAAACGGAAACTGCGCCGACTTGGTGAAGGCGCCGCCAAGCACCAGGATCAGGGCCACAAGATAGAGCGGGCTCGCACGCACGACATCGCCGGCCTTCAATAGATCGGACATCGCGGCGATGCCGGTTATCTGCCAGAGCAGCAGCAGGCCGGCCAAGAGCAGCAGCCCTCCGCCGCCGGTCACGACAAGCGCCTGCAGCGCCGCCCGGCGAGATGCTTCCCGCTGATGGTCAAAGCCGATCAGGAGGAAGGACGTGATCGAGGTCAGCTCCCAGAAGACGAAGAGCGTCAGGAAACTATCCGCAACGACAAGGCCGAGCATCGAACCCATGAAGAGGAAGATGAAGGAAAAGAAGCGTCCGAGATCCGCGTGCCCCTTCAGATAGCCGCCGGCGTAGAGGACGATCAGCGCGCCGATGCCGGTGATGAGCAAGGCAAAAGTCAGTGACAGGCCGTCGATCAGCCAGGAAAACCGCAGACCGAGGCTCGGTACCCAATCGAAGCCGCCCAATTCAACCCGCCCGGCTGCGATGGCAGGGAGGAATCCCACAAAATGGAGGAAGGCAAGCGCTGGGAGCAACGCCAAGGGCCAGGCCGCGTTATGACCTAGCCGCCGAACAGCGATGGGCGCGATCAATGCACCGAGAAAGGGCAAGCATAGTGCCAGGAATGTCAGGCCCGCGGCGGCGGCGGCCATGTCCCCCCCTTTGCTGAATGATCATCGAATCCGGCAATACCGGAGCTGACCTGAAGGGATAGGCGAAAGGGCACATCGCCTCAAGTCCCGGAAAAGGAAAACCGGACGTAAACCACCGAAATCGGCTTTTGAAACGGCGACCTGTAGAAGTTGCAGGTGTCTGTCGCCGCGGCAGCTTCTTCTCGAACCGCAGGCGCCGACGGGCAATTGCCAATTACGCATAGCTCGCAACGAAGCTGTAACGAACCGATGCTAATTTACGGGCGCTTCTTGAATCGCTATGGAATTTTCGCTGAAAAATGCGCTACTCTTGATCGGTTTGCAGATCCAGCCTCCCGGAAACCGCAATGCTCACCCGCCTGATCGTTCTCCTCCTTCTTTCCCCCGCCTCGGCCTTTGCCGCGGATTGGCGGTCCTATGACAATGCAGGTCTCGGCTATGCGATTGAGCTGCCGCCGGAATTCCATCTTGCGGCTCCTTCCAGCGATATCGATCGGCTCTCGCTGTCGCCGGCGGACCGCTCGGCGACGCTGCAGGTTTTCGGCACGACGATCGCCAATGGCGACTTTGCATCGGAAGCGAATGGTCGCGTAGCACTGGCGAGAGATGACGGCTGGAAGATCTCCTATTCGAAATCGAACTCGCGCGGCATCAGCTTCTCGGGCACCAAGCAGGGGCGCATCGTCTATGTGCGCGGCGTCGCGCTCTGCAACGGAGCGGCGGCCTTCTTCCAGATGGACTATTCGAAAACGGATATGCAGCGCTACGACGCCATTGTCATGCGCCTGGTGCGCAGCCTGCGCTCGACCAGGAAGTGCACGCCGACGGCTGAGATCGTCAAAAGCTTTCCGGCGACAGGCTGAAGCAGGTCAGCACCGCCGAATAATGCACGGCGGCCGCGGCGACGACAAAGCCGTGCCAGATGGCATTCTGGAAACGTAGCTTTTCCCAGACGTGAAAGATGACGCCAAGCGAGTAGATCACGCCGCCGATGACGATGAGCAGCATCGAGGCGAATGGGATATGCATGGAAACCGGCTTGGCGACAAGGATGCCGCTCCAACCCATGGCCAGGTAGAGCAGGATCGCCAATCGGTCGTAGCGCCCTGGAAACAGACACTTCAAGATGATGCCGAAGGCGGCGAAGACCCAGACGGCGATCAGCACGCCGAGCAGTAGCGGTTCCTCGGCTCCCCGCTCGAGAAAGGGCGTGTAGGTGGCGGCGATCAGGACATAGATGAAGGAGTGGTCGAAACGCCGGAGAAACCATTTCGTCCTGGACACCGGCCAGAGATTGTAGGTGAAGGACATTCCGAGCGTCAGCACCAGGCCAACACCATAGATCCACGCAGCTGCAATCCCTCCGTGGGAGCTCCAGACCGTCGCATAGAAGATCAATACGGTCGCGCCGATCAATGCAAAGACGACGCCGACACCGTTGACGATGCTGTCAGCGATAATCTCATAGCGATCATAGGCCCAACGGATGCCCCTGTATTCGGTCATTTCATTCGGTTCCGTTTCCGTCCGAAATCGATCTTTGCACCGGGACAATGAGGAAGCAACTGCGCCAAACGAGCGCATCGATCAATCTTCGTAAACACGCGTATCCACTCCATGCGTCAATGGAAAGCGAACGCTCAATCCGCAATTTATAGTCTTCTGTGAACAATCAAAATCCGCCATATCAGGGTGCAAGTACAGCGGGCCATAGGATATCCAAAGAGGCTATCAACCGGCGAAACCTCCTACCCGCCCCTGGCGGCCATTGCCGCCGACGCCGGTTGCCTTTTAATAGTATCGAGGTTGGAACTGACCATGACCGAAACCGCCCCTTCCTACGCGCTCACCCGCCCCGCCTATGTCGGCCAGTCGCATCTGGTCGTCACCGACCTGCCGCTGGTGTCGCGCTTCTACCGGGACATGCTCGGCCTGAAGGTGATCGAGAAGACGGCGAGTGGCGACGTTCTCGGCGTTGCTGACCATCCCCTGCTGACGCTGACGACGGATCGGGCCGCGACGCGCGCGCCGAAGACGGCGGCGGGCCTCTTCCACACCGCCTTCCTGATGCCGAGCCGCGTCGAGCTGGCGCGCTGGCTTCGTCATGCCGCCCAAAACAATGTCGTGCTGGAAGGCGCATCGGACCATATCGTCAGCGAAGCCATCTATCTCTCCGACCCGGAGGGCAACGGCATCGAGATCTATGCCGACCGGCCACACGGGGAGTGGACCTTCCACGATGACGGCACGGTCGAGATGGCCACCCTCCGGCTCGATCTGCAGACGCTCTACGAAAGCGCGCCCCAGGATCGCTGGGATGGCATGGCTGAGGGATCGGCCATCGGCCATATCCACCTGCAGGTGGGCGATGTGGCGGAAGCCAACGCCTTCTATCGCGACGTGCTCGGCATGAAGGTCATGGCCGCGCGCTATCCCGGCGCGACGTTCCTTGCCACCGGCGGCTACCACCATCACCTCGGCGCCAATACCTGGAACAGCCGCGGCGCCGGCCTGCGCTCCGAACACATGACCGGACTTTCCGACTATACGCTGCGCTTCAACGACAAGGCCGCGCTCCACACGGCCGTAGCCGCCCTGGAGCAGCACGAGATCAAGACGGAAAAGCGCGACGGCGGCGTTTCGCTGCGCGACCCCTGGGGCATCGGGCTGAACCTGATCGCTTGATCTGCCTGAGTCGCTACCATCGCCATGCCCGTTGCGGAACCGGAACGGGCTTTTCGCGTTGAAGTAGCGAGGCGATTGTGCCTTTGGGAACCTGTAAGGCATGGAAGTCGATAAAATCGTCACCACGCGATCGGAAACAACAGTTACGCGCGAAGGCAGGACCGACGCAGAACGCAACACATCTCAAGATGAGCGCGACGAGGACAGTATTTTCGACATGTCCCACGGATCGATGCGCGGCAGGCTCGCCATCGCCGCATCCTGGGCGACCATAGGCATCTTCCTCATCCTGGCCTTGGCCGGCGTTTACATGATGTCGCTGATCCTCATCCCGGTGACGCTCGCGGTCGTCGTCGGCATGATCCTCGGGCTGGTGGCGGAGAAGCTCAGCAAGCTCGGCGTGCCCCGCATCCTGAACGCCATTCTCCTGTCTTCGGCCGTGGCGCTGGCCATCTTCCTCGTCATCAACGCGCTCGCTGGGCCGGTCGCCAAGCTCGCCCAGGAAGCGCCGGACTTCTTCCAGCGCACCTCCGACCGGCTGATGCCCTATCTCGACCGGTTCAAATGGCTGCATATTTCATCCGAAAGCCTTCAGGGCGGCCCGATGTCGATCAGCACCCTGCTGGAAAACAGCGGCAATGTCCTGCATGTCGTATCCGCCAGCCTAACGCCGGCCATCGTGCAAATCCTGATTTTCTTCGCGGCATTGCTGCTGTTTCTTGCCGGCAGGATGAGCCTGCGCAAGACGATCATCCTGGCCTTTTCCACCCACGCGTCGCGGCTGACCGCGATCCGGATTCTCAATGCGGTGGAACAGGTGCTCGGCTTCTATTTTGCAACGGCCTCGCTGATCTATGCCGGAATTGGCGTCGCGATGACTGTTATCGCCTATGTCGGCGGCATGAGCGTGCCGGTGCTATGGGGCGTCTTCGCTTTCGTTTCGAGTTTCATTCCATTCCTCGGAATCACGACGATGACGATTGCCCTGGCGATCGCCGGTATCGTCACGCATTCCGATATCATCTTCGGGCTCGCGCCCGCCATCGCATTTTTCGCCGTGCATCTGGCGGTTGAAAACCTCGTCTTTCCCGCGATCATGGGCCGCCAATGGGAGATCAACCCCTTCGTCGTCTTTCTTGCCATCCTCTTTTGGACATGGATGTGGGGTGCCGTCGGCGCCATGCTGGCCTTGCCGCTGTCGCTCATCGTCATGACGGTCATCGACGAGCTGTTCATCGAGGAAAAGGTCCAGCCGCAATTGCCGGGTTAACCCCTTAAACCCCTAATTCGTCGTGCCGTCGTCGCCCTTTTCGGGGATATCCTGCAGGCGAACGAACTCCACGCCCTTCGCCTTCAATGCGAGGATGCTTGCGGCAACCCCCTCGCCCGCCGCATGCGTCGGCTGGTTGATGTGGGAAATGATGACATCGCCGTCCCTGGCGGAGGCATATTGCTTCTCCACCATCTTGGCCGGCAATAGCGAACCGCTATCGCCGTTCACCGAATAGCCGGCAATCCGATATCCCATGCCGCGAATCTCCGCGATGGCGGAGGGGCTATATTTCGCGGTCGCCCCACGGAACCAGCGTGGCTGCGGAATCCCGGCTGCGATCATGGCATCGGCACCGCCCTTGACTTCCTGCGCGACAGCCTGCGGCGAGCCGGCGGCGGGGATGCCGTAGACCTTGGTCGGAATGTCGACGGCCGGAATGTGGTTCTGCCCGTGATTTTCCAGTTCGAAGAGGTCGGGATTGGCCAGGAAGACGGCAAGCGCATCGGGATTGGTGCGCAGCCAGCGCGCGGTGACGAAGATCGTCGCCGGGATGCGCTGATCGACAAGGGTGCTCAGGATACGCGGATCGGTCTTGCCCATGCAGGCATCGAAAGTGAGCGCGATGCGGGGTGCGCCCTTGCCCGCCCGATCGACGTGCAGATGCGGTTCGACAAGCTTGATGTTCGAGGCCGGCGCCTTCGGCGGCAGTTGCGGCCAGCCGGCGGGCGGCTGCTCGGGCTGCGCTGCAAGGACAGCTCGCGCGGCAAGCAGAACCATTAATGTCGGCAACAGGCGTTTCATCGAGGTGGCCACCGGGTTGATCAAACAAACGAAATCGGGCGGCCGAACGATTACCATTTCAGCTGCAACGCCGCCATCATCCGGCAACACGCCGGAAATATGGCAGACCGGCGAGGTTCACGCTCATTTCACATCACAAGTGCGCCAGGCATAAAGGCCGCGAACTCCGGGCTTCAACCGGACGGCGTCTATGCTACGATTGATATGAGGTTGCCGTAGCACTATCTGCGTATTTTTCCGTGCTCCCAAAGAGAGACATGCATGAGTCGCGATCCCTATGAAGTTCTGGGCGTAAAGCGGGACGCCCCGCAAAAGGACATTCAAAGCGCCTATCGCAAGCTTGCCAAGAAGCTGCACCCCGATCTCAACCCCGGCGACAAGCAGGCCGAGGACAAGTTCAAGGAAGTCTCGGCGGCTTATGGCATCCTTGGCGACGAGGAGAAGCGCGCGCGGTTCGACCGCGGCGAGATCGACGGCAGCGGCGCCGAGCAGGCGCCGCGCAACTATTACCGTGACTATGCGGCGAATGAGGGCCAGCGCGGCCGCTACCAGAATGGCGGCGGCTTTGCCGATTTCGGCGATGCCGACGACGTATTTTCCAGCTTCTTTTCGCGGCGCAGCCGAGGCCAAACCAAAATGCAGGGTCAAGACCGTCACTATACGATGGAGGTCGATTTCCTTGACGCCATCAACGGCGTGAAGAAGCAGATCAGCCTGCCCGACGGACCGGCGCTCGACGTCCAGATCCCGCCCGGCACCCGCGACGGGCAGACACTTCGCCTCAAGGGCAAGGGAGATCCCGGCTTCGGCGGAGGTGCCGCCGGCGATGCGCTGATTGCGGTGCATGTCCGCCCGCACCGCGTCTATACCCGCGATGGCGACGACATCCGGATGGAACTGCCGATCTCGCTGACGGAAGCGGTGCTCGGCGGCAAGATCCGGGTGCCCACCCCTTCCGGCGCGGTGACCATTACCCTCGCGCCGAACTCCAACACAGGCAAGGTGTTCCGGCTGAAGGGCAAGGGCGCACCCGTGCGCGGCAAGGAGAATGGCGATGCCTATGTCTCCCTGAAGATCGTTCTGCCGGATACGCCTGATCCGGAGCTGACACGCTTCGTTTCCGAATGGGAGGCAGGCAAGGAACAAGATCCCAGAAAGACCATGGGAGGATAAGCGATGAACGAGAGCGAGTTTCGACTACACCTCCAAATCGAGACCACGGTGCTGGAAGTCTGGATCTCACAGGGCTGGCTGGTGCCGGAAGAGACGGATCAGGGGCCGAATTTCCGCGAAGCCGATATTGCGCGCGGCCGGCTGATCCTCGATCTCAGCAACGCAATGGGCGTCAACGAACCTGGCGTCGATGTCGTCGTGGACCTGGTGGATCAGCTTCACAGCCTCAGGGCGACGCTGCGCGAGCTGACGGATGCTCTCTGCCGGCAGCCGTCCGACGTACAGGAGCATATCTTGTCAGAGCTGACCCGCGTAGAGTCTCAGAGACGGCGGTAACGTTCGGTCGCATCGGACGATGGCGACATCAAGATGGAATGTGGTCGCCATAGCAGTCTTCAGGGGTGCGGAAGCGCTCAGTCGTAGAGATAATGTTGCTGCCAGGCGTCGCGCGGCACCTTGTCGCCGATCTGGTAGCTCAGATCCCGGACATGGATGTGCTGCGGGCCGGTCACGCACATATACGAGAGGTGATACCAATCACCCTTGCTGCGGAAGACCGCGCCGGGCGCATCCATCGAATCCGGCTTCATATCCGGGTCGCTGAAGGTATAGGCGATCACCTTGTCCGGCTTGAATCCCGTCTTGTCCGTGCCGATGCGCTTCATGGCTTCGGCATCGCATGCCTGCTCCATCCGCTCCGACGGATCGAGTTTCTCCAATTGCTTCTTCATGGCCGGATCGACGGCGAAGGCGGAGGTGGCGACGGAAGCCATTGGAATAAGGATGGCGAAGAGTTTCAGCATGAAGACCGGTCCCCTGCATTGTTTTTGGATTTTGAGTGCGCCCGTTCCATCGGGAAGGCCTTGACCGCCTTCATGTCGACGCACTGTATGCCGACTTCGATAAAGAATGTGGTCTCATCAAGGCAGCGCACCATTCGCGTTTTCGAGGAGCCGCCTGTTTGGTCGAGATTAATATCGACGGCTTGCATGAAGCTTGAGGAGCGGACTTGCCGCTTGAACCTGAGGGCGGCGCCCTCTATTTCTCTCTTCTCTTCACATCCGACTTTCACACCAGAGAAAGTGCTCCCGTGCCAGTTTTCAAGAATCTTCCCACCCCGCCCGTCGCCGAGAAAAAGCCGCTTACGGATACGCGTCACGGGATTTCCCGCACAGACGATTATGCCTGGCTGCGCGCCGATAACTGGCAGGCGATGTTCAAGGATCCGTCGATCCTGGCGCCGGAAATCCGGGCGCATCTGGAGGCTGAGAACACTTACATGAACGCCGCGATGGCGGACACGAAGGAGCTGCAGAAGGTTCTTTTCGGCGAGATGAAAGGCCGCATCAAGGAAGACGACAGCTCCATTCCGGTCAAGGACGGTCCTTACGCCTACGGCACGTTCTTCGTGACCGGCGGCGAGCAGCCCCGCTTCTTCCGCGAACCGCGCGATGGCGGCGACCGCAAGCTGCTGCTGAACGGCGACAAGGAGAATGAAGGAAAATCCTATTTCCGTCTTTCCGGCCTCGAGCACTCGACCGATCACAGCCACGGCATCTGGGGTTATGACGACAAGGGTTCGGAATATTTCACGCTGAAGGTCCGCAATTTCGAGACCGGCGAGGATCTGGCCGATGTGATCGAGAATAGCGGCGGCGATGCCGTCTGGGCGCCCGACGGCAAGAGCTTCTTCTACACGCTGCAGGACGAGAACCATCGCCCTTCGAAGATCTTCCATCACATTATCGGCAGGCCGCAGTCCGAGGACCGGCTCGTCTACGAGGAAGAGGATCCGGGCTTCTTCATGGGCGTCGGCGGCTCACTGCTCGACGACTATATCTTCATCGATATCCATGACCACGAGACCAGCGAATACCGGATCATCCCGACCTCCGATCTGACTGCCGAGCCAAAGATCGTCGCCGAGCGCGAAACGGGGATCGAATATGAGATCACCGAGGGCGGGGACGTCTTCTACATCCTCACCAATGACGGCGGCGCCAAGGATTTCAAGATCATGGAGGCGCCGGCGGAGAAGCCGGGCAAGGAGAACTGGCGCGAAGTCGTGGCGCACAAGCCGGGCACGCTGATCCTCAGCCACCTCGCCTATGCCCGTCACCTCATCTGGCTGGAGCGCAAGGACGGCCTGCCGCGCATCATCATTCGCGATCGCCGCAGCGGCGAGGAACATGCCATCGCCTTCGAAGAGGAAGCCTATGCGCTCGGCCTGCAGGGGGCCGCGGAATACGACACGGATGTCATACGCTTCTCCTATTCCTCGATGACGACGCCGAGCCAGCTCTACGACTACAACATGGTGACGCGCGAGCGCACCCTGCTGAAGACGCAGGAAGTGCCCTCGGGCCATGATCCGGCCGATTACGTGACGCGCCGCGTCTTTGCACCGGCCTGGGACGGCGAACGAGTGCCGGTGACGCTGCTCTATCGCAAGGATACGCCGCTCGACGGCTCGGCGCCTTGTCTTCTCTATGGCTACGGTGCCTATGGCGTCACCATTCCCGCCGGCTTCAACACCAATTGCCTGTCGCTCGCCGATCGCGGCTTCGTCTATGCCATCGCCCATATCCGCGGCGGCAAGGACAAGGGCTTTGCCTGGTACGAAGATGGCAAGATGGAAAAGAAGACCAATACCTTCAAGGACTTCATCGCCGCAGCCGATTATTTGAATCAGGAGAAGTTCACCTCTTACGCGAACATCGTCGCCGAGGGCGGATCGGCCGGCGGCATGCTGATGGGCGCCGTTGCCAACATGGCTCCGGAGAAATTCGCCGGCATCATCGCCGCCGTGCCCTTCGTCGACGTGCTCAACACCATGCTCGACGACACCTTGCCGCTGACGCCGCCGGAATGGCCGGAATGGGGCAATCCGATCGACAGCAAGGAAGAGTACGAGCAGATCGCTACCTACAGCCCCTACGACAATGTCGGTGAAAAGCCCTACCCGCCGATCCTTGCGCTCGGCGGCCTCACCGACCCGCGCGTCACCTATTGGGAACCGGCAAAATGGGTCGCCAAGCTGCGCGAGAAAACGACGAGCAACGCACCCATCCTCTTGAAGACCAACATGGATGCCGGCCACGGCGGCGCTTCGGGCCGCTTCCAGCGCCTTGAGGAAGTGGCGTTCGAATATGCCTTCGCCGTCAAGGTCGCCGAGAAGATGTAAGCCGAACGGCGGGAGGAAGCCATGACCGTTTTCGTCGCCCTGCTGCGTGCCGTCAATGTCGGCGGCACCGGCATGCTGCCCATGGCGGACCTCAGGGCCCTCTGCGAGGAGATCGGCTTCAGGGATGTGCGCACCTACATCCAGAGCGGCAACGTCGTCTTCCGCACCGATGAGGACGAGACGACGGTGCAGGCTAGGCTTCGGGAAGCTCTGGCGCGAAAGATGGGCAAGTCTCCGGGCATAATCCTGCGCAGCCGCGAGGCTCTGGAAAGGGCGGCGGAACATTCGCCCTTTCCGCACGCCAAACCGAACTACCTGCTGATCGCCTTCCTGCAGGATGCGGCGCCAAGGGATGCGCTGGACAAGCTCGTCGCACCCGACGGCGAGGAGGTGCATATCGCCGGCAGGGAAATCTACGTGCATTACCCCGATGGCGCCGGACGCTCGAAACTGAAGCTGCCGGCGCTGAAGGCGGGAACGGCGAGAAATCTCAATACTGTACGGAAGCTTGCGGAGATGGCGCGCGAGCTGGAGGAGAGCTAGGGACGTGTCACAAGTGCTGCGTAGTCTCTGCTGCCGGAGAAGATGTTGGTAATCCAGACTGCATTTTCAACAATAGTATAAAGGATGACGACGCTCTTTTCGAAGACCGCCATACGAATGCCGGGACCTAGGTCGTCTCGAACAACGCCTCCAAACGGAGCATCGCCGATCTTTTCACAGCGTGCGTAAATACGGCCAATATACCCCTCCGTTGTTCTGATATTCTGGCTTAGCTCAAACACGTAAGCTGCGAGCTCAAGCAGATTTTCCATGGCTTCCGGGCGATACTCGACCGCATATCGTTCCATGGTCTACCGATGCTTGTCAAAAAAGGCATCAAGGCGCTGTTTTACGTCGTGTCCGCTCAAGTTCGGGCGCGGATCATCCAAGGATGCAGCAACCTTTTGCCGGATTGCTGAAATGCGTTCTTGATACTCCTCCTCTTCCCGCAACCAGATTCTCACGGCGGCGCGCAGCACCTCGCTGGTGGAGGCATAAGCTCCAGCATCCACCCGGCTCTTGATCGCAGCCACCATTTCACTGGGGAGCGAAATACTCAGTTTCTCGTTCATCGCGAATTCCTCATATCCGGTGGGATAAAGTAGGATGATTTACCACTCCAAGCAAGCGCCTTGCACCGCCTCCCTGTCGGCCCTACCTTAGGAACATGAGCGCTCTTCCGTCCGAAACACAGCTACTGCAAACGCCGATTCAGTTCGACAACAACTATGCGCGCCTGCCGCCGCAATTCTTTGCGGATCAGGCGCCGACACCGGTTGCCGCACCGAGGCTGATCAAGTTCAACGAGGCCCTGGCGCGGGAACTCGGGCTCGATGTGGATGCCTTGAGGAACAGTGCCGCGGCGATCTTTTCCGGGAATGAGCTGTTGCCGGGATCGCAGTCGATTGCCATGGCCTATGCCGGCCACCAGTTCGGCAGCTTCGTGCCGCAGCTCGGTGACGGCCGTGCGATCCTTCTCGGCGAAGTCAAGGATCGCAACGGCAGGCGCCGCGACATCCAGCTCAAGGGGTCGGGGCCGACGCCATTTTCCCGCCGTGGCGATGGGCGTGCCGCGCTCGGCCCGGTCCTGCGCGAATATATAGTCAGCGAGGCCATGCACGCCCTCGGTATCCCGACGACGCGGGCGCTTGCGGCGGTGACCACGGGCGAGCCCGTTTATCGCGAGGAGGTGCTGCCTGGCGCTATCTTTACGCGCGTGGCGGCGAGCCACATCCGCGTCGGCACCTTCCAGTTCTTTGCCGCGCGCGGCGATACGGAGAGCGTCAGGATACTGGCGGACCACGTCATCGCACGGCACTATCCCGAGATCAGAGACCGGGCAAACCCCTATCTCGCGCTGCTGGAGGCAGTTTCCGAGCGGCAAGCGGCGCTGATCGCGCGCTGGCTGCATGTCGGCTTCATTCATGGCGTGATGAACACCGACAATATGACCGTTTCGGGCGAGACGATCGATTTCGGTCCCTGCGCCTTCATGGATGCCTACGATCCGGCGACGGTCTTCTCGTCGATCGACCGCAACGGTCGCTACGCCTATGCCAACCAGCCGGCCATCGGCCAATGGAACCTCGCGCGCCTCGGCGAAACGCTCATTCCGCTGATCGACCCATCCGTCGATACGTCAATCGAGCTGGCGAACACCATCATCAAGGCCTATGGCGAGCGCTTCCAGGCCCATTGGCTTTCCGGCATGCGCGCCAAGATCGGCCTTGCAAGCGAGGAGGACGGCGATCTGGAGTTGATCCAGTCGCTGCTCGCGATGATGCAGCAGCAAGGTGCGGATTTCACGCTCGCGTTCCGCCGGCTTGCCGCCCTCGCCGCGGATGAGGACGTCACCGATTTTGCCGCCACGTTCAGCGATCCGCAATCAACGGCGCCGTGGCTTGAACGCTGGCGCGAGCGCCTTAGCCGCGATCCTCAGACGCCGGCGACCCGCGCGGCAGCGATGCGCAGGGTCAATCCGGCCTTCATCCCCCGCAATCACCGAATCGAGCAAGCTATCGAAGCCGCCACCGAAGACGGTGATTTTTCGCTGTTCGAGGCATTGCTGAAGGTGCTCGCGACACCCTATGAAGATCAGCCCGCCTTCGCACCCTATGCGGAACCTCCGCTGCCGAGCGAGCGCGTGCTGCAGACCTTCTGCGGCACCTGAGAAAGCCGCGCCATAAGCCCCGGGCATGCTTGCAGAGTCATCGTCTCCTCAACCCATGGGGAGATATGACGATGAAAGTGCACCACAGCACCCAGAACTATTTCAGCACGCCAATCCGCAGCCAGCAGAGCAGCGACAGCGACGACAGCTCGGCATTCTCGCTACTGAGTGATGGCGGCGGCCAACAGAAGGATTCGCAGGGGCCTTCCATCTCGTCCAGCGGCGTCCCCTCCTCCATTTCCTCCGGCTTCTGGCTCAACCAGCTCAGCCAGGCGCCATCCTCCGCATCGGGGACCACTGACGATCAGTCGAGTGCGAGCGCTTCCGGCAGCAGCTCGGCTTCGTCGAGCAAGCAATCCGATCAGGACATTCTGGACGAGTTTGCCAAATGGGCGAATATGACGCCGGCGGAAAAGATCCGCGCACAGTATCTCGATGCGCACGGCCTGACGGAAGATTCCTTCAAGGCATTGTCGTCGGACGACCAGAAGGCAATCAACGACCAGATCGCCGCCGAGATCAAGCAGAAGCTCGGTGTCGGCAATGCCGGCGGCGATGGCGACAAGGAAACGGACAGCACCACCTCGGCATTATCCATCGCCTGAACGAATTACGAAACTGGATGAAGGCGATACGACCTTGATTCACATCATGGTCGTATCGCCTTGTTTTCGTTTGATATGTTTCGCTACTGACCGACCATTCCGGTAACGATCTTGCTGACCTCGGCAAAGACAGCCTCTACGTCTTTTGCAGACGCGGTCGCCTCCGCAACGAAAGTTGTAACCAAAACGGGGCCACGTTCCGGCGGCCAGATCACGGCGATATCCGCATAGGAGCCGTTGTTGCCGGTGCCGGTCTTGTCGCCGACCTTCCACTCCTTCGGCAGGCCCGCGCGCAGACGATTATTGCCCGTGGTGTTAGCAACCAGCCAGTTGACCAGCTGATCCCTGGAGGTTTCCGACAGTGTATTGCCGAGAGTCAGGAGGCCGATACTGTCAAGCATCGCGTCCGGCGTCGTCGTATCGCGCGGGTCGTCCTTGACCGCCTGGTTGACATCAGGCTCGTTGCGGTCGAGGCGGGTTTCGGTGTCGCCTGTCGTGCGCAGCCAGGAGGTCAAGGCAGCGGGGCCGCCAAAGCTTTCAAGCAGCAGATTGCCGGCCGTATTGTCGCTCAGCGTGATCGCCGCACCGCAAAGCTCCGCCACGGTCATGCCGTCGGTGCCGGCATGTTTTTCCGTCTCCGGCGAATAGGTGACCACCTTATCCTTGCCATAGGTGACACGACGGTCGAGCTTTTCCGTGCCCTGATCGACGCGCGCCAGCACGAAGCCGACGGCGAGCGCCTTGTAGGTGCTGCACAGGGGGAAACGCTCCTCCTCGCGATGGCCGAGCGAGATATTGGTTTCAGTGTCGAGCACGGAGACGCCGAGCCGGCCGCCGGTCTTCTTTTCAAGATCCGTAAGCTGTTTGTCGACATCGTCGGACAGTTGCGAGCTATCCTGCGATCCGCCGCCACCTTCCATGTCCTGGCCGCTTGCGTCGGGTGCCGCCGAATTATCCGTTGCCGGGGGCGTCTGTGGTGGGGCACCGCTCTCTTGGGCGAACAGCGCATGGGGGCCAAGCGTCAGGGCGGGAAGGAGCAGCGCCGAGCCCGCCATGAGGCGGCGGCGGGTGAGCAATGTGGGCATGCGAAGGGCCTCCAGCAGAATCGGGCAGATTTTGGGCTATGCGAGGAATATGGCAAGCCTCTGACTTCACCGATTGCTAGCGGATTTTATGCGGCCTTGTCGACCGTGACTTCAACGGTAACGTGCGACAATTCATGAATAGCGGCAAGCCGGGCCTTGTAGAAAGACGGGTCGCGCGAGACGGGCGTTGCGACCGCGACGATCGCGGCGTGATGCCCGGGACCGACCTGCCAGACATGGAGGTCGGTGATGCGGTCCTCGTCCGTCTCGATCGCCTCACGGATTTCATCGGGCAGATCTTCACCCGGCGGAATGAAGTCAAGGAGAACCGCGCCGGAAATGCGCAGCAGGCCCCATGCCCACTGCAGGATCACCAGACCACCGACGATGCCCATGATAGGATCGAGGAAGGTCCAGCCGAAACGGCTGCCGAGCAGCAGGGCAACGATCGCCAGAACCGAGGTCATCGCATCGGCAATGACATGGACATAGGCGGAACGGAGATTGTTGTCCCTGCCGCCGCCATGATCATGGTCGTGATGGTGGTCATGATCATGGTCGTGACCGTGACTGTGCCCATGGCCGGAATGGCCGTGATGATGGTGGCTGTGATCGTCGCGCAGAAGCCATGCGCTGACGAGATTGACGACAAGCCCGACCACCGCGATGGCGATGGCCTCGCGGAAGTTGATCGCTACCGGATCGAGCAATCTCAGAATGCTCTCCCACCCCATGATCAGCGCGATCAGCGCCAGCACGATGGCGCTGGCGAAGCCTGCGAGATCGCCGAGCTTGCCGGTGCCGAAGGTGAAGCGCGCATTGTACGCATGCCGGCGGGCATAGAGATAGGCGAGAGCCGAAATCAGCATGGCGCTGGCATGGGTGGACATGTGCCAGCCGTCGGCAATCAGCGCCATCGAGCCATAGGCCGTGCCGGCGGCGATCTCGACCACCATCATGACGGCGGTCAGCGCGATGACGAGCCGGATGCGGCGCTCGTTGCGCTGGTGGTCGGAGCCGAGAAAGACATGGCTGTGGCCCGTTTCGGAGGAAATACTCATGACATCGGTCTCCTGTTAAATCCGCCGCGCCGCTTTGCGCGACAGGTTCCGATCATCGCAGATAGGTCTTCAGCACGTCGGCTATCTCATCGACCGCCTGACGGCGGGCCTCTTCGCTTTCCGCATGGAGCACATGCTCATGCAGATGATCTTCCAGGACCTCGCCGGTCAGCCCCGTCAGGGCGCCGCGAATGGAGGCAAGAAGCTGCAGCACCTCCCCGCACGGCCGCTCGGCCTCGAGCGCTCGCTCTACGGCCTCCATCTGCCCCTTGAGACGGCGGATGCGGGAGAGAAGCTTGGCTTGCTGACGAACGGTATGGGACATTGCGGCCTCGAATTATAATATAGGGGGGTATACTATTTTTGCGAACGGATTGGAAGCTGCCTTCTCAAGGCAGCGGCATGCAGGCCCATTGGTGATGGAAATAACCACAGGCCGTCGCAGGCCTCGGCAACCCTTGCAAATTCTGCACGAGGCCTCATATAATGCTATAGAGACTAGAGGTATTGGAGGCGAGCAATGCTGACGATCGGCGACCTGTCCAAACGTACCGGCGTGAAAGTGCCGACGATCCGCTATTACGAGCAGATGGGGCTGATATCGGAGCCCGACCGCAGCGAAGGCAACCAGCGGCGCTATTCCAAAACCGATCTTGAGCGCCTGGCCTTCATCCGCCATGGCCGCGACCTCGGCCTGACGATCGATGCCATCAAGGAACTGATCTCGCTCAGTCAGCATCCGGATCGCCCCTGCGTCGGCGCCGACCGCATCGCCAAGGAGCATCTGGACGACGTACGCACCAAGATCGCCAGGCTGAAGAAACTGGAGCATGAGCTGGAGCGCATCGTCTCGCATTGCGACGGCCACAGCATCGAAGACTGCTACGTGATCCGCGCGCTTTCCGACCACGGACTGTGCGAAGGGGAGCATTGAGGGGGCCATTGACAAATGCGCCGAACCGGATCATCTATGCGCCCATGATCACGCACGCGCTCCATAATTGCTCGTATTTTTGGCTGTACCTGTAACGGGCGGCCAAGACAGATCATATTGTCAACAAGCCGCCGTCAGGCGGCTTTGTTGTATCGGCAGCGTCCTGACGGCTCATTGAAAAACAAGGACGCAAAATGCCATGCTAGACGATAGCGACATCTCACTTCTCCGCCCGCCCGTGCTCACCATCCGCAACGCGCAGCCCCGCGACCTGCCGGATCTCAACGACATGATCCGGCTGCTCGCCGCCCATCACGGCGATCCATCCGGCACGACGCCGGAACAGCTCGAGCGCGACCTTTTCGGCCCGCTGCCCTGGATCACGGCGCTCGTCGCCGAAGGAGAGCAAGGGCTGATCGGCTACGCCATCCTCGTGCCGCTCTACAAGGCGCAGGAAGGCCAGCGCGGCATGGACCTGCATCATCTCTTCGTGCGCGACGGCCATCGCGGCCATGGCGTCGGACAGCATCTCGTCGACCGCGCCCGCGATATCGCCCGCAAGGCCGGCTGCAGCTACCTTTCCGTGGGAGCTGCGACGGGCAATGTCCAGGCCCATCGCTTCTACGAAAACATGGATTTCAAGCCGCGTCCGGTCACCGGTATGCGCTACCTGCAGGCGCTCGCCTGATGCCGGCCTTTAACGGGATCGCCGTCTAGCGCTCGATATCAGCGATCGATGGCGATCCCGCGGCCGGCAAAGAACCTCCCGAATATCTCCAGCGGCATTTCTGCGTTCTCACGCGTCGCATCGATGTGACCAGAAGGATTGTGGAAGCGGATCGTCTCTCCATCGATTGATGTCACCAGCACGAGATGGCCGCCCCTGGCCGGCGGCTCGGTCTCGGGCCAGCGGATGGAGTGATGCACCGAGGCGATGAAGAACTGCGATTGCGTAAGGATATCCGTGATGTCGGCGACGGAAATCCCGGTGACGACCCGGGCATTCATATCAAAGCGAGCCTTAACGAATGGGACGAAGGGCGCATAGATCAGGCCCTTGATCTTGCCATCCGGCTCCTCGACATAGCCGCCATAATCCCGGCAGCCCATGGCCAGATCCATGATCGGGATTGTTTTGCCGGTGCGGGCGGTGAGCACCATCTTCAGGCAGGCCATGCCGCAGAGATTGCCGGCCCAGCGGGCATAGTCCTCGACGCTATCAGCGCCGGAAGAGGCCCAGAGGGGGTCCTTCAGCAAGGCAGCCTGCGCGCCCTCGGCCACGACAGCCAGCGTCATGTCAGGCGTTTCCCATTGGCTGAAATAAGGAACCTCTTGTGTCACCCTCGCGTCCACGGACCACCCTTGTAACTTCCCTTTACCCGCTGCTGGCGTAGTAATGCCTGTTGCGGTGGCGGATGGAAGACCGATGCACCTTTGGGACACCAAGCCCGTGGGAGAGCTTGGGTCTTCATCCGCCGTTCCATTGAACCCGAACAGTCGCCAGGGCCGCTTGCGCAAGCAAAGCCCGCTTAGGCAAGGATGGGATCAGATGGAAACGATTGTTGGCATTGATGTTTCGAAAGAGCGGCTGGATGTTGCAGTCCTGCCGCAAGGGGAGGTTTTTGCCGTTGGCAATGACCATGCCGGTGTCGATGCGTTGGTCGAGCGGCTGCAGGCGGTCGGCGTCGATGTGATTGCGCTTGAGGCGACGGGCGGCTTCGAGACGCTGGCGGTGGCCGGTCTGTCATCGGCCGGATTGACGGTTCTCGTCGTCAATCCGGCGCAAGTGCGCGCCTATGCCCATGCGATCGGCCGCAGGGCCAAGACCGATCCGATCGATGCCGCCGTCATCGCCGCCTTCGTCCTGGCGACGAAGCCGGAGATCCGGCCGTTGCGCGATGCCGAGACACAGGCTCTGTCCGAGCTGGTGGCCCGCAGGCGCCAGATCGTGCAGATGATCGTGGCCGAGGAGAACCGGTTGCGCATGGCGCTGGCCAAACAGGCGCAGAAAAGCATCAAGCGATTGCTTGCGGCCTTGCGGCGCGAACTCGAAAGCCTCGATGCCGATCTCGACGACCATATCCGCAAATCGCCGGTCTGGCGGGTGCGCGAGACGCTGCTCGTCTCGGTGCCAGGTGTCGGGCCGACAACGGCGCGCACGCTGCTGGCCGAGCTGCCCGAACTCGGCAGCCTCGACCGGCGCCAGATCGCCTCACTGGCAGGGCTTGCGCCCTGGACGCGGCAATCGGGTCAATGGAAAGGCAAGAGCTTCATCGGCGGCGGCAGAGGCAAGGTGCGCGCCGTGCTGTTCATGGCCGCCCTCGTCGCCAGCCGCCATAACCCAAGCCTCAAGGCCTTCCGTGACCGCCTCGTGGCAGCCGGAAAGCCAAAGATCGTCGCCATCGTCGCTACCATGCGAAAGCTGCTCACCATCCTCAACGCCATCATCAGGGACGCACGACCGTGGCAAAACGCTTGACAAACAAGACAGTCGCTCTCCCGTTGCCGAATCCCACGCTCTCGCCGCTATAAGCTTGATTGGAAATGCGCTAGAAAAATGGCTGCCGGCTTCGATCTGCAACTGGAGGGAGTGCGCCTTGGAACAGCGGTTCACATTTGATGGCGTCGCCAGCCTCTACAATATCTCCCGCCCGCCTTACCCCGATGCGCTTTTCGCCGACATCGCCGCCTTCGCCGGGCTTGAGGCCAAGGATCAGGTTCTCGAAATCGGATGCGGCACAGGACAGGCGACGGAGGGTTTTGCCGGCCGAGGCCTTTCCGTTCTCGCGCTCGATCCCGGCGCGGAGCTGATTGCGGCAGCGAGGGAAAGATTGGCGGGATTTCCGCAAGTGCGGTTTCAGCAGACCACCTTCGAAGCATGGCCGGGCGACCGACAGCGCTTCAAGCTGATAGCAGCAGCTCAATCCTTCCATTGGGTTTCGCCGGAACTGCGCTTCGCCAAGACGGCCGCTCTCCTCGCGCCGGAAGGAGCACTCGCCGTCTTCGGCAATGTGCCGATGCCGCCCGCGGCGCCGCTCGCCGCAAAATTCGCAAACATCCATGCCCGCCATGCCCCGCAGTTTGCGGGACCGCCCGTGGAAGCCTGGTATCTGCCCGACGGCCCGTTCGCCGAGCTATTGCGGCAATCGGTTTATTTCGAAGCGCCGACGCATCATTGCTATCGTTGGAGCCTATCGCACACGGCGCAAAGCTATACCGATCTGCTGCGCACGCTCTCAAGCTACCGGCTCCTACCTGACGATCGGAGGGAAGCCTTGCTTTCCGAACTCGCAGACGCAATCGCTGCCCAAGGCGGCGAATTCGAGCTACATTACGAAACGCATCTCTATCTCGCCAAGCGTTCGGCCGTGACCTGAACAACCCATGCCTATTTCGCCGGCAGCGCCTTCAGATAAGCCGCGATCGCCTCGCGATCGGTCGCCGGTAGGTGGGCGATGTTCCGCTGGACTTCGGCCATCGAGCCGCCGGCCGAATCATAATCCGGCGTGAAGCCGGTCTCGAGGTAGTTGGCGATATCGCCGGCGCTCCATCTACCGATCGCCTTAGAGCCTGGCCTGATATCCGGGATCTGGCCCTTGCCTTCCGGATTGGGCGCTCCCGCCAGCCATTGGCCGCTCACGAAGCCGCCGAGGCTGTCGCGCGGCGTGTGACATTCACCGCAATGGCCGGGCCCTTCCACCAGATACTGCCCGCGCTTGATCTTCTCGTCGGCATTGGCAAGCACGACGCGTGGCTGATCGTTGAAATAGAGGAATTTCCAGCCGCCAAGCGCCAGCCGGATATTGAAGGGAAAGGGCAGCTCGTGCGGCGGGGCAACATTGCTGCTCCTCGGCAGCGTCTTCAGGAAGCCCCAGAGATCGTTGATGTCCTTGTCGCTCAAGCGGGCATAGGAGCCGTAGGGAAAGGATGGATAGAGATGCTCGCCTTGTCTGCCGATGCCCCGCTTCATGGCATTGCCGAAATCGGCAAGCGTCCAGGTTCCGAGCCCCGCCCTCTCGTCCGGCGAGATGTTCGGCACATGGAAGGTGCCGAAGGGACTGGTGAGCGGCAGGCCGCCCGAAAGCACCAGCTTGGCATCGCCTTGAGCACCTGACGCAGCGTGACAGCTCGTGCAGCCGCCAGCCCAGAACACCAGCTCGCCGTTCTTGATATCGGCATTGCCGAGATTGGCCCAATGGCTCGCGGGCAAAGGCGACGGGGCGGTGACGACGTAGAATGCGCCAAAGCCAAGGATGATCACGCCGAAAAGGCAAAGCAGCCACCGGACAAACCGCGCCATCACAATTATCCCCTAGCCTTGATTCTAAAGCCACAAAGCTCCGCACCGGCGGCAAAACCGGTGCGGACTTCAAACCGATTTTTAGACGAGGCCGACCTACCGCTTAGTCCTTCTTGATGCGGTAGGCCTGATGACAGGCGCCACAGCTGCCGCCAAGGGTCTTCAGCGTCGCGCCGACGCCGGCCATGTCGGCGGGAAGCTGGGCAAGCGCCGTCTCGGCTTCGGTGGAGAGCTTGGCGGCCTTCACCTTGAAGTCATCGAGATTGTCCCAGATCTTCGGGCTGACTTCGGCATCGGACTTGTCGCTCTGCGGATTGAACTGATCCGGAAAAGCCTTGGCCGTTTCGGCGATCGTCGTCAGCGACGCCTTGACGACATCGGCATCATAAGGCTTGTCGCCCTTGGCAATCGCGCCCAGAGCCCCCGCGGCACCACCGATCTTCTTCATCATCCCGATGCGGGCATCATGCGTGCCGTCGGCCGCGACGACCGAACCCAGCGCGATGCCGGCCAGGGCCGTTGCCGCCACAATCGCTTTCCACTTCATTTCGTACTCCTACCTCTCCGAGTGATCAGACCGCCCATGCGGCCGGCGCATGATTACGGCGACATGTTTGCCGGTTTCCCATCCGGCAATGAAGTCACAAAGTGGTGAGAACAGAGTGAAATCAGTGTCATGCTATCGACACACTCATTCGCCGCATCAGCCGTTAGGCGATTTTCAAGCCCTCCCAGACCGTGAACACTGAAACCGCGACGAGCAGCAGTCCGGCCGCACGGCCAGCAAGGGCGGTTGCCTTGGGATTGGCAATCAGCAGATCGCGGCTGCGCCCGGCAGTGATGGCAAGTCCGCCATAGACGGCAAACTGCGTTACGATGGTCATGGCCCCCATGATGACCGCCTGTATCCACACCGGGCCGTAATCCGGCTTCAGGAACTGCGGATACACAGCAAAGATGAAGAGATAGGCCTTCGGATTGATCAGGCAAGTCACCGCACCCTGCCGGAACGCTTTCCAGGCGGAGCGACTGCCGGCCGGCCCCGCGCTTTCCACGGTGATGGAACTGCGCATCAGCGTATAGCCGATGAAGGCCATATAGGCGCCACCGGCAATCAGCAGCGGATTGAAGAGGACGGGCACGAAATGCATCAGCAAACCGATGCCGATAGCGCCGTTCAGCGAATGCACCGCGCCGCCAAGCATGATGCCGCCCGTCGCGGCAAGGCCGCGATTGCTGCCGCCGGTCAAGGAATTGGCGAGCACGAACAGCATGTCCATGCCCGGCACGATGACGATCCCCAAGAGAAGGATAAAGAAGAGCCAGAGATTTTCTGTATAACCCATGTCAGTTGCCTATCGTCCTCTCCTTGAGAGCCGGAGAGGAAATGGTTGATTTTCAAGCGAATGGGCGATCTTATAAATCGAGCCAACTGACGGGGTGGTGTCAGTAGCCTTCGTCTTTGAGGGGAAGAAATGCGCAAGGCATCGCGCCTGTTCGAGATCATCCAGATCCTGCGGCTCGCCAAGCGGCCGGTTACGGCGGCCGATATTGCCGGCCGGCTGGAAGTGACGGTGCGCTCTGTTTATCGCGACATCGCGGCACTTCAGGCGATGCGGGTGCCGATCGAGGGCGAACGCGGCATCGGCTATATCTTGCGGCCCGGCTTCGACCTGCCGCCGCTGATGTTCTCGATTGAGGAAATGGAGGCGATCGTGCTGTCGCTGGCGCTGCTGGAGCGCACTGGCGACGCCGAGCTGAAGCAGGCGGCCAAGCGCGTGAGCGCCAAGATCGCCGGCGCCGTGCCGCCGCCGCTGCGCCAAACCCTCGATGCCAATGCGCTGCATGCCTGGGGCTTTGCGGCACCTTCGGCCTCGGCGATCGATCTCGCGCTGGTGCGCCGCGCCATCCGCGATGAGGAAAAGCTAGACCTTGCCTATCGCGACGAGCTCGGCCGCGCGACCCAACGTATCATCCGGCCGATCGCGCTGATCTATTATGCCGAAACGGCCAATATCGTCGCCTGGTGCGAGTTGCGTCAGGCGATCCGCAATTTCCGCAGCGACCGGATCGAGGATTGCCAGCCGACCGGGCTCTGGTTCAAGGGCGAAGGCGACGGCCTGCGGCAGATCTGGGTGAATGGCTGGCAGGCGAACACCCAGCCGCAACCGGCTGAGGTGTTGTAGCTCGTCGAGGATGCGATCGGGGGCCGGAGGATTATCCCGCCCAAGAGACGTCACCGCAATGCGAATGGCGGCGGAATGAGGGCGGGCCGACGATCGGATTTGCGCGTCGCTACAAAGCAACCGCAGTCACCAACAGAATAAAAGCCAGCAATCCCAGGGCGGCGCGCACGGCATGCGACCATTCCCAGCGGTCGCGCAGCGTGGTCCAGTCCGGTTTGACGGCAGCGTCGACCTTATGACCACCGAATGGATCGTGAGAAAAGAAACCTGCGCCCATCCCTTTCAGTTTCGCATCCTGCAGCCAAAAATTGTTTACCGGTTGCGTCAGCAGCCAAAAGGCGGCGTGCATGGCGACCATGGCAGCAAAGGCAGCGGCCAACAGCCAGAATGCGGTCGTATTGGCTGGCGTCAGGAACAGGAGCAGCAGAAGCAAGAGAGCGCCGAGCGGCTCACTGACACCACCGATCGTAAAGCCTGGATAATAAATGCGCTGAACTGTCAGGTAGTCCTCTTTCGACAGCCGCATTTTTCCCGGTAGCTCCAGCACATGCGCCAGTGCCAACGCCATGGCGACTGCGACAATCAGGATTGTCAGGATTTGCAACGTCGGGAACATCGGCTCCGCCTCACGGGCAACCTCCGTTCCCTAAACTTTCAGCGGTACGGATCGTTCCCTACGGGCACCAAATTGCCGGAGATCTCGTAAGGCGCCTACAGCGCCAGCACCCGGCTTTCTTCGCGTCCGAATCCCGCAATCTCCAACCGATCCGCGTGGACCGAGACGATTGCATAGGCACTGGTGTCTTCAGTATCGACCATGCCCTTGAAGTTGACGAAATAGGTCCCGCCGGACACCCCGAAATTGCCGGCGTGATTATGGCCGTTGAGGTAAGCGACGACATGGTCTTGCTCGGCCAGAAGCGCCAGCATGCGGTCGCTGTCGAGCGCATTATGCGAATTATCCGGGAAGATCGGATAGTGGTTCATGACGATGACCTTCTCGCCGGATACCTTGGCCTCCCGCAGTTTCGCGCCAAGCCAGTCATATTGCGTATTGCTGATCGCCCCGTTCCAGCGCTGGCCGTTGAGCGCGCCGGCATTCTCCAGCGCCTTCATCAGATCCCTCGCTTCCTGGCGGCGCGGATCGCCTTCCGGCGGAGCGAAGACGCTGATCTCATTGCCGTCGAGCGCGATGAAGCGATAGCCGGAAAGACCGAAATCGTAATAGGCAGCCGGCATGCCGACACGGGCCGGCACCGCGCTCAGATGTTCGGGCGCCACGGCGAAATCATGGTTGCCGAGAAGGAAATGCCTGGGATGACGCAACGCCTCGTAGACGGGCAGAATGGCGTCGAAGCTCTTCCATTCGCGATCGATGATGTCGCCGAGCGTGACGACGAAGGCAAGATCGTGCCGGTTGAACTCCTCTATCGCCTCGCGAAGCTTGTCGAGGCTTTTTGCCGGATAGCGATTGAGGGTCAGATTGGGTTCCAGATCGGCATATTGCGGATCGGCGATGACACCAAAGCGGAAGAGCGGTGTTGATGGCATTCAGTCTCCTTGGGCTGCCTTCCTGGGCGGAAGAGCGGCGTGCGGATGCGTCATTGACAGCTGGCGGATATGAAAACACCCGACGCCTGGGAGGCGCCGGGTGCGAAAGCCAGCCTATTCGGTAGACCTTACTTCGTAGCGGCTTCGTAGCGCTCCAGGACATAATCCCAGTTGATCAGGCTATCGATGAAGGCTTCGAGGTACTTCGGACGCAGGTTGCGGTAGTCGATGTAGTAGGAATGTTCCCAAACGTCGACGCCGAGGATCGGGTTGGCGCCGTGAACGAGCGGGTTTTCGCCGTTCGGGGTCTTGGAGATTTCGAGCTTGCCGTTCTTGACGGAAACCCATGCCCAGCCCGAGCCGAACTGGGTGGCGCCGGCAGCGGCGAAATCGGCCTTGAACTTGTCGTAGCCGCCGAGATCGGAAGCAAAGGCTGCTTCAAGCTTGCCGGGCAGCTTGTTGCCGCCGCCGCCCTTTTTCATCCACTTCCAGAAATGGATGTGGTTGTAGTGCTGGGCTGCATTGTTGAAGAGGCCGGCATTGGTGCCGAAAGACTTCTTCACGACCTCTTCGAGCGACAGGTCGGCAAGACCTGCTTCCGCAGCGAGCTTGTTGCCGTTGTCGACATAGGCCTTGTGGTGCTTGTCGTGGTGATATTCGAGCGTCTCACGCGACATGAAGGGCGAAAGTGCATCGTAATCATAAGGAAGTTCAGGCAATTCGAAAGCCATGGTCATATCTCCTCTTGGGAAAAAATTGCGTCGGCAGGTGAACCGGAACATAGGAGCGGTCGCCTGGAAGAGCAACCGGCGACATGCCAAAAAAGTTGCGTACGGGAGCAAAAATTGCCCTATTTTTCAATCATGTATAGTATCAGCTTAGAAGTTTACCTCATTGCATAAAATGACGTGTTGATGCATGGCGAAAGGCAATGCCGAAACGTCGACAAAGCGCATCGCCAAAGCTAGGTTTGCGGATCTTCCGCCACCTGCGAGACATGCCGTGACGATCGCCTGCCTGCACACCGCCGAAAGCAACATCGCCGTCTATGAGGCGGCGGCAAAAGCACTCGGATTGCCCGATGGCACGCTGCGTCATCATGTCCGCGCCGATCTTCTTCTCGCCGCCGAAAAGGTGGGGCGCCTGACCGAGGAGATTTCAGCGGAAACGGCAGCCCTCCTGTGGCATCTGGCCGAGGATGCCGATGCCGTCGTGCTCAACTGCTCGACGCTCGGCCCGGCCGTGTCGAAGGTCGCGGCCGGTGCTGGAGCGCCGATCATCAGGGCGGATGCGACGCTAGCCGAGCAGGCTGTTAAGGCCGGCGGCAAGGTCATCGTTCTCTGCACCGTCGAAACAACCATCATCCCGACGACGGCGCTCTTCGAGGCTGCTGCAAAGGCAACAGGTGCCGAGATCGAGGTTCGGCTGGTTCTCGGCGCATGGACACACTTCCGAGCGGGCAACTTGGCGGCTTACCTTTCCTGCATCGCCGATGCGGTGAAGGTGGCCCATGGCGAAGGCGCGGTCACGATCGCTTTCGCGCAGGCGTCCATGACCGATGCTGCCGATCTTCTTTCCGAAGAGGTCGAACGACCGATGACCGGCCCGGCGACCGCCCTTGCAGCGGCGATAGCGAAAATTGCGACGGCTTGCTCGTTATAAGTTCCGCCCGAAATAGACATTGACCTCGGCGATGCGGTCGCCGGCAAAGCGGATCATCTCGACATTGCGAAAGCTGCCGCCATCCATCTTCTCGGCGCGGTAGCTGACGATGACGTCATCGCCGTCGGCGACCAGATGTTCGATGTGAATATCGCGGAAGGCCTTCTCCTTCGGCCAGCAATGCTCGAAATAGCGCTTCCGGTCGATATGATCGTCGCGCGGGCTGGAAAAGGTGAAATTCCGGGTCAGCATCGGATCGACGATATCGGGATGCTGCGCGACATAGGCGGCAAACAAGCGTTTGACCGCATCGCAGCGGACATTTTCGAGAGAATTCATGATGTATCTCCTCCTTTGCATCAGGACGATTTTTGGTCGTCCGGTCACAAGCAGTTAATTTGCAACTGATTGCAAATTGCAATCAGTTTATAACATGAGACGAGCGAACCAACAAGGCGCTTTGCGGACTTGGCATTGTCGCCCGCCTGGTTCAAACTCCGCGGCACCCCCAACAGCAGGAAGCCATCGCGGTGTCCGAGGCTCATCATCCCATATTGGAAAAGCTGCGCCGCCTGGCGGCAAAGGATAACCGCCCGACGGTCGCGCCGAGCGGCATCGGCAGCTATTCCACGCTTTTCACCTTTGTGACGCGCGAACGAGAGCGCATTGCCGGCTCGGCCTTTTCTCAGGTTTCAATCGTTGCCATCCTCGAAGGTTCCAAGGAAATCGTCAGCATGGGACGACAGCGGCATTTTGCGGCCGGTACGGTGCTCGTCCTGCCGGCCGGCTGGAGCGGCGATGTCGTCAACGATCCCGATCCGCAGACCGGCTTCTATCGGGCGATCTTCATCACCTTTCCCGAGGAATTGACCCGGCGGGCTGCAAAAGCCTTTCCGCCGGCCCAAACCGCGTCGCAGATCGACCTGCAGCTTGATCCGCTGCTGGCCGCTGCCATCGGCCATGCCGGCGAAGGCATTGCCAGCGGCAACCTGCCGATCCCGCTGATCGAGCATAGGCTCCTGGAAATCCTCATGGTGCTCGGCATGCGCGGCGCCCTGCCCGGCGCACCGGAAACGACAGCCGATGCGGTGCGTGCGCTGGTGCGCTGGCAGCCGGATCGCCCGTGGACGGCGGATCTCATCGCCGCCGAACTCGGTACGAGCAACGCGACGCTGCGTCGACGCCTGTCGCGCGAGGGCGCTTCCCTGCGGGAGGTGCTGGCGAGCGAGCGCGTGGCACTGGCAACGACCCTTCTTGCCGAGGACGGGCTATCCCTGCGCGAAGCCGCCCTTGCCACCGGCTATCGCTCGCCTCGCCGCTTTGCCCATCGACTTCGCAGCGCGTGAGCGTTCTAGGCCGTGTTTTGAGCGTTTTCGTACGCTGGCGCTCGCCGCGAATTTGCTAGACCGTCCCCTCGAAAGCTCACGGAAGCGAACCGCGAAAGGGCAACATCATGAAAACCATGCTCAACCTTCTGAACGCCGCCGTCATCGCAGCAGCTATTGCCACGCCGGCGCTATCGGCCGATCTCAAGGTGACGTTCGCAAAAAGCAACGGCCGGATGTTGCTGCCGGAAAATGCCTCCTGCATTTCGTCAGGATCCGATAAGTCCGCGCCCGGGCCGAACAAGAGCCTGGGCGTCTCCTGGTCAAAGGGGCCGAAGGGAACGCGCTCCTATGCGCTGACCATGGTCGACCCCGACGTTCCGACGGACTTCTCGCTGTTCAACAAGGCCGACAAGACCATCCCCAAGGATTTCAAGCGGATGGAATTCGTTCACTGGGTGCTGGCCGATATCCCCGCGTCGCGCACCAGCCTTGCCGAAGGCACCGACGGAAACGGCCCCTCAGCCAAGGGCCTGCCGCTCGAGCGCACCGCCTGCGGACGGCGCGGCCAGAACGGCGCCGGCGGCGGCAACTTGAAAGACGGACCGCATGGCGGCTATATGGGCGCCTGCCCGCCCTGGAACGACGAGCGCGTCCACAGCTACCACGTCACCGTCTATGCGCTCGACGTCGACCGACTGAACCTTCCCGATCTCTTCACCCGCGCCGATCTCTTCGCCGCCGCGAAAGGTCATATCCTGGCATCGGGCAGCCGGGAACTGTTTTACACATTGAATGCAAAGGCCGAGAAATGACCGAGACGAGATGGGATGCGGCAGCACCAGCCGAGCCGGAAACCGCTCATTGGATGCGGAACCTGATCATCTGCCTCGTCGGCTCGTTCACGACGATCGTGGCGATGACGCTGCTGCTCCCTTTCCTGCCGCTCTATATCGAAGAGCTTGGCGTCACCGATAAGGCCGCGATCGTGCAATGGTCGGGCATCGCCTATGGAGCCACCTTCTTTGCCGCCGCCTTCGTCGCACCGCTCTGGGGGCGGCTCGGCGATATCTACGGCCGCAAGCTGATGCTGATACGCGCGAGCCTCGGCATGACGATCGCCATCTCGCTGATGGGCATGGCCGGCAATGTCTGGCAGCTGGTGGCGCTGCGCCTGTTCACTGGCCTTGCCGGCGGCTACTCATCGGGATCGATGGTGCTGGTGGCGGCACAGACGCCGAAGCATCGCTCGGCCTGGGCACTCGGCACGCTGTCCTCCGGCATCATGGCCGGCAATCTCGTCGGGCCGCTGATCGGAGGCGCATTGCCGCCGCTGATCGGCATCCGCGGCACCTTCCTGCTTGCCGGCGGCGTGATCTTCTTCACCTTTCTCGCGACGACCTTCCTGATCAAGGAGGAGAAATCCACGGCTCGGAAGAAGGCCGCGAAGGCCAGCGGCGGCTGGGCCTCCATTCCGGACAAGCGCCCTGTCTTTGCCATGCTGTCGCTCGGCCTGTTGCTGATGCTGGCCAATATGTCGATCGAGCCGATCATCACAGTCTATGTCGCGCAGTTCGTCAGCGAGGCGCAGGTGACGATGGTCTCCGGCGTCGTCATGGCCGCCGCGGCGCTCGGCAGCATCCTGTCGGCCTCCTGGCTCGGCAAGCTCGCCGACCGCGTCGGCCATTGGAACGTCATCATGGCCGCCCTTGCCGTCGCGGCGCTCTTGTTGATCCCACAGGCTTTCGTAACCTCGGCCTGGCAATTGATCGCGCTGCGCTTCCTGATGGGTGTGGCTCTCGGCGGTCTTCTGCCCTGCATCACGGCCCTCATCCGGCACAATGTGCCTGACGCGTCCACGGGCAGCATCCTCGGCCTCTCCATCTCGTCGCAATATGTCGGCCAGGTGGCAGGCCCCGTCATCGGCGGCTTCGTCGGCGGCCATATCGGCATGCGCGCCGTGTTCCTCGGAACCTGCGTCCTGCTGGCGATCGGCGCCATCTATTGCTGGTGGGTCAGCCCGAAGAAGGAAGCGGAGCTCGACGGCTGACAGCGAAGCAGCGACATGATTTGCCCCACGCGATCACTTCCGCATGATCGCGTGGGGCCGCAAATTCATTCCTCGCTGGCGCTGCGGCCGTGCGCCCAATCCATGTAGAGTTCCAATGCCTTGCGGGCGATCGGCCCCGTCTGGAACTCACGGTCATCGAGGCGATTGACGCTCACGACCTTGGAATAGTTGCCGGTCGTGAAAATCTCGTCGGCGGCCATGAACTGCTCAACGGACAGGGTTTCCTCGCGAACCTCGAAGCCTTCCTGGCGCAGCAGGCCCATGACGCGGGCGCGTGTGATGCCGGCAAGGAAAGTGCGGTTGGCAACCGGCGTATAGACAATGCCATCCTTGATCATGAAGACGTTGGAGGATGCCGTCTCGACGACATTGCCGTTCATGTCGCGCACGAGCGCATTGTTGAAGCCCCGGCCCCTCGCCTCCAGTATCATGCGGCCGCTGTTGGGATAGAGCGAGCCGGCCTTGGCATCGGTCATCGCCGTTTCCGGCGACGGGCGGCGGAAGGGCGAAACGGTAAGCGTGATGCCGCCGGTGCCGCCGAGCGGCGCTTCGAACAGGCAGAGTGCGAAACGCGTCGATTCCGCATCGACGGCGACGACGCTGCCCGGCGAACCGTGCTCGCCCCAATACATCGGTTTGATGTAGATCGGCGTCTTGCCATCGAATTTCCTGATGCCTTCCCAGGCAAGCGCCTCGATCTCCTCGGCCGTCTTCACTGACTTGAGCCCCATGGCCACAGCCGAGCGATTGATGCGCTGGCAATGGAGATCGAGATCGGGCGCGATGCCGTCGAACCAGCGCGCGCCGTCGAACACGGTCGATCCCAGCCACATAGCGTGCGAGGTCGGCCCGATCAGCGGCGGATTGCCGGAAAGCCATTCTCCTTCGACATAGGTCCAGGTGGTGGTGCGGGGCGACGTATCGACGGACATGGTGGTTTCCTCCCTTTGAGCGGTTCAGCTTTTCACGGAATCTCTGAACCGCTCTATCTCTTTGTTGTCTCGCAATTCCGGACGGAAAACCGCTACGCACTTTTCCTGGAATTGCTCTAGGTGGCGAAGAGCAAATAACCGCGCAATCCCAGGGTCAAGCGGAAACTGCGCGGCAAAATTCATTTGCAACAAAGCGCCTGATACCGCATTCATAGCGCAATTTTCATGCGTCGAAACAATAGCTTGACGAATGGGTCCATCAGGAAAAATGATTGATGGGACTGAAGGTCAGGGAACAGCGAGAACTCCCATGAAAGCGATGTATTACGAGTCCTTCAAGGCAACACCCGAAATCCGTAACCTGCCGGACCCGACGCCGGGCGAGGACGGCGTCGTCATCGCCGTTGGCGCGACCGGGCTCTGCCGCAGCGACTGGCATGGCTGGATGGGACATGATCCGGATATCAGGCTGCCGCACGTGCCGGGTCACGAGCTTGCCGGCAAGGTGGTGGCGACCGGTCGCGGCGTCGTCCGCTTCAAGGTCGGCGATCGCGTCACCGTCCCCTTCGTATCCGGCTGCGGCCATTGTGCCGAATGCCATTCCGGCAACCAGCAGGTCTGCCCCAGCCAGTTCCAGCCCGGCTTCACCCATTGGGGTTCCTTTGCCGAATATGTCGCGATCGACTATGCCGACACCAATCTCGTTCACCTGCCAGAAGCGGTCGACGACGCGACGGCGGCGAGCCTCGGTTGCCGCTTCGCCACCTCCTTCCGCGCCGTTGCCGATCAGGCGAAGACCCGTCCCGGCGAATGGATCGCCGTGCATGGCTGCGGCGGCGTCGGCCTCTCGGCGATCATGATTGCCAGCGCCCTTGGCGCCAACGCCATCGCCATCGACATTTCCGACGAGAAGCTCGCCTTCGCTCGCGAATGCGGCGCGGTGGCGACGATCAATGCGGCCGGCGTTGCCGACGTAGCGGAGGCGGTGCGTGAGATCACCAAGGGCGGCGCGCATGTCTCGATCGATGCGCTCGGCCATCCCACCACCTGCTTCAACTCCATCAAGAACCTGCGCCGCCGCGGCCGGCATGTGCAGGTCGGCCTGATGCTTGGCGAGCATGCGACGCCGCAGATCCCGATGGCGCAAGTCATCGGCCACGAGCTCGAGATCTACGGCAGCCACGGCATGCAGGCCTGGCGCTACGATGCCATGCTCGACATGCTCGCCGCCGGCAAGATCGCGCCGCAGAAGCTCATCGGCCGCCGGATAAGCCTGGAGGAGGCCATTCCGGCGCTCATGTTGCTGGACAAGGCCGAGGGCAAAGGCATCAGCGTCATTACACGGTTCTGATATATCCCGGTGCTATGCGCAGCGGGGGAAACGACAATCCACGAAGAGGATAAGTCCATGGCATGGTCTGCCGGCCAATATGTTAAATTCGAGGATGAACGCACGCGCCCGGCGCGAGACCTTCTGGCGCAGGTGCCGCTGGAGCGTATCGAGCGCGCCGTCGATCTCGGTTGCGGCCCCGGCAACTCGACCGAGCTGATCGCCGAACGATATGGCGCAGCCGGCGTTTCCGGCCTCGACAGCGACGACAACATGCTGGAGGCCGCTCGCAAGCGTCTGCCGGGCACGAGCTTCGTCAAGGCCGATCTCGCCACATGGCGGCCGCAAGAACCCGTGGACCTGCTCTTTGCCAACGCCGTGTTTCAGTGGCTGCCCGATCATCTCGATATCCTCGATCATCTGATGGACGGCCTGAAGCCCGGCGGCGTGCTTGCCGTGCAGATGCCTGACAATTTGACTGAACCCAGCCATCTGATGATGGAAGAGACCGGCAAGCACGGACCCTGGAGCGATACATTTGAGAAGAAAAGCGTGCGGCGCAATCCGCTGCCTGCGCCCTCGGTCTATTACAACAGGCTGATCGGCAAGTCGGCCCGGGTCGATATCTGGCACACCAACTACAATCACGCGCTGGAGAATGCGGCAGCCATCGTCGAATGGGTGAAGGGCACGGGCCTGCGCCCCTACCTCGACCATGCCGGCGCGGAGCATCGCGATGCCTTCGCCGCCGAATATCTGAAGCACATCGAGAAGGCCTATCCGCCGCTCGCCGACGGCAAGGTGCTGTTGCGATTCCCGCGGCTTTTCCTCGTTGCCGTGAAAAACTAGAGCAATTCCAGGAAAAGTGCGCAGCGGTTTTCCGTCCGGAATGCGTAGCGAAACAAGAAGATAGAGCGTTTTCGTGATTCGAAGAAAAGCGGAAACGCTCTAGCCAACCGATCCATCCCGAAAACAGGCTGGCCGGCGTGCCGATCCCATCGACAACCGGCGCCTGCCCGCGCTACAGCGCCGCGCGCCACATGTGGCGCGCAAAGGTCGCTGTAACACTTTAAATCTGCTGCATAATTTTATCCTTAAATCGATTCCGATTTAAGGAATTATGCAGTAGAACACCAGCTGCCAGAGCTGAAACAGCAACAGGCCCGAGGAGATAGTCGATGTCGCCCAGAAGCCCGATCTATGTCCGCCAGAAGGAGATGCGCCTATGACCACCCCCGACGTCGCGCCCGCCCCGCCCCTGACATTCGTGATTTTCGGCGCTGCCGGCGACCTCACCCGGCGCCTGCTGATCCCAACGCTGATCAATATGACCCGCAGCGGGCTTGTCGGAGAGGATTTGCACATTCTCGGCATCGGCATCGAGACCGGCGGCGTCGACATGCTGCTGGAGCGCCTGGAATCGTTCCTGAAGACCTCCGGCGACATGGATGATCCAGAACGGCAGGCGGCGTGGCAGAGCCTGCGCAAGCGCATCAGCTACATCTCCGGCGACTTCACCCAGAATGGCGTCTACAAGGAGATCACCGATCACCTCTCGCATGCGCCGAGCGCCAATGCGGCCTTCTATTTTGCCGTACCGCCGCGCTTCTTCGGCGATATCGCCGAAAAGCTCTCCGAAAACGGGCTGATGAACGAGGCGACCGGCGCCTTCCGCCGCATCGCGATCGAAAAGCCGTTCGGTAACGATCTTGCCTCCGCACAGGCCTTGAATGCGCGGCTTCTAAACCATGTTGCGGAAAGCCAGATCTATCGCATCGACCATTTCCTCGGCAAGGAAACCGTCCAGAACATCATGACGACGCGCTTCGCCAACATGATGATCGAGGCGTTGTGGAACAATAATTATATCGACCACATCCAGATCACGGCGGCCGAGGTGGTCGATGTCGGCACGCGCGGCAAGTTCTACGATGCGACCGGCGCCCTGCGGGACATGGTGCCGAACCACCTCTTCCAGCTCCTCGCGATGGTGGCGATGGAGCCGCCGAACAGTTTCGACGCCGAATCGATCCGTAACGAAAAAGGCAAGGTGCTGAAGGCCCTGCGGCTGTATTCACGCGAAGAAGCGGGAAAGAACGGCGTGCGCGGCGCCTATACCGCCGGCCCAATTGCCGGCAGGGATTTGCCTGCCTTTACCGAGACCGCGGACGTCGCGCCCGACAGCAACACCGAAACCTTCGTGGCGCTGAAGCTCCTCGTCGACACCTGGCGCTGGGCCGGCGTGCCCTTCTACCTGCGCACCGGCAAGGCAATGAAAGCACGCGATACGGAAGTGGTCATCACCTTCCGGCAGGTGCCCTTTGCACAATTCCCGCGCCACGGCTCCCGCCCCGAACTGCCGCCGAACAGGCTGATCATCCAGGTGCAGCCCGACGAGGGGCTGGACATGGAAATCTCCATCAAATCGCCGGGGCTGGTGCTGAAAACAGCCCCGGTCTCGCTCGACTTCCGCTATGCCGACAATTTCGATATCGGCAAGCAGACCGGCTACGAAAGCCTGTTCTACGAACTCTTCGTCGGCGACCAGACCCTGTTCCAGCGCGCCGACGGCATCGAAGCCGGCTGGGCCGCGGTGCAGCCTTTCCTCGATCTCTGGGCGGAAGGCGGCCGGCCCGACCCTTATGCCCCCGGCAGCACGGGTCCCGCCTGCGCCAACGAACTTATCGAACGCGACGGCCGCACCTGGCATCAGATCGATGGGGCGACGCCGAGTGGCAGAAGGGTTTAGGGCAGAAAACGGGCCGGTATCCGCTGAAGCAAGTCCCTTCCTCATAAGCAAAAGCCTCGTGGGATCGCCACGAGGCTTTTTTGGCATCTAAAACGCGTCGCGATCTTTCAGATTCGCTCCGTGCGCTTTGAACTCTTGATTTTTCGCATGTCGTTATCGCAAAACTGCGGCGTATTTTTCCGCGACATACTTTAGAAAAATACCGATCAAATAAACTGATGCAGGCCCGGGACGGAATTGACGACCTGGTCGACTACCTCGTCGCCGGCATGCTGGCGGGCGGTTGCGATCGTCTCCTTGGCGAGCGAGGAGATTTCGCCCATGCTGAGGCCGCTGCTCATCAGCTGCTGGCCGAGAGCCATCAGGCCGCCGCCACCGCCAACGGCGCTGAGCAGGCCGCCGAGCAGACCGCCACCGCCAGTGGTTTCTTCGCCGTTATACTGCGCAACGAGATCGGTGGCGCCGGGAATGGACTCGATCATCTTGGTGACGGGACCATCCGGAGCTTCGCGCTGCAGGAAGCCGAGAATCATGCCGACGGCCTTTTCCGCGAGGTCGGGAGCGATGCCGGCTTTGGTCGCGATCTGATCAATAACTTCGTTCACTGTGGCCTCCTGCCTTTACGACGTTAACGTCAACGTAACTGAATGAAGCAACCGGCACAAGCCGCGCCGGAGGGTCATTACGCTACCAGAAGCGGAACTATGATGCGAATGGTTGTCCCCGCTCCGGTCAGTTCTTATAACAGTGTCAGGACAAATCGATGAATGGCCCTGGCAGCCCGAAAAAGGCTGCTGTGCCGCCGCCCAAGGGGAGACGACACCATGCCGCAGCAGGATGGACAGATTTTCGTCGGCGCGAGCCGCAATCCGGATGAGAGCATCAACAAGGACGAATTCCTGACGCTGAAATTCGGCAACCGCCACGGCCTCGTCACCGGCGCGACCGGTACGGGCAAGACGGTGACATTGCAGGTGCTGGCGGAAGGGTTTTCCAAGGCTGGTGTGCCCGTGTTCTGCGCCGACATCAAGGGCGATCTCTCCGGCATCTCCGTCAAGGGCGAGGCCAAGGATTTCCTGCTCAAGCGGGCGGAAGAGATCGGCCTTTCTCCTTATGAGTTCGATCAGTTCCCGGTCATCTTCTGGGATCTTTACGGCGAAAAGGGCCATCGCGTGCGCACGACCATCGCCGAGATGGGTCCGCTGCTGCTGGCGCGATTGATGGATGCCTCCGAAGCTCAGGAAGGCGTGCTCAACATCGCCTTCAAGATCGCCGATGAAAACGGGCTGGCGCTGCTTGATCTCAAGGACCTGCAGGCGCTGCTGAACTATATGGGCGAGAATGCCAGCGAGCTTTCCAGCAAATTCGGCCTGATCTCGAAATCCTCGGTCGGCTCGATCCAGCGCGCCTTGCTGGTGCTGGAGCAGCAGGGCGCCGAAAACTTCTTCGGCGAGCCGGCGCTGAAAATCTCCGACATCATGCGCGTCAGCAACGACGGCTACGGCCAGGTTTCGGTGCTCGCAGCCGACAAGCTGATGATGAACCCGCGCCTCTACGCCACCTTCCTGCTGTGGCTGCTCTCCGAACTGTTCGAGGAGCTGCCCGAAGTGGGCGATCCGGAAAAGCCGAAGCTCGTCTTCTTCTTCGATGAGGCGCACCTGCTCTTCAACGACGCGCCGAAGGTGCTGATCGAACGCGTCGAGCAGGTGGTGCGCCTGATCCGCTCCAAGGGCATCGGCGTCTATTTCGTCACCCAGAACCCGCTCGATGTGCCGGAGACGGTGCTGGCGCAACTCGGCAACCGCGTGCAGCATGCCTTGCGCGCCTATTCACCGCGCGAGCAGAAGGCCGTGCAGACAGCGGCCTCGACATTCCGGCCCAATCCCGCTTTCGATTGCGCCACCGTCATTACCACGCTCGGTACCGGCGAAGCGCTGGTGTCGATGCTGGAGGGCAAGGGCGCGCCGTCGATCGTCGAGCGCACGCTGATCCGCCCGCCATCCGGCCGTATCGGCCCGGTCAGCGACGCCGAGCGCCAGGCCGTCATCAATGCCAGCCCGGTCGCCGGCGTCTATGACGAGACGATCGACCGCGAATCCGCCTATGAAATCCTGGCGGAGCGTGCGCGCAAAGCAGCCGCGCCGCAGAGCGAGAGCGCGGGCGATGGCTGGACGCTGCCCGGCTTCGGCGGCGACAGCAACAAGCCATCCGGCCGTCGTTCGGGCTATCAGCGCGAGACGATACTGGAAGCAACGATGAAAAGCATGGCGCGCACGGTCGCGACGCAAGTCGGCCGCGCCTTGGTGCGGGGCATCCTCGGCAGCCTGAAGCGATAGAGGGCTACCCTCCCCTTGAGGGGGAGGGTCGGACCGCAGGTCCGGGGTGGGGTGATCTGCGACGATCTCTGCAGGTCCGAATGTCACCCCCACCCGCCGCTTTGCAGCGACCTCCCCCTCAAGGGGGAGGTGTTGTTTTATCGCGCCGGAGCGACCAGAGAGAAGAACGCGCCTTGCGGGTCGGTGGCCTGGACAATCCAGCTGCCACCGGGAACCTCCATCGGACCGTTCGCGATCGCGCCGCCACCTTCGGTGATGCGGGTAATCGCCGCATCGATCGCCGGGACATTGATGTAGAAATTCCAAGCTGGCATCGGCATTTCTGCCGGCTTGGTCATGATGCCGCCGAAGTCTCGGTCGCCGATCTTGAAGATCTTGTATTTGCCCATCGGCCCCATGTCGAAATCGGAACTCAATTCCCAGCCGAACATCTCGCTGTAGAAATCGAAGGCCTTCGGGCCGTCGCCGGCATAGAGCTCGTGCCAGCCGAAATAACCCGGGGTAGCGGGCGCCGCGGGCTCCCAATCCTGACCCGGCAGCGGCGTGAAGAGGCAGAAGGCCGCGCCGTAGGGGTCGGAGACGACAGCGAACCGGCCGACGCTTGGAATATCCGTCGGCTCGCGATAGATCTTGCCACCCTTGGCAACGACCGTCTTTGCCGCCTCGTCGACATTGGGAACGCCGATGTAACCGGTCCAGCAAGGCGGCGTGCCCATGGCCTTTGCCTCTTCCGGCAATATCATCAAGCCGGCGACAGGGCCTGCGCCGGCACTAAACAGCGTATAATCCATGCCGACTTCCGGCATGCCGGCATCTGCGGCATCCCAGCCGACAACCTTGGTATAGAAAGCTTCGGCCGCCTTCATATCGGTGGTCATCAGCTCGTACCAGACAAAATATCCCTTCTCAGCCATGGTATCTCTCTCCCTATTGTGATTGTTGCGGTCACCCGTCTCGTCCTGAGCCTGATGTCGGCGCAAGCGCATCATGACCGATGAAAGTGACGGCCGAACGATGGTCAATCGATCGATCCGTCGTTCCTCGGCAAGCAGGCTCCAAGTTTTAACTAGGCACAAAGTCTTAACTAGGCACAAAGCGCAAGAATTCGAGCCCCACACCACATGGCGTGAATTCAGCGGCCTCACATGCCTCAATGGCAGCAGGAATCCGCCTTCGCCGCATCCTCATATTCGTCATGGCGACGAACGAAGTTCATCGTGCTGTCTTCGTTGCGGCCCTTGGGGGCACGATCGAGGATCATCAGCGTGCCGATCAGTTCCTCGGGGCCACGGGCATAGCTCGAATAGGTGTGGAAGACATTGCCGGCATCGTCCTTGTAGAAGGCGCTGAGGCCGGGAAGCTCGTCAAACCCTTCAGCCGAATCCATCGGCGTAAAATTGTAGAAGACCTTTTCGCCGGCAAGCTGCTCCTTCGTGAAGGAGACGTGGTAATCAAAGTTGAAGTCGTTGGCGAAGGACGACACCCAGGGGAAGTTCCAGCCCATGCGCTTCTTGTAGGCCTCCACCTTCTCCAGCGGCGCGCGCGACACGGCGACCAGCGTGACGTCATGATGGCTGAGATGCGGAAGCGCTCCGTCGAAATGATCGGCGAGGAAGGAGCATCCGGTGCATCCGGCCTCCCAATCCGGGCCGAGCATGAAGTGATAGATGATCAGCTGGCTGCGGCCATCGAAGAGATCAGCAAGCGTCTTTTTGCCGGCCGTCGTGTCGAAAACATAATCCTTATCGACCTTCACCCAAGGCAAGGCCAAGCGTTCCACATTGACGCGATCGCGAAGATGGGTTGCCTCCTTCTCCCTGGCGAGTAGCTGGCGGCGGGCTTCGAGCCACACTTCCCTGGAAACGACCTGGTTCATTGTCAGCGCCCTCCTCCGGCGTTTTCATTCCCAAATCTTGACAAATACATTGATATCAATATTAATGAATCATGTCAAACTCGGTCGAAATCCCTTTTGAAACCACACTGTTAGTGCGCGATACCTGCCTCTGCCTGCATGTGCAGCGCGCGGCGCGCGCTCTTGCCCGTCGTTTTGACGAAGCGCTGAGGCCGTTTGGGCTGACCAACGGCCAGTTTTCCCTGATGATGTCCCTGAACCGGCCGGCGCCGGCATCCATGGGATCGGTCACGGCGTTGCTGGCAATAGATCAGACAACGCTGACGGCGGCCTTAAAGCCGCTGGAGCGGCGCGGATGGATCAACATCGTACCCAATCCCAAAGACCGAAGAGCCCGCCTTCTCAGCCTCACGCCATCCGGAAAGGCAGCGCTTGCCGCCGCCGTGCCGGCCTGGAAGACAACGCATGCGACCCTCGAAGAGCGGCTGCCCGACAGCAATGGCGACCGCTTGCGCCGCGACCTTGCTATTCTGCTCTGAACGGCAGCCCCGACAACCGCGGATCGCGGTCGAAATCCTGCCTTTCGAAGCCGATGCGACGCCGGGGGAATTCGCAGAGCGCCTGCACGCCGACGCGCGACAGCCGGATGCGCCAGGTCTGACGCTCCACCGGCTCTCGCCCAGAAAAGGCTTTCGCGCTCAGGAGCGCGATATTCCTGCCGCCCCGAGGATCCCGGACGGATCGATAGAGGATTGCTTCGATGCCACCGGCCCGCGCCGCCTCGCCAAGCGACTGGCATGCCTCGTAGTTGACCGGATCCGTCCAGTGCTGCCAGTCGCGATCCAGGGGAGGCATGGTCAGATCGATCGCTGTCTTCGTGGCGATCGCCGCCGCAAAGGCGGTATATTCGGCGGCATTGACGGGCAGCGGCGTATCGGGGGAATCGCGGAAAAAGAGCAACCGATAGAAGCTCATCTCCGCCAGGGCCGTCTCCACCTGCTCGGAAGCGTAGAAAACGCCGAGCGTGCGGCCAGCGCGACGGAAACGAGAGCCGTGCGGATAGATTGCGCCATAGCGGAAGGGAGTCGCGAGCAGATAGTCGAGACCGGCGCACTCCGGCGGCAGGGCTGGCTTGCTCTCCTCCAATAGACTTTCGAGAAGCGTCTGCTCCTCAAGCGTATCGACCAGCTTCAGCGTCGAGACCTGATGCTGCGATTCCACCAGTCGCCAGTAACGACCGGAAATGGCCCTGGCTTCAGATGAGAGCGCGGCGGGCGTCCAGATAGGCAAGGACATCGGTCAAACCAGAAATCGAGATGATCTTATCGATGGGTGCCGCGCCAAAGGCGAGATTGCCGTTGCGCAGCCATTGGCGGGCCACAGCTTCGTCGCCACCCACGATGGCATCGAGCGAACGGAAGAGACGAACGAAAAGCACGGCCAGTTCGAACGGCTTGCTGCCGCGCTCCAGCAAATGATCCTGCCGCTTCATGCGCGATACCGTCGCTTCCGAGACGCCGATGACGGCGGCCAATATGCGGGCATTCAATCCCAGTCGCTCGGCAGCATTGACAACCGCCTTGGTGATGACGAGCGCTTCGCCAGGTTTTGCCTGGCCTATTGCCTGTGCCATTGTCATAGCCACATCCTTTCCTAGGAAAAAATATAGCATCTTTCTTGCAAAAGAAAAGGAGCAGAGACAAAATCCCTGCTCCTGAAGCTTTCAATGACGTAGGTGGCCGTCCGCCTCAGACAACCGCAACCGGCACTTCAGTCGAGGTGCGCATGGCGTGGCTGTAGGGGCATACGATATGGGCGGCGGCAGCAAGCTTTTCGGCTTCGGCCTTGTCCATGCCGGGGATATGGACCGCCAGGGACACTTCGATGCCGAAGCCGCTGCCATCCGCGCGCGGGCCGATACCGACAGTCGCGGTTACCTTTGCGTCTTCCGGAATCTTGACCTTCTGCTGGCCCGCGACAAATTTCAGGGCACCGAGGAAGCAGGCGGAATAGCCGGCTGCAAAAAGCTGCTCCGGATTGGTGCCCGTGGCGCCGTCGCCGCCGAGTTCCTTCGGTACGGTCAGCGTGACGTCGAGGACGCCGTTTTCGGAAACCGCATGGCCGGCGCGGCCACCGGTGGCGGAAGCTTTGGTGGTGTAGAGAATTGGCATGTCATGTCTCCTTTTCGTGTTGGATAGCGATTATATACATCACGATTTAATCGTGCACAACATGTATTTTTTGCAATTTGATTTTGCAAAGTGAATTTGTGACAATGCCGGCAACAAGAAAAATGGCGGAGCAGCAATGACGGACAAGACGGATGGGCAGACCATGATACCCGACGAGGAAAAGCGGCTGGAAAGCCAGCTTTGTTTTGCCGTCTACAGCGCCGCGCATGCCTTTAACCGGGCCTACAAGCCGATTCTCGACCGCGTCGGCCTTACCTATCCGCAGTATCTCGTCATGCTCGTGTTGTGGGAAAAGGGCTGCCTGTCGGTCAAGGCCATCGGCGAGAAGCTGGATCTCGATTCCGGAACGCTATCGCCACTGCTGAAGCGGCTCGAACAGGCCGGCCTGATCAGCCGCGCACGCGATCCAAAGGATGAACGGCAAGTGATCATTTCGCTGACGGAAAATGGCACGGGCTTGAGGTGCCAGGTTGGCATGATCATGGATACCATCGGCCAGGCGACCGGCTGCGACATGACCGAAATAGCCAATCTGCGCGACCGGCTGCAGCAGCTGAAAACCAATCTGACGACGATTTGAACTGGCTTCAGGGTTGAACCTGGCTTCGGGATGCCGCTACTTCCAGTAAAACTGCCACTTCCAGCAAAAACTGCAAAGGGCGCCTCGAGCGCCCTTTTACGATAGTGCCGTATCAGCTCGTTACGAGGATCGGCGCGCGCTCCGGCACGCGATCATAGAGGTCGATGACATCCTGGTTCAGCAAGCGGACGCAGCCAGAGGATACGGCCTTGCCGATAGAGCGCCAGTCGGGATTGCCGTGCAGGCGGTAGAGCGAATCCTGCTTGTCTTCGAAAATATACAGCGCACGCGCGCCGAGCGGATTCTTCAGGCCCGGATCCATGCCGCCATTGGAAATAGAAAACTTCACAAGCTCCGGCTGACGGGCGACCATTTCGTCCGGCGGGTTCCAGCGCGGCCATTTCTTGCGCCACTGAATGACGCCGCGGCCCTGCCAGGCAAAGCCCTCGCGGCCGACGCCGATACCATAGCGCATTGCCGTGCCACCCTGCTCAGTGACGTAGAGCATGCGCTCAGTCGTGTTGACGATCACACTACCCGGCGCCTCTCCGGTCGGATCCACGACGCGCTGACGATAAAACCGCCGGTCGATCTGCTGGTAGGGAACCGGGGGGATATGGAAACCGCCATCGTCCATGGCCGCATAGATGACCGCCGGATCCGGCTGCTCGCCATCATAGCTGGAGAACCAAGTGCGGAACGGCCTTGGCGAGCCGGAATATTGCACCGGGCTGACGACGGGGCCGTTGTCGATGGTGGAAGCGCAGCCGGCGAGCGTCGAAACCGCGCCGATACCAGCAAGGGCGAGAAAATTACGTCGGGATAGAGATGAAGGCAGACTCATGTCGACAGCATCGTTCCTATTGAAGGGAAAGCAAGAACCCGCAACACACAAGCTGATTCGGCTCCCCGAGAGGTTCGCAGAGACAGGAGCAAAACTAAAGAGCGTAGCTGGAGCCCGCTATCGCACTTATGCAACATCACGAAAATTTGTGATAAAATATCCCTACAGAACGACAATTTCCGTCTTATCGGGCACCCGGTTGTAGAGATCGATCACGTCCTGGTTAAGCATGCGCACGCATCCGGAGGACGCCGCCTTGCCGATCGACTGCCAATCCGGCGTACCGTGAACGCGATAAAGCGTATCCCGGCCACTCTGATAGATATAGAGCGCACGCGCTCCGAGCGGGTTGGTCGGCCCTGGATTCATGCCGCCACGCTCGGCCGATACCGGCTTGATCTGCGGGTCGCGCGCAACCATCTCGGCGGGCGGCGTCCAGCGTGGCCACTTCTGCTTCCACTGGATCACGCCCCTGCCGTGCCAGGCATATCCCGCGGCGCCGAGGCCGACGCCATAGCGCATGGCCCTGCCGCCCGGCTCGACGAAATAAAGGAAGTGGCTTCGCGTATCGACGATGATGGTGCCGGGCCGTTCATTGGTCCGATAATCCACCTCCTGCCGCAGGAAGCGCGGATCGATGCGCTTGTAGGGTATGGCCGGCAGCATGAAATCGTCTTCGTTTCGCTGGGCATACATGGCCTGATGCACCGGATTGAAGGTCGGCAGGCCGTAGGTCTGATGGAACTGCGTGCGGAAGAGATCACGCGACTGCGGCACCGGCTGCACCGGCAGGCGCTGTACCTTCTGTGGATCGATGCCTTCAGGACGATAGAAGATCGGCGAGGTCTCCTGCGCAAATCGGTCCGGGTCTGTCGCGCCGGTATCGGGAATGATGCTGCAGGCGGACAATGCCGCCAGGGCGGCAGCGGCGAGCAGGTGACGGGAAACGGGCAGCAGATCGGCCATCATCGGAAACCAGTTGGGACATATCGGATCAGCCGCATGATGAACGGCGCGGCTGGAGCGAGGCTGGCGTCATCGGCGAGATATTGCCCGGGTTGACCAAACTCCTGTTTTCCCTCGCGGCATCATGGGCTAGACCATTGCGGGACGGAGGATCGCATGAATATCGACAGTCTCGACCCGGCCACCTTCGACCAGACCGACCGCAAGGGCTGGCTGAAGCTGGTGGAACGGGCGCTGAAAGGCCAGGATTTCCAGGAAACCCTGGTGTCGCGGACCGATGATGGCATTGCCATCGATCCGCTTTACCAGCGCCGCCGCGATTGCACGCCGCTTGCGCGCCAGCGGGCCGACATGCCCTGGACGGTGAGCCAGCGTATGGATGATCCGGACGTAGAGCGGGCGCTGGCGCAACTCGGGGACGATCTGGCCAATGGCGCAACCGGCATCTCGCTTGTCTCGAAGAGTTCGGCTTCCGCCTTCGGCACTGGCCTCGATGCACAAGCGCCTGGCTTTTCAGGCGCGCTGGCAGCCGCAATGGCGGACAGAACTGTTGCCCTGCGCTTTGACGGTTTCGAACCCGGCTCTATCGACGCCCTCACAGCCGCTCTCCCGGACGGCACCCACGCACTGCATATTGGTATCGATGCGTTTTCAGCGAGCGGCGAACAGATTATTAGTGCAAACGACATCAAGAGCTTCGCCGAGCGCGAATTTCCAGGCACGATCGTCAATGCGGACGGCCGCGTGGTGCACAATGCCGGCGGCACCGAGGCACAGGAGCTGGCCGTCATGGCGGCAAGTCTCGTCGGCCATTTGCGATTGCTGGATAAGGCCGGCCTTTCGCCGGAAGCAGCGCTTCGGGCAACCAGCCTCTGCCTTTCGGCCGATCAGAACCAGTTCACGACGATGGCAAAGACACGCGCGGCGCGGCTGATCTTCGCCCGGATCGCCGAAGCCTGCGGCGTCCCCAATCGGCAGCCGGCGCATCTCCTGGCGGAAACGAGCTATCGCATGCTCACCCACCGCGATCCCGAGACGAATATTCTGCGCAATACGATCGCGGTCTTTTCAGCCGGCGTCGGCGGCGCCGACGAGATCTCCGTTCTGCCGCACAGCCTGACGCACGGCATTCCCGATCCGCTGGCGCGGCGCCTTGCGCGCAACACGCAGACGATCCTCATGGCCGAGAGCCATCTCGATCATGTCGTCGATCCCGCCGCCGGAGCCGGCGGCATCGAGGCGCTGACCGACGCGCTGGCCGAGCGGGCATGGGATATTTTCACCGATATCGAAAGCAAGGGCGGATTGGCGAAGGTGATCGCCAGCGGCGAGCTTGCGGCGATGGTTGCCGAGGCGCGTGCAGGTCGTGCCGCTGGACCAATCGTGGGGACGACGCTGTTTGCCATGAAGACGGAGCGGCTGGTGACTGTTTTGGGGGCTTTGGGGCCGGTTGCTGGCGGCATGGGGCTGATGCCGGTGCGGCTGGATGCGGTGGTGGAGGGATGAGAATGAACATCGCGTTCTCGGAGGCTGCGCACCCCCCTCTGTCACTTCGTGACATCTCCCCCACAAGGGGGGAGATCGTTCCAAAACAGCTGCTCCATGCCACAGGAGCATCAAATTTAGCTCCTGCGGATTCGATATCGATTTGGCGTGAAAAGGCTCCGCGAGTTTCCAATCTCCCCCCTTGTGGGGGAGATGTCACGACAGCGACAGAGGGGGGTGTCGCACGTCCGGCATCCACGGAGGCCTCGGCCCCATGACCAAGATTCCGAACTTCAGCACCATCCACTGGGCCAAACCGCAAGCAACGGCGCCGACAACCGATACCCCAGCGTGGGAAACACCCGAAGGCATTAGCGTCAAGCGCGCTTACAATGAAAGCGATCTCTCCGGCCTAAACTTCCTCGAGACCTATCCCGGCGCGGCACCCTTCGTGCGCGGCCCCTACCCGACAATGTATGTCCAGCAGCCCTGGACCATCCGCCAATATGCCGGCTTCTCGACCGCCGAGGAATCCAACGCCTTCTACCGCCGCAATCTCGCGGCCGGGCAGAAGGGTCTTTCCGTCGCCTTCGATCTTGCCACCCACCGTGGCTATGACAGCGATCATCCGCGTGTCGCCGGCGATGTCGGCATGGCGGGTGTGGCGATCGATTCCATCCTCGATATGCGCCAGCTTTTCGACGGCATTCCGCTCGACGAGATGAGCGTGTCGATGACCATGAATGGCGCGGTACTGCCGATCATGGCGCTCTATATCGTCGCCGCTGAGGAACAGGGCGTCTCCGAGGACAAGCTTTCCGGCACGATCCAGAACGACATCCTCAAGGAGTTCATGGTCCGCAACACCTATATCTATCCGCCGCAACCCTCGATGCGGATCGTTTCGGACATCTTCAGCTATACCAGCCGGCGAATGCCGAAGTTCAACTCCATCTCGATCTCCGGCTACCATATGCAGGAGGCCGGTGCGACGGCGGATCTGGAGCTCGCCTACACGATCGCCGACGGCATAGAATATGCGCGGGCCGGCGTCGCGGCGGGGCTCAATATCGACAGCTTCGCCCCTCGCCTCTCCTTCTTCTGGGCCGTCGGCATGAACTTCTTCATGGAAGTCGCCAAGATGCGCGCCGGACGGCTGATCTGGGCCGCCTTGATGCAGAAGAATTTCGCGCCGAAAGACCAGAAATCCCTCGCGCTCAGGACCCATAGCCAGACCTCCGGCTGGTCGCTGACGGCCCAGGACCCGATGAACAACATCATTCGCACCATGGTCGAGGCGATGGCGGCGACGCAGGGGCACACGCAATCGCTCCACACCAATTCTTTCGACGAGGCGCTCGCGCTACCGACCGACCATTCCGCCCGCATCGCACGCAACACGCAGATCCTCCTGCAGAAGGAATCGGGCACGACAGGGATCATCGACCCATGGGGCGGCTCGGCCTATGTCGAACGGCTGACCCATGATCTTGCCGCGCGTGCCCTTGCCCACATCGAGGAGGTTGAGGCGCTGGGCGGCATGGCGAAAGCGATCGAGAAGGGCATTCCGAAACTCCGGATCGAGGAAGCGGCCGCTCGCACGCAAGCGCGCATCGACAGCGGCCATCAAACCGTCGTCGGCGTCAATTTTTCCAAGCCTGAAAAGGATATCGAAGTCGATGTCCTGAAGGTCGAGAATTCCGAGGTGCGGGCACGCCAGCTTTCCAAGCTGCAGCAACTGAAGGGAACGCGCGAGACCGCTGCCGTCGAAACAGCCCTGGATGCTTTGACCTATGCCGCGCGAAACGGCACCGGCAATCTCCTTGATTTTGCCGTCCAGGCGGCAAGAGCGAGAGCCACCGTCGGCGAAATCTCGCTAGCTCTCGAAAAAGCCTATGGCCGTCATGTCGCCGAGATCAGGACCATCTCCGGCGTCTACCGCAAGGAAGTCGGCTCTGAAGATCCGGTCTTCAATGCGGCGGTGGCCAAAGTCGAGGCGTTCCGCAGGGCACGGGGAGAGAAGCCGCGCATCCTCATTGCCAAGATGGGCCAGGATGGGCACGATCGCGGCCAGAAGGTCATCGCCACGGCCTTTGCCGATCTCGGTTTCGATGTCGTCGTCGGCGCGATGTTCCAGACCCCGGAGGAAGTGGCCGACGTCGCCGTGCGCGAGGGGGTCGACATCGTCGGCGCATCGTCGCTTGCCGCCGGCCATCTGACGCTGGTGCCGGAATTGAAGGCTGCGCTTGCGCGCCGCCATGCCGGCAAGGTGCTGATCGCCGTCGGCGGCGTCATTCCGCCACAGGATTTCGCAGCCCTCGAAGCGGCGGGCGCGGATGCGATCTTTCCGCCCGGAACCGTGATCGCGCAGGCGGCATCGGCGCTGACAGAAAAGCTGATGGCGTAAGCGGCTATTTAGACGGCGACGCTCCTGAAGAACTCGATGCTCTGTTCGATCTCGCCCGGCAGAGCCGAATTATGACTGCCAGGCACGGTTGCCATCTCCATCTTCACGCCGGCGGCCGTCGCCCGCTTCGAGAGCAGCGCCAGGCGCGAGTCGAAATGGGCTTCCTCGGTGCCATGGAACAGCTTTACCGGGCTTTTGAAGCTGTGCGGATAGCAGAGCGGCGACCGCATCTGGAATTCGCGCGTGTTCTTCGTATTGAAGCGAATATCCTGCGGATAGCGGCCGAAAAAGGCATAGGCATCCGGATTGCCTGATATCGGCGCGACAGCACGGAACCGCTTCGTCGACATGGCGGTCAACATGGCAAGCGTGCCGCCGATGCTGTGTCCCGCCAGGAACAGGCGATGCGGATCGACGCCCGGCAGGTGCCGTAGCCGGTTGGAGGCCGCCAGCACATCAGCAACTTCGTCGTAAAAGCCCGAGAAATTGCCCCTCTGGCCATTCTCGCCGCGCATGGACGGGATCATGACGACGTAACCGGCATCGATATAGGGCTTCATCAGCTGCCAGTGCCCCTGGCCGATGGCGTTGCCGCCATGCAGGAAAAGCACGGCCGGCTTCGGCTTCAGTGAGCGCGTATAGCGGGAAACCCAAGCGACGAGTTCCAGTTCGCCGCCGAGGCCGCTGCGATAGAAAAGCTGGTCGGCCGTCGAGGGCGTGAGCAGCGGTTCGTAGATGTCGGGAGCCGGCCCCTTGCTCAGGAGGTCGGTCCGGAACAGGTGGCGCTCCTTGGCATAGTCGCCCGACTGCAGCGGCGGTGCATCCTCGGCCTTTTCATCGCTCCTCGCAATCGCGCCCTTGTTTTCGGCGGGCTTGCTCCCGACCGTGCTGTCATCGGATGCCCGGATGATATTGGGCGCAAAAAGGGCGACAGCGATGCCGGCCAGAACGCCGCGGCGATTGAGACGGAATAGGTGGTCGTCAGACATGGTCATAGCTCTGTCCAAATATCCCGGCGCAGCGCAAATCTGCACGGGTTGAAAGGCAAGGCCAACTCACATTGTGGTGAGGAATCGCCCTGTCCTATTCATCGACAACCGGAGACTTGGCGTCAATCATCGCAATCAAACTTTCCAGCCGATCCGCCTCGTATGGCGGCTTGTCGGGTCGCAACCGGGAGATGCGGGGAAAGCGCATGGCGACACCCGACTTATGGCGGGTGGAGCGGTTGATGCCTTCAAAGGCCACCTCGAGCACAAAGCCGAAATCGCGATCGGCGCGCACGGCCCGCACCGGGCCGAAACGATCGACCGTATTGTTGCGCACGAATTTGTCGAGCACTTCCAGCTCGGCATCGGTGAAGCCGAAATAGGCTTTGCCGACGGGTACGAGCTGTTCGCCCTCCGGGGTCATGGCCCATACGCCGAAAGTGAAATCGGAATAGTAGCTGGAGCGCTTGCCGTGGCCGCGCTGCGCATACATCAGCACTGCATCGACATTGTAGGGATCGCGCTTCCACTTGAACCAGGGACCTTTGGCGCGACCGGCGAGATAGGCGCTGTCCCTGCGCTTGATCATTACGCCTTCGATCACCGGATCGGGCGGCGAGGTGCGCAGCCGGTCCAGCTCCTCCCAGGAGGCGAAATCGACGAGCGGCGACAGATCGAAGCGGTCGTGCGGCGCAGCCTCGATGATCTCTGTCAGCCGCTCGCGCCGATCGAGGAAACCGCGGGCGCGCACGTCCTCCGCGCCATCGAACAGAAGATCGTAGGCGCGGATGAAGGCCGGGAATTCCTCCAGCATCTTTGTCGTGACGGTCTTGCGGTTGAGGCGCTGCTGCAGATCGGAAAAGCTGCGCGTCAGGCTGTTCGAGCGCACGGTGCCGCCGACCAGCAGCTCACCATCCATGACGCCCTCGAAATTCATGGCGTCCACGACGTCGGGAAAGGCGCCGGATATATCGTCGCCCGAGCGCGAATAGAGCTTGCTCGTGTCGCCGGAGCGCGAAAGCTGGACGCGAATGCCGTCCCATTTCCATTCGGCGGCGAAATCCCGCGGGTCGAGCCCATCGAGATCGCCTGTTTCAACCGGATTGGCGAGCATGACGGAATGGAAGATCGCCGGCGTCGCCAATATCGGGCGCTCTCCCTTGCCCTCAAGCCATTGGAACAGGCTCTCATAGGGCGGCTGCAGGCCGTGCCACAGCGTTTCGATTTCGGCGACGTCCTTGCCGGCAAGCTCCGCCAATGCCTGCTTGGCAAGCCGAGCCGAGACGCCGATGCGCAGGGCGCCGGTTGCAAGCTTCAGGAAGGCGAAACGACCCGACGTATCCAGCCGGTCCAGCAGGTCGCGGACGAAACTGCGCACCTCAGTCCGCCCCAGCGCGTTCATGCGGTGGACGACGTCGCCGAGCTTCGGCTGTTCGCCGGCGGGACGCTCGATGTCGCTCTCCTTGTCCCATACCAGCGAGATCGTTTCGGCAAGGTCGCCGACATAATCATAGGAATAGCGGAACAGCACATCGTCCATGCGCTCGAGAACGAGCTCGCGCAGCATGGCGGGCTTGACGTTGCGCACCTCGAGCGTGCCGGCGATGGCGGCGAGACCATAGCCGCGGTCGGGATCGGGCGTATCGCGGAAATAATCGGTCAGCAGCTTCAGCTTGCCGTTGCGGCTCGGCGTCAGCACCAGGCGGTCGAGGAGGTCGGCAAAGGCTTTCATCTGAGTGCCTCCTTCTCCCCTCGGGGAGAAGGTGCCCGGAGGGCGGATGAGGGGGAGCAGGGGTAGTCCCTCGCGCCATCCACAGGTTGCAGCGTTGCAATATCTTTGCGTAAATCCCCCTCATCCGACCCTTCGGGCCACCTTCTCCCCGCTGGGGAGAAGGCGAGACAAACGACGACCCTCATCATCTAGTCTCCCTCGTCTTCATAGCCGATGAGATGCAGCGGCTTGGCGGCGATGCCCTGCAGCTCGCACCAGCGCACCAGCGCCTCTTCGCGGCCGTGGGTGACCCAGACCTCGCTCGGCTTCAAGTCGGAGATCGTCTCGGTCAGTTCGGGCCAATCGCAATGGTCCGATATGACGAGCGGCAGCTCGACGCCGAGCTGCTTGGCGCGCTGTCGCACCATCATCCAGCCGGACGCGAAGGCCGGAAGCGGATCGTGGAACCGCCGCGCCCAGCGGTCCTGGAAAGCGGAGGGCGGGCCGACGACGACGGCACCCTGGAAGATCGACTGGTCGCGGCTTTCGATGGTGGCCGGCTTGAGCTCGCCGAGCGCGATGCCCTGGCTGACATAATAGTCGCACAGGGTTTCCAGCGCGCCATGAATGTAGATCGGCTTGTCATAGCCGGCATCGCGCAAAAGACGGATGACGCGCTGTGCCTTGCCGAGCGCATAGGCGCCGATCAGATGCGTTCGCTCGGGGAATTGGCGAAGCGAGGCCAAGAGCTTGCGTGTCTCGGCCATCGGATCGGGATGGTGGAATACCGGCAGCCCGAAAGTGGCCTCGGTGATGAAGACATCGCAGGGAACTGGCACATAGGCTTCACAGGTCGGGTCCGGCCGGCGCTTGTAGTCCCCCGAAACGACGATGCGCAGCCCATCCTTCTCCACCGCGATCTGCGCCGAGCCGAGAACATGGCCTGCAGGGTGGAACTGCACCTTGACGCCGTTGATCGTCACCTCTTCGCCGAAGCCGATCGCCTGTTCCGATGCCGCGAAACCATCGCCATAGCGGATGCGCATGATATCCAGCGTCTGGCGCGTGGCGAGCACATGGGCATGGCCGGAACGGGCATGGTCGGAATGGCCATGCGTGACAAGTGCCCGACCGACCGGCTGTACGGGGTCGATGTAGAAGCCGCCGATCGGACAGAACAATCCCTCAGGCGCCGGATAAAGCAGTTGGTCGGGTCTCATGACTTATGAGGATAGCGCGATTTGCACGATTAGGTAGCGATGACAGCAGCTTTTTGATCGAATCCGCGTTTGGGTTGCCGATCTCTAGCGCGGATCGATCGTTGGCGGAGCTTCGTCTGTGCCGGACTGGTAAATGAAATGGCAAAGATCTGGGGCTTTTGGGCAAGCCAAGCGCGTTTGATGAGCCGCCTCCGTACCAAAACGAGACAGATAGCCTTGGCATGATTTCTGCTTTGTCGGTGTCGCCCTGGGAGTTCACAATGATCCAACGCCGCGCCTTTATCGCTTCCCTCACCGCTTCCGCAGCGGCCGGCTTGCTTGCGCCCCGGGTTTTCGCCGCGCCGCTTGCCAGGATGAGGGGTGCCGAGCTGCGGGGGCCGATCGACGCCATTGCGTTGAAGACGACACCGGGAGCGAGCGACTTCAAGAGCGGCAAGCTGCAGGCGATGATCGACAATGCGGCGCGCACCAACATGCCGCTTTTCCTGCCGCCGGGCACATACACCGTCTCCAACCTGACACTCCCCAACAATACGCGCATCAATGGTGTTCCCGGTGCCTCGCGGCTGGTCTACAGCGGTGACGGCCATCTGATGAATGCGGATAAGGCCAAGCGCATCGAGCTTTCCGGCCTCGTGCTTGACGGCGGCAATCGCTGGCTTGCCGACTATGCCGGCGGGCTCCTGCAATTTACCGGCGTCGATGAGGTGCTGATCGACAATTGCGATGTTACCGGCAGCCGCAAGCATGCGCTGCAGCTGGAGCGCTGCGGCGGCCGGATCGAACGCAGCCGCATCTCCGGCGCCGCCGAGGCCGGCATCTATTCCGTCCAGTCAGCCGGATTGGCTGTCACCGGCAATCGCGTCGAGGATTGCGGCAATGGCGGCATCCTCATCCATCGCTGGGAAAAGGCCGAGGATGGCAGCAGCGTCACCAACAACCGCATTGCCCGCATCCGCGCCAACGGCGGCGGCACCGGCCAGAACGGCAACGGCATCAATGTCTTCCGCGCCGATGGCGTGACGGTTTCGGGCAACCAGATTGCCGATTGCGCCTTCACCGCCATCCGCGCCAACTCGGCATCGAATGTGCAGATCTCCGGCAATCAATGCCTGCGTTCGGGCGAAACCGCCATCTATTGCGAATTCGAGTTCGTCGGCGCCACGATCAACGACAATCTGGTCGATGGCGCCGCCAACGGCATCTCGGTCACCAATTTCGACAGGGGCGGGAGGCTCGCTGCGGTGACGGGCAATGTCATCCGCAACCTCTCGCTTACAGCACCTTATGCGCAGGATGGCGGCTTTGGCATCGGCATTTCGGCCGAAGCCGATACGCTTGTTACCGACAATGTCATCGAGAACGCCCCGCTCTGGGGATTAAGGCTTGGCTGGGGTCTATATCTCCGCAACGTGGTCGCGACCGGCAATATCGTCAGACATGCCGGCATCGGTTGCGTCGTCTCGGTGGCGGACGGTGCCGGCTCGGCAGTGATTTCAGGCAATCTCTTCCAGGAGATGGAGCAAGGCGCGATCATGGGCTTTCGCTGGGACAAGCCGGCATCGGGTGAGTTGGCAAAGGGGAACTCGCAGTTCCCGCAATTGACCATCGAAAACAACAGGCTCCTTTAAAGCGCGTCGCGATCTTTCAGATTCGCTCCCTGCGCTTTAAACTTTTGATTTTTCGCATGTCGTTATCGCAAAACCGCTGCACACCTTTGCGCGACATGCTTTAGGCCGATCGCCAGTTCGGCTGACGCTTCTCGAAGAAGGCGGTGACGCCCTCCTTCGCCTCCTCGGTTTCCCATGCATCCGCCAATTGCTCGACGACGTGATCGATCATGCCATCGGTGACCGGCCTGCCGACGGAGCGTGCCAGGGCCTTGGCGCGGGCGGCCGCCTGGGGTGAGGCCGCCAGGAAATGGCGAACCTCCGCTTCCACGGCTTCATCCAGCGCCTCCTCCGCCACGACACGCGACAGCAGGCCGGCGGCATGCGCCTGCCAGGCATCGATGATCTTGCCGGAGAGGAAGAGCGGGCGGGCATTCGTCTCGCCGATCCGGGCGATGACATAGGGGCTGATGGTGGCTGGAATGATGCCGAGGCGCACTTCCGTCAGACCGAAGCGCGCCGTCGATGCCGCTATCACCATATCGCAGACGCTCAAGATGCCGATGCCACCGCCGAAGGCATTGCCATGCACACGGGCAACCAGCGGCTTCGGCAGCTCGTTCAGCGCCTTGAACAGCATGGCGAGCCGGCGCGCCTCGACCATGCGCCCCGCGCGCGTTGCGTCGAACTGGGCGCGCATCCAGCCGAGATCGCCGCCGGCGCAGAAGCTCGCGCCCTCGCCGGTGAGTACGACGACCCTCACCGCCTTGTCATGGGCGAGATCGTGCGTTGCCGCCGTCAGGGCATCGATCATCTCCGCAGACAGGGCATTGTGCTTTTCGGGGCGCGCCAGCGTGAGGTGGGCGACACCCCGCTCATCGGTATCGATGCGGATCGTTTGTGATGTCATGAGGCACTCCTGAGGCTGCGGGCAAAGGCGGCGGCGCGGGCAAGTTTCTCATCATCGAGACCGGTCTCGAAGCCATGCAGCGCCAGATAGTGGTGAACCGCCACGGTATCGACATTGCCCTTGGCGCCGGGGGCAAAGGGGCAGCCGCCAAGACCGCCGGCGGCGGCGTCGAATACCCGCAGACCCCGATCGAGAGCGACACCGATATTGTCCAATGCCCGGCCTGACGTATCGTGAAAATGTCCGGCGAGCATGGCGGCAGGCAGTTCGGCAAGAACGGCGTCCAGCATTCTGTCCACCGCCTCCGGTTCGCCTCTGCCGATCGTATCGCCAAGGCTGATTTCATAACAGCCGAGCTCCCGCAATTGCCGGGCAACGCCCACGACGTTTTGCGGCGGCGCGGCACCCTCATAGGGGCATTCGACGACGCAGCTGACGTAGCCGCGCAACGGAACGCCACGATCCCGGCTGGCTGCCGCGACCGGTCGGAAGCGCTCGATGCTTTCGGCGATAGAGCAATTGATGTTGCGCATGGAGAAGGTTTCGGAAGCAGATGCAAAGATCGCCACCTCATCGGCACCGGCTGCAAGTGCCGCCTCGAAGCCCTTCATGTTGGGCGTCAGCGCTGCATAACGAACGCCGGAACGCCGCTCTATCCCAGCCATGACGGCGGCGGCATCGGCAAGCTGCGGCACCCATTTCGGACTGACGAAGCTGGTAACCTCGATGCGTTCGAAACCGCAATCGGAGAGCAGATCCACCAGCTCGATCTTCCGCGCGGTATCGACCGGCTGCTTCTCATTCTGCAGGCCGTCGCGCGGCGCCATCTCGACAATGGTGACGTGGTTTGGGGGCTTGTCGGTCATGCCGTGTCCTCCGGCCGAAGTGACAGAAGTACGGCGCTTTCGCTGGTCTGATCCCCCTCGCCGACATGCAGGCTTTCGACGATGCCGTCGCGCGCCGCCGTCAGCGTCAGCTCCATCTTCATGGCTTCCATGACGACCAGTGCCTGGCCCTTCGCCACCGTATCGCCCTCACGCACGCGGACGATCTTGACGAGGCCCGGCATCGGCGCAACCACGCGGTCGCCGCCGCCAGCCGCCTCCTCCGCGCCATCGAGCAGATCGAGGCGATGGAAATGATGGGTGTGTCCGTCGAGAAACAGCGTCACGGCTGAGGACGTCTCAAAGATATCGACGCGGGACTGCCGGCCGTCGATTTCGATGCGTCGGGCAACATCGTCATCTTCGAAGAGACGAACGAGAATGGAGCGATCATCGAAGGTGACGCTGAAAAGCGCCGGACCCTTTGCAATCACCCGGCAATTCCTATGGTCGCCGGCAAAATGCAGCGTGACGGGACGGCTTGCTTCGCCCCAGAGCTGCCAGGCGCCGAGCGAATGCCAGGGGTCGTTGCCGGTGGTTTTAGCAAAGCCGCCCGCCTCGACAATGGCGGCGATGGCAAGCGCCGCATCGTCGGGCTGCTGCGTCGCGGTCAGCGCCTCTATGTCCCGATCGATCAGCCCCGTATCCGGATGACCGGCGGCGAAGTCCGGTTGGCGGCTGAGCCGGATGAGGAAATCGAGATTGGTGGTGGTTCCCGCAACCTGTGTCTGCTCCAACCCTCGCGTGAGCTTGGCAAGGGCAGCCGGGCGATCCGGCGCATGCACCGTCAGCTTGGCGATCAAAGGATCGTAATGCGGGGTGATGCTATCGCCCTCGCGCACGCCGGCATCGATGCGGACATCGCCTTCGGGAAAGCTTAAGTGCGCGAGCGTGCCGGTTGCCGGCAGGAAGCCGCGCGCCGGGTCTTCGGCGTAGATGCGCGCTTCGAAAGCCCAGCCGTTTATGGTGAGTTCGTCCTGCGTCTTCGGCAGCGGCTCGCCGCTCGCAACGCGCAATTGCCACTCCACCAGATCGACGCCGGCGATCGCCTCGGTGACGGGATGCTCGACCTGCAGGCGGGTGTTCATTTCCATGAAGAAGAAGCGGTCCGGCGACAGGCCGTCGGAGACATCGGCGATGAATTCGACCGTGCCGGCGCCGCGATAATCGATGGCGCGGGCGGCGCGAACGGCCGCCTCGCCCATGGCGCTGCGCATCTCCTCAGTCATGCCAGGCGCCGGCGCCTCTTCGATCACCTTCTGGTGCCGACGCTGCAGCGAGCAATCGCGCTCGAAGAGATGCACGGCATTGCCATTGATATCGCCGAAGACCTGGATTTCGATGTGGCGCGGCTTGATCAGATATTTCTCGATCAGCACGGCATCGTCGCCAAAAGCCGATTTCGCCTCGCGCTTTGCCGCCTCCAGCGAAGCCTCGAAATCCACCGGTCCGTCGACACGGCGCATGCCCTTGCCCCCGCCACCTGCCCGCGCCTTGATGAGAATAGGAAAGCCGATGCCCTCGGCCTGCTCGGCAAGGAAGCCGGGCTCCTGCTTATCGCCATGATAGCCGGGAACAACGGGCACGCCTGCCCTCTCCATCAGCGCCTTGGCGGCATCCTTGAGCCCCATGGCGCGGATGGAGGCCGGCGACGGGCCGATGAAGACGAAACCCGCCGCCTCGACCGCTTCGGCAAAATCGGCATTTTCCGAGAGAAAACCATAGCCGGGATGGATGGCCTCCGCTCGGGTTCGCTCAGCCGCCGCGATGATCTTCTGCTTCGAAAGATAACTTTCGCTCGCCGCCGCCGGGCCGATATGAACGGCCTCGTCGGCGAGCGTCACATGCAGCGCATCCCGATCGGCGTCGGAATAGACGGCGACGGTGCGGATGCCCATGCGCCTTGCCGTGTGGATGACCCGGCAGGCAATTTCCCCGCGATTGGCGATCAGTATCTTCGAAAACATCGGCGGGATCCTATTGCGCGGCGATGACCTCGACTTCGAGCAGCCAGGCCTTATCGAAAATGCCCGCGATCACGACAGTCATGGCCGGCGTGAGGGAGCCCAGATATTCGCCGCGGATCTCGCGGTTCTCCAGGGTGTGGTGGCGGTCGGCGAGAAAGGTGGTGACCTTGACGATATCGTCCTTGGTCATTCCGGCCGCCTTCAGCTGGGCGTCGATGTTGTGCCAGACCTGACGAGCCTGCGCCGGAAAACCTTCCGGCAGAGTATCGTCGACATCAGTCGGAATCTGGCCGCTGACAAAAAGCAATCGCTCGAAATTCTCGAGCTTTACGGCCTGCGAATAGCCGCCGCGGGGCTGCGGCGCATTCTTGGCATTGATGGCATCGCGTTTCATCTCCATCTCCTCACATTCTGAAAAGACCGAAGCGCGTGTCTTCGATCGGCGCGTTGAGTGCTGCTGAAAGCGAGAGAGCCAGCACGTCGCGGCTCTTGCGCGGATCGATGATGCCGTCGTCCCAGAGGCGGGCCGAGGCATAGAGCGGGTGGCTCTGGGTTTCGAACATCTTGAGTGTCGGCGCCTTGAAGGCGGCCTCCTCCTCCTTCGTCCATGGCTTGCCGGCGCGAGCGAGCGCCTCGCCGCGCACGGTGGCGAGCACCCCGGCCGCCTGCTCTCCGCCCATGACCGAGATGCGGCTGTTGGGCCAGGTCCAGAGGAAGCGCGGCGAATAGGCACGGCCGGCCATGCCGTAATTGCCGGCGCCGAAGGAGCCGCCGATCAGCATGGTGATCTTCGGGACTTTGGTCGTGGCAACAGCCGTCACCAGCTTGGCGCCGTTCTTGGCAATGCCCTCCGTCTCGTATTTGCGGCCGACCATGAAGCCGGTGATGTTCTGCAGAAAGACCAGCGGAATCTTGCGCTGCGAGCAAAGCTCGACGAAATGGGCGCCCTTCAGCGCCGACTCCGAGAAGAGGACACCGTTATTGGCGATGATCCCGACGGGAATGCCGTGGATATGGGCAAAGCCGCAAACCAGCGTCGTGCCGTAACGCGCCTTGAACTCGTCGAGCCGGGAGCCGTCCACCATGCGGGCGATGACTTCGCGCACGTCATAGGGCGTGCGCAGGTCGGAGGGGACGATGCCCAGGATCTCTTCGGGATCGTAGAGCGGTGCCTCCGGCGTGCGAAGTTCGACGCTCTCAGGCTTGCGGCGATTGAGGTTGGCGACCGCCTGCCGGGCAAGCGCAAGCGCATGGGCATCGTCGCGCGCCAGATGATCGGCAACGCCGGAAAGCCGCGTATGCACATCGCCGCCGCCAAGATCCTCGGCCGAGACCACCTCCCCCGTCGCGGCCTTGACGAGTGGCGGGCCGGCAAGAAAGATCGTCCCCTGCTTCTCGACGATGATCGTTTCGTCGGACATGGCGGGCACATAGGCGCCGCCTGCGGTGCAGGAGCCCATGACGACGGCAATCTGCGGGATGCCGGCGGCCGACATATTGGCCTGATTGTAGAAGATGCGGCCGAAATGATCGCGATCCGGAAATACCTCATCCTGGTTCGGGAGGTTGGCGCCGCCGGAATCGACAAGATAGATGCAGGGAAGATTGTTTTCCGCCGCAATCTCCTGCGCGCGAAGATGCTTCTTCACCGTGATCGGATAGTAGGTGCCGCCTTTGACCGTAGCATCATTGCAGACGATCATGCAGTCGCGGCCGGAAACGCGGCCGATGCCGGCGATCAGGCCGGCTCCGGGCGCCTCGTCGCCATACATTCCATGGGCTGCGGTCGCGCCGATTTCCAGAAACGGCGTAGCGGGATCGATCAATCCGGCGACACGATCGCGCGGCAGCATCTTGCCGCGGCTGATATGGCGCTCGCGCGCCTGTGCGCCTCCGCCTTCCGCCGCCTGCGACGCCGCGGCCCCGGCGACACCGACCGCTTCGAGCAGCGCGGCGCGATTGTCGCGAAAGCGATCCGTATGCGTCGATATCTCCGATTTCAGGACGGTCATGCGGCCTCGCGGATCGAGTAAAATGGAATTCAAAATCAGGCCGTTTCGCCGAACAACTCACGGCCGATCAGCATGCGCCGGATTTCGGAGGTGCCGGCGCCAATCTCATAGAGTTTGGCGTCGCGCAGCAACCGGCCGGCGGGATAATCATTGGTATAGCCATTGCCGCCGAGCGCCTGGATGCATTCGAGCGCCAGCGCGGTCGCTTTCTCGGCCGAGTAAAGAATGCAGCCGGCCGCATCCTTGCGTGCCGCCTCGCCGCGATCGCAGGCGGCGGCCACCGCATAGACATAGGCGCGCGCGGCATTCATGGTGACATACATGTCGGCAAGCTTGCCCTGCATCAGCTGGAACTCGCCGATCGACTGGCCGAACTGCTTGCGCTCATGCATGTAAGGCAGCACGACATCCATACAGGCGGCCATGATGCCGATGGGACCGCCCGAGAGCACGACGCGCTCATAATCGAGACCGGACATCAGCACGCTGACGCCGCCATCGAGCTGGCCCAGAACATTTTCCTCCGGCACTTCGCAATCGAGGAAAATCAGCTCCGAGGTGTTCGAGCCGCGCATGCCGAGCTTGTCGAGCTTCTGGCCGACGGAAAAGCCGGCGAAGCCCTTCTCGACGATAAAGGCGGTGATGCCGCGCGGGCCGGCATCCAGCGAGGTCTTGGCATAGACGACGAGGACGTCTGCATCGGGACCGTTGGTGATCCACATCTTGCTGCCGTTCAGCACATAGTGGCGGCTGCGCTTTTCGGCATGCAGCTTCATGGAGACGACATCGGAGCCGGCGCCGGGCTCCGACATCGCCAGCGCACCCACATGCTCGCCCGATATCAGCTTCGGCAGGTAACGCTCTTTTTGTGCGGTCGTGCCGTTGCGATGGATCTGGTTGACGCAGAGGTTGGAATGCGCGCCGTAACTCAGGCCGACAGAAGCCGAAGCACGGCTGATCTCCTCCATGGCGACCGTATGGGCGAGATAACCAAGGCCCGCGCCACCGAAAGCCTCGTCGACGGTGATCCCAAGCAAGCCGAGATCGCCCATCTCCTTCCAGAGATGCATCGGAAAACTGTTGTTGCGGTCGATCTCGTCGGCAAACGGCGCGATGCGGTTGCCGGCAAAACGGCGCACCTGCTCGCGCAGCGCCTCGATGTCCTCGCCAAGCGCGAAGTTCAATCCCCCTGCAAACATCCGGCTTCTCCTCCCGATCGTTCCGAACGCATGATCCTTACGAACCTATATCTCTTTATGCCCGCTTCAAGTTTCCGTCGCAGCCGTCATGCCGCATCGGCAGGCACATGCTGCTTGCCTTGCTTCTCCTCAGGCGTCTCATAGGCCTTCAGCTTGTCAGCGATTTTCACCATGATCTTGCGAGCGGCTTCCTCCTTGATCGGTCCGAAGCCTCTTATCTCATCAAACAGCGAAAGGATGGCAAGGGCCTCGGCCTCGTTGTCATGGCGCAGACCGGCAAGCACCCGCTCCGCAATCTTTTCGTAGTCGGCAATCAGGCGGCGCTCCAGCCGGCGTTCGGCCATATAGCCGAAGGGATCGAGGGCGGTGCCGCGCAGCCGCTTCATCGGCGCGAGCGCCCGCAGCAACGGCAGTATCCAGGCGCCGAATTCCCGCTTCTTTGGCCGGCCGTTCGGATCCTTGCCGCCGAGGATGGGCGGGGCAAGGTTGAGAGCCAGCTTGAAATCGCCTTCCATCTCTTCGCGCAGATGCGCCTCGAAAGCGGGATCGGTCAGCAGGCGGGCGACCTCGTATTCGTCCTTATAGGCCAGAACCCGCGCATAGGTGACGGCGACGGCAAAGGGTACCTTGTCCGAAAGCCGCTCCCTTGCAGCCAGCGCATTGGCGCGGGCAACAAAGGCGGCATAGCGTTCGGCAAGCGCTGCATTCTGATAGGCCGTCAGATGCGCTTTGCGATGCTTGATGAGCTCATCGAGGCTCATCTCCGCCAGCGTCTTGCCCGCCTCCGGCTCGGCCATCATGGCATGCACGGCCTGCGGATCATGCGCCAGAAGCCGGCCCCACTGGAAGGCGGAAAGGCTCGCCTTGACCGCGACACCGTTGAGCTCGATCGCCTTTTCGATTGCTTCCAGCGACAGCGGCAGCAGGCCGCGCTGCCAGGCAAAACCGGTCAGCAGGATATTGGTCGATATGGCATCGCCGGTCACCTCGGTCGCGACGTGATTGAAATCGAGGAAGACGGACTTGTCGCTGACGGTCTTGGCGATGGTGTGCTGTATCGAGCCGACCTTGAAATCGAAATCGCGGTTGCGGACGAAATCGGCGACCGGCATCAGGCCGGTGTTGACGATGGCCGCCGTCCGCGTCGACGAGCAGAGCGTGATCGCATCCTTCGAGGCGCCGACCACCTCATCGGCGGCGAGCAGCAGGTCGGCACCGCCATTGACGATGCGCGAGGAGGTGACCTCGGCCTGATTGTGACCGATGCGCAGATGGCTCATGACCGCGCCGCCCTTCTGGGCAAGGCCCGCCATGTCGAGGATCATCGGCACCTTGCCGTCCAGATGCGCTGCCATGCCGAGGATGGCGCCGATCGTCAGGATGCCGGTGCCGCCGACGCCGGCAATGGCGATATTCCACGGCCGATCGCCGATGACCGGGATTTCGGGCATCGGCACATCGACATCGGCATGATCAAGCGCCTTCCGCTTGCGGCGCTTGCCGCCATGAACAGTCACGAAGGACGGGCAGAAGCCTTTGACGCAGGAGAAATCCTTGTTGCAGCTCGACTGGTTGATCTGGCGCTTGCGGCCGAATTCCGTTTCCAGCGGCTCGACGGAGATGCAGTTGGATTGCACCGAGCAATCGCCGCAGCCCTCGCAGACAGCCGGATTGATGAAGACGCGCTTGGCCGGGTCTTCCATCAGGCCGCGGCTGCGGCGACGGCGCTTCTCGGCAGCGCAGGTCTGGACATAGACGATCGCCGAGCAGCCTTCGGTCTCGCGCAGCGTCAGCATCACCTGATCGATATGGTCGCGATGCAGCACCTTGACGCCGGGGGCCATCTCAGAGGCACGATAGGCATCCGGATTGTCCGACAGCAGATAGATCGGCTTGACGCCCTCGTCGTGCAGCTGCTTCGTCACCAGCTCCGGTGTCAGGTAGCCATCGATCGGCTGGCCGCCGGTCATGGCGACGGCGTCGTTATAGAGCAGCTTGTAGGTGACGTTGACCTTGGAGGCGACGGACTGGCGGATGGCGAGAATGCCGGAATGGAAATAGGTGCCGTCACCGAGATTGACGAACATGTGCTTTTCGTCGGTGTAGCGGGCGATCGCCGTCCACGGCACACCCTCGCCGCCCATCTGGGTGAAGGTCTCGGTGTTGCGATCCATCCAAGTGACCATGTAGTGGCAGCCGATGCCGGCAATGGCGCGGCTGCCTTCCGGAACGCGGGTGGACGTATTGTGCGGACAGCCGGAGCAGAAGAACGGCGTACGGTTCAGCGGCGCCACATGGCTGCGGCTGATCTGGCCGCGTTCGGCGAGATAGGCGAGCTTGGCGGCGATGCGGTCATGCAGGCCTTGATCGAGATCGAGCTTGACGATGCGCCCCGCAATGGCTCTCGCGACCGCGCCGACCGTCAGTGCCGCAGACAGGCTGAGATAGGGTTTATCGTGTTCGTCGAACTTGCCGACGATGCGCGGACGGACATCGGCCCGCCAGTTGAAGAGCTGCTGCTTGATCTGGTTTTCGATGATCTCGCGCCGCTCCTCGACGACGAGAACCTCGTCCAACCCTTCAGAGAAATGTCGGACAGCCTCCGGCTCCAGCGGCCAGGGCATGCGCACTTTCAGGATACGCAGGCCGATATCAGCCATTTCTTTCGGGCCGATCTCGAGCTCGCGCAGCGCCTGCAGGACATCCTCGTAGGCCTTGCCGGAGGAGATGATGCCCAAGCGGGCGTTCGGCACATCGTGCGTGATTTCGTCGACGCGATTGGCACGGGCAAAGGCGATAGCCGCATAGGCCTTGTAGGTCTGCAGACGATCGTCCTGAACCAGCGGCGGATCAGGCCAGCGCAGGTTGAGACCGCCGGGAGGCATCTCGAAATCGGTCGGCAGCACGAATTGCCGCCTCTCGCCCGAGAGATCGACAGCGGCCGTCGTTTCGATGGTGTCGGCGATGAACTTCATGCCGACCCAGCAGCCGGAATAGCGCGACATGGCGATGCCGAGCAGGCCGTATTCGAGAAATTCGTGGATGGAAGAAGGGTAGATGACCGGGATGACTGCAGACATGAAATCATGGTCGGTCTGGTGCGGCATGGTGGAGGATTTGGCGGAATGGTCGTCACCGGCGAAACAGAGGACGCCGCCATGCTTGGAGGTGCCGGCGGCATTGGCGTGCTTCAAAACATCGCCGGAGCGGTCGACGCCGGGGCCTTTGCCGTACCAGATGCCGAGTACACCATCCTTGCGGGCGCCGGGGGAAAGGCCGACCTGCTGCGAGCCCCAGACGGCGGTCGCGGCAAGATCCTCATTGATGCCTGGCTGAAAGGTGACGTCGTGGGCGTCGAGGTAAGTCTTGGCTTTCAGAAGCTGCTGGTCGTAGCCGCCGAGCGGCGAGCCGCGATAACCCGATATGAAGGCTGCCGTATTGAGACCGGCAGCGCGGTCACGCCGCATCTGGGTCATGGGCAGCCGCACCAGCGTCTGCAGGCCGCTCATGAAAACGCGGCCTTCTTCTGCGGTATATTTGTCGTCTAGCGATACACTGGTCGCAAGCATCTGCTCTCCTCCCGAGATCGCAGTCACCATTTTCACCAGAAGCCTCCTACCGCTTCCAATGAAATCACGATTCGAATCTAACATGCGCGGGCGCTAATTTCCGAACGAAGGCTGGGCATCAGCAGCATGATTTGCAAAGAATTCGGGGTGACGGCTGATATTTTCGTGCTTGCTCCATGCCTACCACCCGCCCTCGCCCTTCGAGGGCCCTCCGGGCCACCTCAGCAACCGTGTTGGTTGATCCAGGGTGTCCGTCTTCGGACGATTGTGTTGAGGATGGTTGCGAGTTTTCGCATAGCGGCGACGATGGCGACCTTTGGCGGTTTGCCGGCATCGCGCAGCCTTGCGTAGAAGGCCTTGATGGTTGGCGAACAGCGGAGGGCTGACAAGGTCGCCATGTAGAGGGCGCAGCGCACGGCGGACCGTCCACCTGCGATATGGCGCTGGCCGCGCATGGCGCCGCTGTCGTGGGCCATTGGTGCAACGCCGATCAGGGCGGCAAGTTTCTTGTCATCGATGCTGCCGAGTTCAGGGAGTTCGGCGATGAGAATGGCGGCGGTGATCTCGCCGATGCCGGGCACGGAAAGCAAAAGATCGCGCCGTTCGACCATATCGGGTTCGGTCTCGATGGCCAGGGTGATGGCCGTGTCGATGCGGGTAAGCTGCGCCTTGAAGGAGGCAAGCAGCTCGTGAATGAGGGCGGCGATATCCGCAGATGCATGTTCGAGGCGGTTCTTCTCGGCAACGGCCATGTCGATGAGTTGCCGACGGCGGGCCACCAGCGCGGCCAAGGCGATGCGGCCGTCGTCGATATGGGGGATCTGTGCCGGCCGCATCGCCTTGGCGAAGTGCAGGATGACCCGGGCATCGACCTGATCGGTCTTGGCCAATCGGCCACTGGCTCTGGCAAAATCGCGGACCTGGCGGGGATTGACGACGGCAACCGCAATACCGGCCGCCATCAATGTGCGCACCATGCGCATCTCGTAGCCGCCGGTTGCTTCGACGACGACCAGACTAGCTCCCGCGACCGCGGCTGCAAGCCCATCGCAACCTGCCGCATCATTGTTCCATCGCGCCACCGATGTGGCGCCGTCGAGCGCGACGTCAAGATAAGCCTTGGAGACGTCTATCCCGACCATAACATCCTGTGAGGCATTCATGGGTGCTCCTCCTTGCAACGCGGGCTCGAAGCCCAGCCAACCGTTCGAGCAGAAAGGATGCGACAGAGGCGCTTGCTGAGGTACGGGTTCAAGACCCAAGGATGACACGCACCTCCGTCACGCCACCCATCTTACACTATCGCCAACGTACAAGGGTGAGGGCTGGTCATTCATGGCAGCGGTGGTAACCCCTTACGCATGTGCAACGGACTACGCGGCCAACTCCGCCTCATCCTGAGGTGCGGAGCCCACAGGGCGAAGCCTCGAAGGACGAGGCGGCCCCAGCATACACCACTCATCACAAGCTTTCATCGAGATATCAACCGTAAGGCCTTCCGCTCTTCCCAAGCGACCAATAATGTCGCGCCGACTCGAATCTGGGAGACGCATATGCTGACGATCTACGGTGTCTATCGCTCGCGCGCTTCGCGCAACTATTGGATGGCTCACGAGCTCGGCATCGAGTTCGAATCCGTGCCGGTCATCCAGGCCGGCCGGCTGCCCAACCCGCTTGCCGCCGATGCGCCGATCAATACGATGTCGCCGGAGTTTCTGGCCATCAATCCGATGGGCATGATCCCCTGCATCAAGGACGGCGATCTTATGATGCATGAGTCGCTCGCCATCAACCTCTACCTCGCGCGCAAATATGGCGGCCCGCTTGCCGGCAAGACGGTGGAGGAAGAAGGGCAGATGTCGATGTGGACCATGTGGGCCGCGACCGAAGTCGAGCCCTACAGCGTCGCGCTCGTCCGCATCTATGACAATGCCCAGGAAAACAGCGAGGCCGGCAAGGCGGGGATCGCGGTTGCCTGCCGCTCGCTGAAAAAGCCGCTCGACGTCTTGGAGAAGCACCTGCAAAATCAGGACTATCTCGTCGGCAACCGCTTTACCGCCGCCGATCTCAACCTTGCGGAAGTGATGCGCTACGCCCAGACCGAACAGGAACTCTTCGACGCGCGCCCGAAGATGAAAGCCTGGATCGAACGCTGCCAGTCGCGCGATGCCTACAAGGCCATGCAGGCGACGCGCGGCAAGGAGCCGGCCTGACGGCACTTAAATCGCGTAGTGTAAAGCGGCTGCACAGTTTGCGAGACACGCACTATCTTCTTGTTTCGCTGCGCATTCCGGACGGAAAACCGCTGCGCACTTTTCCTGGAACTGCTCTTATTGGAAGAGACGCATGCTCTCTTCCATTTCCTCGTGGATCCAGGCCTTGAAGGCGGTCACCTTCTTCGGTTCGCGCACGCCCGCGGCCGTGACGAAGTAATGGCCGAAACCCGTCTTTGCGCGGATGCCGAAGGGATCGACGAGGCATTTCTGCTTCAAAGCATAGGCAGCCAGGGTCTGCCAGGCGAGCATCACCCCCTGCCCCGCTATGGCCGCATCCAGACAGAGCGACGCGTCGTTAAAGATGTGCCGCTCTTCCATGCAATGGCCTGAAAGCCCGGCCTTGCGCAGCCACACTTCCCAGCCGAACATCGCGTGTCCGTCGATGACGGCGGGGATTTTCAGGAGATCAGCGGGCTCGCGGAGCGTGCCGGCGATCTGCGGCGTAACGACCGGGAATACTTCCTGCGCCAGCAGCAGCTCGGCCTTGACGCCCGGCCATTGCCCGCTGCCGACCCGAATGCCGATATCGACATCCGACGCCGCCGGACTGATCAGCCGCGTGGTGGCATCGATGCGCAGGCGGATATCCGGATGGCGGCTGGCAAATCGATCGAGCCGATATACCAGCCAGCGCGCCGCGAAGACCGGCGCGACCGAAATGGTGAGGATATTCTCGTCCTTGTGCTGCGCGAGGGCGACTGCGGCCGTAAGCGCCTGAAAACCTTCGCCAAGCCTTGCCAGCACCGCCAATCCCGAAGCCGTGACCGCCATGCCCTTGGGCGTGCGCTCGAAAAGCGGGCGACCGAGCTGCGCCTCGGCCTTGATGACCTGCTGGCTGACGGCACCGACCGTCACGCCGAGTTCGTCGGCCGCTGCCTGCAGCGAGCCGAGCCGCCCGACCGCTTCCAGGGCACGCAGGCCATTCAGATGCACGTTGTTGAGGTTTCTCATTATAGAATAACTATAGTAGCATCGCGTCATTCTCAATTGCTTGAAGCGATAATTCGCGCGATTATTGCAGCATGGAATTCAAAACCGCCGCCGCCCGCCCGGCTGATGCCCTTACGGTTGCATCCATGCGGAGATCCAAGGAGGCATGCAATGTCGATCTTGAAGCTTTTCTTTAGTCACTTATTGAATGAGGATCGCAAACCCGAAGACGATCCGCTGCAGCATCCCATGCTTGCGGCGATGTCCCTGGAGGAGCTCGCCGACCTTCCGTTGATGCCGGAAAATCTCGGGCGGCCTATGGACAAGCGACGCGTTCAGCCGGAAGAATGCGCCTGAGAGAGCCTGTTTCCGTGACGCGAGCATGACTTCGAACGTCAATATGGACACCATCGTGGAACGACTGCAGCGGCTTTTGGCCCAAGCCCGACTGCCGGCGGTTGAACCTGGCCTGCATTACGGCCTGCCGGCCCTCAAAGTCGGCGGCAAGGCATTCGTGACGGTGAAGAATAACGAGACCATCGTGCTGTCGCTGCCGATCGACCGCAAGGAACAGCTCATGGAGATGGCGCCGGAGATCTATTTCCAGACCGATCATTATGTCGGCTGGCCTTCCCTGCCCCTGCGCATCACCGCGATCGGCGACGAGGAACTGCAACAGCGCCTGATCGAGGCGTGGCAACACCGCGCCCCGAAAAAGCTTTTGGCAACATTCGGCTGACGCAATCAGCCCTCTTCGATGGCAAGCGCCCTTTGAACGGCCGGACGTTCGAGCATGCGTTGATAGTGGGCGCTCACCTTCGGAAACTGGTTGCGATCGACATTGTCTCCCGGCAACCACTTTGACGTTGTGAAGAGATAACCGTCGGCGACGGTATACTGCTCGCCCATCACCCAGGGTCCTTTCAGCATCTTGCCTTCGAGCAGGGCAAAGCTTTCGGCCATGGTTTGCGGCACCTTGGCCTTCATCGTCTCGATGGCAGCGGCATCGTCTGTCCAGCGAGCGCCGCGTGCCTTGTGCGAATGGTTCACATGGACGGTCGACGACAGATAGCTGTTGAATGCCTGCATCTGCGCGAATGCGAAGGGATCGTCGAGGGGCGCCAGATTCGCGGCGGGCACGATCTGGGCGAGGTAAGCTAGGATCGCGATATTCTCCGTAATGACGCCCTTGTCCGTCACCAGCGCTGGAACCCGGCCCTTGGGGTTGATGGCCAGATAATCCGGCTGGCGCTGATCGCCATTGGCGAGGCTGAGGCGTCGATGTTCGTAAGCAAGACCCGACTCTTCCAGGGCGATGAGACTGGCGAGCGCGCAGCTTCCGGGCGCAAAATAGAATGTCAGCATGTTCCGTTCCTCGATTGGATTCCAAGGGAAGCTAATGGCAACCCGGCAAATACGGAAGTGGCTGATGCTGATGGGCGCTACAAAAGGTTTTGATCGATCGGATCGAAGCCCATCCCCACAACATCGGGCCGCAGGGATGGGCGGCGATGTTTATGCGCAGCCGGGAACGTCTTCCAGCCTGTACCAGACGGGAATGCCACGCTCGCGGGCGATGCGGACATCATTGTCGGCGCCCTTGGAGTCGCCGGGCAGTCTCAGGACACCCTCGCAAAGCTGCAGCAGGCGACCCGCCGTCGGGTGGAAGATCCCCTCGTAGAGATCGTCGCCGATGCTCTTGCCGCCGGCCGCATGCCATACCGGCAGGGCAACCCATTCGCCGATCATGGGCAGATGCCCGGCCTTGAACAGGGCATAGGACGGCTCCTCGAGGCGCTTGAGGTTTTCGGCCATCTTCTTCGGATCGTCGCCGGTGCCGGAGCGATAGGGCCCGGCAATCAAGATCAACATGTCATGTCTCCATTTCCAACTCCTGCTTCCTGCAGGAATTTGCACGAATATGCGCATATTTTCTTGAATGTCGAATCGATTCTGATAGATTCAAGATTATTCGTGAAATAACATGCAGAGACCGACATGCTGACCAGCCAACGCCAAGCCCTCATCCTCGATCGATTGCGCCGGGACGGCCAGGTGATCGCCAAGGCTCTGGCCGACGATCTCGGCCTCTCCGAAGACACGATCCGCAGGGATCTCAGGGAAATGGCGACGGAGAAACTGCTGAAGCGGGTGCATGGCGGCGCGCTGCCGCTTTCGCCTGATCTGCCGGATTTCACGGCCCGGCAGGCGGTCTCATCGGATGCGAAGCGGCGGCTTGGCGCCTATGCGGCCAAAATGATACAGCCGGGCCAGACCGTATTCCTCGATGGCGGCACCACCAATGCCGAGATCGCCCGCCAGCTCCCGAAGGATCTCGCCGTCACCATCGTCACCCACAGCCCGACGATCGCAGGCGAACTGGAGCATCATGCCGCCGCCGAGGTGATCCTGGTCGGCGGCAAGCTCTACAAGCATTCAATGGTGGCGACGGGTGCTGCCGCCATGGCAACGATCGCATCCATTAGGGCGGATATCTTCTTTCTCGGCGTCACTGCCATCCATCCCGCCCGCGGCTTTTCGACCGGCGATTTCGAGGAAGCGGCCATCAAGCGGCATATCGCGCTATGCTCGGCCGAAACCTACGTATTGGCGACGAGCGAAAAGCTCGACGCCGCCTCCCCATGCCAGATCCTGCCAATGAAGGGCGTTTCCGGTCTGATCGTGCCATCCGATGTTGCGGAGGAAAACCTGGCGCCCTATCGGGAGACCGAGGTTCCGCTCTTGCTGGCCTGACGCCGGTTGCGCATCCGCTTCACGGAATTGAGATATCACGCCGGGATTTGTGTCATCGTCATCATGATGCGGTCGAAGATTCATCCTATGCCGATCGGACATCGGCTTGTCTTGCCGTTGTCGCCGGTCAAACCTGCATCACCATGCCCAAGAGATCGCCCGTGAACGAACGCCGCATTCATCAGCTCTTCGAAATCAGCGTCCTGTTGAAGGGCGCGCACGCCCTGATCGAATGCATCGGCGGCATTGTGCTCGCGCTCGTCAGCACCGAGTCCATCCTTCGCCTGGCAAACAGGATCACGCAGCCCGAGCTGCTCAACGAGTCGCATGATTTCATCGCGACACACCTGTTGACCTGGGCGCAGGATTTCTCCGTCGGCACCAAGAACTTCTACGCCTATTACCTACTGAGCCACGGGCTGGTGAAGGTGCTGCTCGTCATCGGGCTGCTCAGGGGCAAGATGTGGGCCTATCCGGCATCGCTGATCGCCCTGGGGCTTTTCATCGTCTACCAGCTTTACCGCTTCACCGACACGCACGGTATCGGGCTCATCATCCTCACCGTCTTCGACCTGGTGGTGATGGTCCTGATCTGGAAGGAATACAGGATCGTCCAGCAACATGTGCTGGCCCGGCAGACGATCGGCTGAACCGGAGAGCGGAGGCTAGGCAGTTAGTATAGCTGCCGGCATGATATCGCCGACATGGATGCCGTTCCAGTTCCTGAACGACCTGTCGGCCATCGCCATGAGACCGGCATGAACCGCGCTCTCCTTTTCGAAGAAACGGGCCAGCGTTGCCGCGACCATGACTTCCGCCGCGCGGCCGGTGCCGTCGTCGCATTTGAGCGCGATGGCGATGCCCTGCTCGGGGATTGCGGCGCAGAACACGCCTTCGGCGCCGGTCTTGGCGAAGATGCGGCCGGGAGCGATCTGCATGAGCCTAGTGCAAGCGCGATCGGTGCCGGCGACATAGAAGGGTTCGGCCATGCAGGCCTCGAACAGCCGGCGCGACGCCTTGGCGCGCAGCGGCTCCAGGCCGACGCCCGTCGCCATCCTGGCAAAGCCATGGGCCAGTCCCTTAAGCGGCACCGCATAGGTCGGGATCGAGCAGCCGTCCGTGCCGCAATTGTCATGGCCGAGAATGGCGCCCATCAGGCTCTGCATGGTGTCGCGGATCTGCTGCTGCAGCGGGTGATCATAGCCGACATAACCTTTCGGATCGATATCCTGATGGCAGCAGGCGCAGACGAAACCGGCATGCTTGCCTGAGCAATTATTATGCAGCGCCGTCGGCTTCTCGATGGTGCGGGCCTGATGGATGAGGGTCTTCTGGTCGAAGGACCAATGCGCGCCGCATTCGAGCGTACCGACATCGCGGCCGGCGCGCGCCAGCATCGAGGCGGCGAGTGCTACATGCTCATCCTCGCCATTGTGGGAGGAGCAGGCGAGCGCCAATTCCTTGTTGCCGAAGCCATAGGCATCCGCGGCACCGCTTTCGACCAACGGCAGGGCCTGCATCGCCTTGCAGGCGGAGCGCGGAAAGACGCCGCTTTCAATATCGCCGACCGAGAAGACCACCTTCCCATCGCCATCGACCGCGACGACGGAGCCGCGATGAAGGCTTTCGACCTGGTTGCCACGGGTGACTTCGACGCAGACCGGATTGGACATGATGGGATGCAGCCTTTGATTTGCCAGATGGCCAGTGATAGCCGCTGCACCATGGATTGCCAATCGCCGATGACGCCTGCCGATATCGAAAACCTCGCAACTCAAACGGTTGGCCGAATCCTGTAGGCACAACGTCTGGCGCCGAGGAGGATATGTTCTTCCCGCTCCACTCGCGCGCCAAGAACTATACGGAAGGCCTCCAGCTCAGAACGGCAGAAGCCGGAGCAGGCACATGCGGCCGCGCAGATGGGGCAATGATTTTCCACCAGCATGACCGAACCATCCTCGTCCTGCCAATGATCGGCCATATAGCCTTCCTGCGTGCGGATGGCGGCGAGGCTTGCGACGCGTGACGGCAGATCGGCGGCGAGGTCGATTTCGCTGCGATAGCGCCGAAGCGTTTCCGTTTCACGGGCGGAGATGACGGTGTCGACGGCGCCCTGCCCCAATTGGCTGACCATGGTCGCAAGCAAGGTGGCGGTCAGATCCGCATGGCCGTCGGGAAATTGCTTGTTGCCGTCAGCCGTCAGATGCCAGAGCTGGCGCGGCCTGCCCCTGCCCGCTGCCGCCTCCGCCACCGGCTCGACCAATCCCTCCTCCGCCATCTTCGTCAGCTGCTGACGGGCCGCCTCGGACGATATGCCGAGCGCATCGCCGACAGCCGCTGCCAGTTGCGGTCCCTCGGTTTTCAACAGGATCAAAATTCGATTGACGGGCGATTGACGCATTTTTCCAAGTTTTCTCTTGTTTTAATCCGACTGTCATGTAGTTTTCCAAACTATAACTTGGAAAATAATTAACCGCTAGGGAAAATACCGAGGATCCTCCGATGTCCAGCATCGAAAACACCGCTTCCACTCCCTCCTCCTCCGTCTTCGCCTTGTTCTCGCCGAAGCTCCTGTCCGCGACGCTGATGCTCGGCGGCGGCGTGACCCTTTATGCCGTCGAGTCCTATATTACCGCCACCATCGCCCCTTCGATCGTCCGGGATATCGGCGGCCTCGAATTATTCTCATGGATGACGACGCTCTTCGTCGCCGCCGGCGTACTCGGCTCGATCACGGTTGCAACCCGGCCGAAGGGGATGGGTCTGCGCGCCGTCTATATTGCAGCGGCGATCACATTCGGCATGGGAAGCCTGCTCTGCGCCGTCGCGCCGGCCATGCCGGTATTGCTCGCCGGCCGCGCCGTGCAGGGTTATGGCGCGGGCATGCTGTCCGGCCTTGCCTATGCCTTCATTCGTTTCGTCTATCCGGAAATACTCTGGCGCAAGGCGTCCACGCTCTATGCCGCCATATGGGGTATGGCGACGGTGCTCGGCCCGACGCTCGGCGGCCTCTTCGCCGCCGGAGGCGCCTGGCGCGAGGCCTTCATCATCCTCGTGCCGCTGACCTTGATCATGTCGCTTTCCGCACGCTGGCTACTGCCAGACGTTGCGGATGATCGGGCTGACACGAGGACGCCGCTGGTCCAGATTGCACTGCTGCTTACTGCCGTCCTGTTCGTCAACATCGCCAGCACGATCGAGCATGGAGAGTCCAAGGTGGTGCTGATCACAGCTTCGATCGCACTCGTCGCGGTGATGGTGGCAATCGAGAGAAAGAGCGACACACGCCTGTTTCCCTATGGCGCCGTGATACTCACCAATCCCATTTCGGGGCTCTACCTCACCATCTTCACGCTCATGATGGTGCTGACGAGCGACATCTACATCCCCTACTTCCTGCAGACCCTGCATGGCGTCACGCCGCTGGCCTCCGGCTATCTTGTTGCGCTCGTCGCATTGGGGTGGACGATCGCCGCCTTCTTCAGCGCATCGCTTTCGGGCAGGCAGGCCGCCATCGCCATCATTGCTGGCTGCGTCTTGGAAACCGCCGCGACCGCATCGCTCATTCCCTTGCTGGCAACGACCACGCCTTTCGACGAGGTCGCCAAGTTTGCGCCCGCCGCGATCGCCATGTTCCTGATGGGGTTCGGCGTCGGGCTGGGCTGGGCGCATCTCGTGACCAGGATCATCGGCATTGCCAGCAGAACCGAACAGGACAAGGCCTCCGCTGCGATCTCGATGACGCAATCGCTGGGCGGCGCGTTCGGCGCAGCCCTTGCCGGCGTCATCGTCAATGGCGCGGGCCTGACCCATCCGGGCGGCATTGCCGGCAGCCTTTCCGCGGTGACCTGGCTTTATGCCCTGATGGCGATACCCGGCCTGATCGCCATCGCGCTGTCCGTCACGATCAAGCCAGCGTCAGCATGATCTTGCCAATATGGTCGCTGGTCTCCATCAGCCGGTGCGCCTCGACTACATCGTCAAGGGAGAAGGTCCTGTAGATGACGGGGGCAACCGTGCCTTCGTCCAGCAGCGGCCAGACCTGGGAGAAAAGGTCGTCGCGAATGGCGCGCTTCTCCTCGGCCGTGCGCGGGCGCATGGTCGAGCCGGTCACGGTCAATCGCTTCACCATGACCGGCGCCAGATTGACCTTGTCGGCAACTGCACCGCCCAGGAAAGCGATGATCGAAAGGCAGCCGTCGCGCGCCAGAGAAGCGAGATTCTTTTCCAGATAGGCCGCGCCGATCATGTCGAGAATGACATCGACGCCCTGATCCGTCTCCGCCGCGATGACTTCGGCGAAATCCTCTTCTCTATAGTTGATTGCCCGCTTTGCGCCGAGCTTCTCGCACGCCTCGCACTTTTCCTTCGAACCGGCCGTGGTGTAGACCGTCGCGCCGAAAGCGCGGGCGAGCTGGATTGCCGTCGTGCCGATGCCGCTGGAACCGCCATGAATCAGCACGCTTTCGCCTTCCGTGAGGCCGGCCATCTGGAAGAGATTGGCCCAGACAGTGAAGAACGTCTCGGGCAAAGCCGCCGCGCGCACCGCGTCATAGCCGTTCGGGAAGCGGAGCGCCTGGCCCGCGGGAAGCACGCAATATTCGGCATAGGCGCCGCCATTTGCGAGACCGCAAACCTTGTTGCCGATGGCAAATTCCGTCACGCCGGGCGCGACATCGACGACTTCGCCGGCGATTTCGAGGCCGAGGATGGGACTTGCATCCTTCGGTGCGGGGTAATTGCCCTGGCGTTGCGCCACATCCGGGCGGTTGACGCCGGCCGCCTCGACACGGACGAGGATCTCGCCCGGCTTCAAGACCGGCAAAGGCCTGCGGGCGATGGTCATGACCTCCGGCCCGCCAAAGGTCGGCAAATCCACGAAACGCATTTCAGATGGCAAGGGCATGGCGCTATCTCCTCTCCCAGTAAAGTAGTGGAGATAGTTTAGCGCAGGGCGCTTGAAAAGGATCGGGGACGGGAGGGCGTCAATTCGTCTCGGCCAGGCCGAGGAATGCGATGCCCGTATCGCTCTCCTTTGCCTTGGTCTTGATACCTGCAATGGAGGTGCTGACGCGGTTGATATTGTCGATCACCAGTCCTTCGGGCAGTTGCAGGATGCCTATGGAGCAACGCATCAGCGGGAATTCCGCCTCGGCGCCGCTGCGGTCGTGGCCGCGAATACGGCCGGCCGCTCGATCCTCGGCGGAATAGAAATCGAGAACGTCCGCGTGGAAATCGGCAAGAAGCCGGTCCAGAACCTCACGCAGCTCCTGCGTGCTCCAGCCGGTGACGCCGATGAAGAAATCATCGCCGCCGACATGGCCGAGGAAATGGCGCTCGGCAAAGAAATAGCGGCGCATCAGCGCCGCGAACAACGAAATGGCATGGTCGCCGAGATGGAAGCCATAGGCATCGTTGAACGGCTTGAAATTGTCGAAGTCGCAATAGCAGAAATGCCTGATCTCATCGCCGTCCCGGCCGGCATGCTGCATGAAATCGTGGATCGCCCTGTTGCCTGGCAGGCCGGTTAGCGGATTCTGATCCTGGGCGATCTTGAGCTGCTTCTCATTGATGACCTTGATGAGCGAGGCGGCCGAAACGATGCCGGCATAATGCGTGCCTTCCGTGACGATCAGGCAATCGCTGCTTTCCATGTTGGCAAAGATCGCCATCAATGTATCCGCATCGGAATCGAGGCCGACGATCGGCGCCATTTCGACGAAATGCGAGATCGAACGCTCGTAGACCTTGTTCTTCAAGAGATCGCGGCCGAAGGGCTGATAGATATATTCCTTCAGCTGGTATTCGTGGATGATGCCGCGTGGCTCGTCATTGGCATTGACGACCGGAAAGTAGGCGCGGCGCGGATTGCGGCGAAAAAGCTCGAAGACGCTGTCGATGCTGTCGCTCTCACGGATGGTCGGCAACATCTCTATCTGTTTGCGGATGAGAATTTCATCCAGCGACTGGCTGTTGCGCGCGGTCTTGCCCAGATGCCTGAGGTGCGGAAAGCTCGGCTTGAGCTCGTTGACGAGCACCGTCGGGCGGGCAATGAACCAGCCCTGGACGAGATCGACGCCGAATTCGCGGCAGGTCAGGAATTCCGCCTCGGTCTCGATACCCTCCGCGACGACGCGCGTGCCGAGGACATGGGCGATATTGACGAGATTCCTGAGGATATGGCGTTTGCGGGCACTGCGGTCGATGTCGACGATGAAGTGCCGGTCGATCTTCAGATAATCGACGGGATAATCGGACAGGAGCTTCATCTCGCCGTGACCGACGCCGAAATCGTCGATCGCCAGCTTGAAGCCTGCATTTCGCATCTTGGCGACCAGATCGCGAAACCCGGGCACGATGGTATTGTCGAAGCGCTCGGAGAATTCGAAGCAGACGGACGAAGGCGCAATCCCGGCCTTTCGCATGTGCTGCAGCAGGCTATCCAGCAATGCCGTGCCTTGCGGGATCAACCGGACATCCAGATTGAGGAAAAGGGTCGCGGCGGCGATATTGGGCAACGTGGCGAATTTCGCCAGCGCCCGGCTGGTGACCATCTGTTCCAAACCAAGAAGCTGGCCGGTCCGCTCGGCCTCGTCGAGGATATCGACCGGGCTGCTGAAACCGATACGTTCCTGTCCGCGCATGAGCGACTCATAGCCGAAAACGGCCCCAGTGCCGGCCTCGACGATCGGCTGAAATGCATTCTCGATAACGAGCTTGGCGAGAGTGACAATCTGGTCGCTGGCATATCGGCGCAATACGCCCGGCTCGACCGTGGCAGTCAGTGACATGCCCATCTCCACTTTGCGGATTCTGTTCTAATTTATTTGAGTAAAACTTTGGATTTACCGCGTTTTCGCCCCAAGATGCGCCATAAGCGTCAACGAAACCTTTCCCGTATGTGAAAGTTTCATGAATGGTAAAGCAATATTAACCATTCGTCAGGGCAGAAAGCAGCCGCGCCGGCAAGCGCCGCTGCTGTCACCGGCAGCTTGCGAGCTAGAGCGTTTCCAGGAAAAGTGCGCAGCAGTTTTCCGTCCGGAATGCGTAAAAACAAGAAGATAGAGCGCTTTCGCGATTCGAAGAAACGCGAAAATGCTCTAGTTATGCGTGTGCCGTTCCGCGTCGTAATCGGCAAACATGTCGGCGACGCAACGGCCGCCTTTTGCCGTGTCTCCGCCATCATTGGCCGCAAGCGGCACATCGCAAACGTCGTCGCGCTTACGGGCCGCATCCCACATGCGCAAGGCTTCCCGCACGACTTCGCTGCTTGAGGCATAGGTGCCGGTATCGACCGCTGCACGGATGCCAGCAGCCTGAAGCGGGGAGATGGAAACCGTTACCATTGGCATGATATTCCTCCCTTGACGTTGTTACGCGGAAACCTGGCTGGAAGCATGTTCCGCGGCCTCGACCAGTGCCTTCAGGGCATGTCTCGGACATGCATGCTTCCAGATGAAGGTACCGCCGTCACAACAACTCAACGCCGCTCCGCCCTATTCGGCGGAGAGACGAAGAGTAGCGCCGCTCACGCTCCTTGTCAAAAAGCAGCAGTTCGTTACCCCTTTTGGGAGATCGCCTACCGCCTGAGCACCAGACCGAAGGCCACCAGCGTCCAACCCTGGAAGATCAGATCGAATGCCAGGAAAAGGCCGAGGATCCAGAGGCTGTTGACCGGCCAGCCGACCGCGATGGCGATGCCGGCGACGGCGGTTGCAAGGCCGCTGATGACGATCCAGACCCAGCCGCGCTCCGGCTTCAGCTTGCGGCCGACCCAGACACGAAACGTGCCGGCGATGAGCAGCGCTATGGCGAGGAACAGCGTCAGGGCCTCAGAGGCAAGCAACGGATTGGCAAAGGCAAGCACGCCGGCAATCGTATAGAGTAGGCCACTGAGAACCCAGAATAGGATGTGCTCCCAGCCCCTCACCTGAAAGGCATGGGCCAGATGCACGATACCGCCGATCAACATCAGCATGCCGACATAATAGACCGAGGCGACGGTGGCGATGAACAGATTGCCAAGGGCGATGCCACCGCAGATCAGCAGCAATATGCCGAGCCCGACAAACCAGCCCCATTTGCTACGCATTGCGGATGGCGGGACTTCATCAAGAATATCGACCATGACTGCACCTCCTCCTCTTCCGAAGTATGGCACAGAAACGCGCCTCGGAAAGAGTTTGCGGATTTTTTGGCACGGATCGCCCGTTGCGTGATTTTTTTATTGATTGATCAGTCAATCAAAAATACACTTAGCCTCAGCCTTGGAGATTGACGCATGCCGAAAGTCGGAATGGAACCTTTGCGCCGCAAGGCGCTGGTGGATGCCGCGATGCGCGTGATCGGCGATCACGGCTCGCTGACCGTCACCATGTCCGAAATCGCCAAGCAGGCCGGCGTTTCCCCCGCACTTGCGCATCATTATTTCGGCAGCAAGGAACAGTTGCTGATCGAGACCGTGCGTGTGCATCTACAGCGGCTGCGCGACAGCGTCGTGACGGCGCTGCGGGCCGCCAAGACACCCCGAGAAAAGCTCTCCGCCATCATCCGCATCAGCTTCCAGGCCGACCAGTTCGCGCCGGAGACGATCGCCGCCTGGCTCGCCTTCTATGCCGAGGCGCAGCGGTCGGAGGAGACGCGGCGCTTTCTCGTCATCTACGCACGCCGCCTGCATTCCAATCTGGTCGCCAACCTCAAGCCATTGTGCCCGACCGGCGACGCCAGGCGGATTGCCGAGGGCGCGGCCGCCATGATCGACGGGCTCTATATCCGCCAGGGCCTCAGATCCGCGCCGATCAGCACCGAGGCGTCGATCGCACTGACCGAAGACTATCTGACGACCCATCTCAACGCGTTGAAAGGCTGAAAACCATGCTGACCGTCTGGGGCCGCAAATCGTCATCCAATGTGCAGGCACTGATGTGGTGCATCGGCGAACTAGGCCTTGCCTACGAGCGTATCGATGCCGGCTTCACATACGGCGTCAACGACACGCCCGAATTCCTGGCGATGAACCCGAACGGCACCGTTCCGGTGCTGCGGGACGGCGACGGCGAGCCGCTATGGGAAACCGGCGCCATCCTGCGCTATCTCGCCACGCAATATGGCGACGATGCCTTCTGGCCGAAGGACGAGCGGCGTCGCGCCCAGATCGATAAATGGGCCGAATGGGCCAAGATCAACATCGCCTTGAATTTCACCGGCCCGGTGTTCTGGCGCGTGGTGCGCACCGCCCCTGCCCTGCGCGATGAGAAGGCGATCGTTGCGGCTGTCGCGGCCCTCGGTGCGAAGCTTGACATCGCCGAGTCGCAGCTCGAACGGCATCGCTTCCTTACCGGCGATAATCTGACGCTTGCCGACATACAATTCGGGCATCTGCTCTATCGCTATTTCGACATCGACATTCAGCGCCCTGCCCATCCGCGGCTTGAGCGCTACTACCAAAACCTGACCGAACGACCTGCTTTTCAAGAGCATGTCATGGTGTCCTATGAAGAACTGAGGGTTCTATGATGCGCGCACAACCGAAAGCCTCGCATTTCATCGACGGAGAATATGTCGAGGACACCGACGGCACTCTTATCGAAAGCATCTATCCCGCCACCGGCGAGGTGATCGCCCGCCTGCATGCGGCAACGCCTGCCATCGTCGAACGAGCGATCGCCGCTGCCCGGCGCGCGCAGCCGGAATGGGCCGCCATGAGCCCGACGGCGCGTGGCCGCATCCTGAAACGGGCGGCCGAGATCATGCGCGAGCGTAACCGCGAGCTTTCCGAGCTGGAGACGCTCGACACCGGCAAGCCGATCCAGGAAACCATCGTCGCCGACCCGACCTCCGGCGCCGACAGCTTCGAATTCTTCGGCGGCATCGCGGCAGCCGGTCTCAACGGCTCCTACATCCCGCTCGGCGGCGATTTCGCCTATACCAAGCGCGTGCCGCTCGGCGTCTGCGTCGGCATCGGCGCATGGAACTATCCGCAGCAGATTGCTTGCTGGAAAGGTGCGCCAGCCCTCGTCGCCGGCAACGCCATGGTGTTCAAACCTTCGGAAAATACGCCGCTCGGCGCACTCAAGATTGCCGAGATCCTGATCGAGGCCGGGCTGCCGAAGGGCCTCTACAACGTCATCCAGGGCGATCGCGAAACCGGGCCGCTGCTCATCAACCATCCGGATGTGGCGAAAGTGTCCCTGACCGGCTCAGTGCCGACGGGCCGCAAGGTGGCGGCATCGGCCGCCGGCAACCTCAAGCATGTCACGATGGAACTCGGCGGCAAGTCGCCGCTGATCGTGTTCGACGATGCCGATATCGACAGCGCCGTCGGCGGCGCGATGCTCGGCAATTTCTACTCGACGGGCCAGGTCTGCTCGAACGGCACGCGCGTCTTCGTCAACAGCAAGATCAAGTCCGAATTCCTGAAGCGCCTGAAGGCCCGCACCGACGCCATGCTCATCGGCGACCCGATGGACGAGGCCACGCAGATCGGTCCGATGGTGTCCTGGGCGCAGCGCGAAAAGGTACTTGCCTACATCGAGAAGGGCAAGGCCGAGGGCGCGACGCTGGTGGCCGGCGGCGGCATCCCGAACAACGTCTCCGGCGAAGGCTATTACATCCAGCCGACCGTATTTGCCGATGTCACCGACGACATGACGATCGCGCGCGAAGAGATCTTTGGCCCGGTCATGTGCGTCCTCGATTTCGATGACGAGGCCGAGGTGATCGCCCGCGCCAATGCCACCGAGTTCGGCCTTTCCGGCGGCGTCTTCACCGCCGATCTCACCCGCGCCCACCGCGTCGTCGACCAGCTCGAGGCCGGCACGCTCTGGATCAACAGCTACAATCTCGCGCCGGTGGAAATTCCCTTTGGCGGCTCCAAGCAATCCGGCTTCGGCCGCGAGAATTCGCTGGCGGCACTGGAGCATTATTCGGAACTGAAGACCGTTTATGTCGGCATGGGGCCGGTACAGGCGCCTTATTGATGCAACCTCGGGGCTCGCCCTCGCCCTTCGAGGCCGCCTACGGCGGCACCTCAGGCCGCCTACGGCGGCACCTCAGGGTGAGGTCGAGAGCGACCAACCCAAGCACGGACGATGATCCGCCTCATCCTGAGGTGCTCGCCAAAGGCGGGCCTCGAAGGATCGGGGCGGCCACAGGGAGATAACCATGCAGCAAGCAGATTTCGTCATCGTCGGCTCGGGCTCGGCCGGCTCCGCCATGGCTGCGCGTCTGTCGGAAGACGGCAAGCATTCGGTGATCGTGCTGGAATTCGGCGGCAGCGACTTCGGCCCTTTCATCCAGATGCCGGCAGCCCTTGCCTGGCCGATGAGCATGGACCGCTACAATTGGGGCTATCTCTCCGAGCCCGAGCCGCAGCTCAACAACCGCCGCATCACCGCGCCGCGCGGCAAGGTAATCGGCGGCTCGTCCTCGATCAACGGCATGGTCTATGTGCGTGGCCATGCGGAGGATTTCAACCGTTGGGAAGAGCTCGGCGCTCAGGGCTGGGCCTATGCCGACGTGCTGCCCTACTTCAAGCGGATGGAGCATTCGCATGGCGGCGAGGACGGCTGGCGCGGTACGGACGGCCCGCTGCATGTGCGCCGGGGCGACGCCCGCAACCCGCTCTTCCACGCCTTCATCGAAGCCGGCAAGCAGGCGGGCTTCGAGGCGACAGAGGATTATAACGGCAGCAAGCAGGAAGGCTTCGGCTTGATGGAGCAGACGACCTGGATGGGCCGGCGCTGGTCCGCTGCCACGGCCTATCTCAAGCCGGCCCTCAGGCGGCCGAATGTCGAACTCATCCGCTGCTTCGCCCGCAAGATCGTCATCGAAAACGGCCGTGCCACCGGCGTCGAGGTGGAGCGCGGCGGTAGGGTCGAGATCATCAAGGCGAACCGCGAGGTGATCATTTCCGCCTCCTCGTTCAACTCGCCGAAGCTGCTCATGCTCTCGGGCATCGGGCCGGGGCAGCATCTGCGCGATATGGGCATCGAGGTAAAGGTGGACCGGCCGGGCGTCGGCGCAAACCTGCAAGATCATATGGAATTCTATTTCCAACAGACCAGCCTGAAGCCGGTTTCACTCTATTCCTGGCTGCCCTGGTACATGCAGGGGATCGTCGGCGCGCAATGGATGTTCTTCAAATCAGGCCTCGGCACGTCGAACCAATTCGAAGCCTGCGCCTTCCTGCGCTCGGCGCCCGGCGTCAAGCAACCCGACATCCAGTATCACTTCCTGCCGGTCGCCATCAGTTATGACGGCAAGGCGGCGGCCAAGAGCCACGGCTTCCAGGTGCATGTCGGCTACAACCTGTCGAAATCGCGCGGCGCGGTGACGCTGCGCTCCTCCGACCCCAAAGCCGACCCGGTGATCCGCTTCAACTATATGAGCCACGCCGAAGACTGGGAAAAATTCCGCCATTGCGTGCGCCTCACCCGCGAGATCTTCACGCAGAAGGCCTTCGACGACTATCGCGGAGCGGAGATCCAGCCGGGAGCAAACGTCCAGACGGACGATGAGATCGACGCCTTCCTGCGCGAGCATCTCGAAAGCGCCTATCATCCCTGCGGCACGTGCCGGATGGGCTCGAAGGAGGATCCGATGGCGGTGGTCGATCCCGATACCCGCGTCATCGGCGTCGATGGCCTGCGCGTCGCCGACAGCTCGATCTTCCCGCATGTCACCTACGGCAACCTGAACGGCCCATCGATCATGACAGGCGAAAAGGCGGCCGATCATATCCTCGGCAAGCCGCGGCTGTCGCGTTCGAACCAGGAGCCGTGGATCAATCCGCGGTGGGAGACGAGCGATCGGTAGGCAGCCGCCAGACAGCGCCGGTTTTAGCCAAATAACTTGCGGGATTTACGGAAAATCCGTATATTTCCGGCAAGGAGATTTATCATGAAAACGGTAACTGCCGCCGAAGCTTCCAAGAATTTTGGCGCATTTCAGGATGCGGCCATGCGCGATCCGGTTGTTATTACCAAGAACGGCCGACCGCGAACGGTTCTGCTCGCTTATGAAGACTATCAGCGACTGCTGCGACGAGATAGACAGGTCCAACTGACAGCAGATCTTTCAGAGGCCGATATTGCCGCGGTCGAAGCGTCCGAGATGGAAGCCGGGCATGAGCATCTTGACAATGAACTAAAGCCGCATGCTACCCGCTGAGGTGAAAGTCGGCTTCGTTTTTCGCTATTCTTATCTCTGGCATAGGGAGCGGCTGGAGGGGCGCGAAGAAGGGGTAAAAGATCGCCCCTGTCTCGTGTTGGCGCTTGTCATCAATGATGCGGATGGAAACAAGCAGGTTCGTGTTCTTCCCATCACGCATTCGCCGCCGGAGACTGCATCCATGGCCATCGAACTTCCTTCACCGGTCAAATTCCGCCTCGGTCTGGACGACAGACCCTCATGGATCATACTTTCTGAAAGCAACTATTTTGCTTGGCCGGGACCGGATATTCGTCCAGCAGACACGGATAGCGGTTATCTCGGGCCATTGCCGCCAAGTCTTTTTAACGAAGTGAAACAACGTTTTGTGGCATTGGCTCGGCAATCGGTGCATAGATCGGTTGCCAGGACGGAATAGCGTTGTCCGATTCCCATTGCGCTGAAGAGCAGCCCATGCCCCCTATCTACCGCAAATCCAAGCTGCTGCGCCGTTCCCGCGTTTTCTGGGGCTCGTTCAATCTCTGGCGGCCGCGCCTGGTCTTCTGGACGGGTGCTCTGGCGATCGGCGTGATCAGCGTCGGCTTTGCCAAGCTGGCGGATCTGGCGCAGCGCGCCTTTACCGGCGCGACCCAATCGGGCGAGTGGATGTGGCTGCTGCCGCTGCTGCTGACGCCGCTCGGTTTCGTGCTGTCGGCCTATATCGCGGCGACCCTGTTTCCCAATTCGCAAGGGAGCGGCATTCCGCAGGCGATTGCCGCACGGCATCTGCATCATGACGAGGATCGCACGAAACTGCTCTCGCTCAGGCTCGCTTTCGGTAAGATCGCGCTGACCATATTGGGGCTCCTAAGCGGCGCCTCGATCGGCCGCGAGGGGCCGACGGTACAGGTCGGCGCCTCCTTCATGCTGGCTGTCGCTCGCTTCAGCGGCATGGCGCAGGCAAAGGGGCTGATTCTCGCCGGCTCCGCTGCCGGCATCGCGGCCGCTTTCAACACGCCGCTTGCCGGTATCGTCTTTGCCATCGAGGAGATGAGCCGCACCTACGAATCCCGCGCCAATGGCCTCGTTCTGACCGCCGTCATTCTTTCCGGCTTGGCAGCACTCGGACTTTCCGGCAGCTACAACTATTTCGGCACGGCCGATGTCGCCCCAACGATGCTTCGGGATTGGATCGTCATGCTGATCTGCGGCGTTGGCGGCGGCGCGCTCGGCGCCACTTTCAGCGGGCTGGCGCTCTATGCCGGCATCCGCATCCGCCGCTGGGCGCAGCCGCAGCCACTTGGGCGCATGCTGATCCTTGCCGGCCTCTGCGGCCTTGTCGTTGCCGCCATCGGCGTGATGTCCGGCGGCCAGACCTTCGGCACCGGTTACGAGCAGGCTCGCGGCGCGGTGGAAGGGCATGCGCTGCCGCTGCTCTTCTTTCTCGAAAAACTGCTGGCGAGCTTCCTGTCGATGATCTCGGGCATTCCCGGTGGCATTTTCGCCCCGTCGCTGGCCGTCGGCGCCGGCTTCGGCAGCACGGTCGGCACGCTGGTCGGCGGGGGCGTGGCGCTTGCGGCAATCCTCGGCATGGCAGGCTATTTCGCTGGCGTGGTCCAGGCGCCGATGACCGCCTTCGTCATCATCCTGGAAATGACAGGCGACCATCAGGCCGTTATCCCGATCATGGCGGTATCGATGATCGGCTATGTGACCTCGCGGCTGCTGTCGCGCGAGCCGCTCTATCACGGCCTGTCGCGCGTCTTCATTGCGGCGGCTATTCGCGCCCGGCGCGCCATGGAGAAAGAAGCCGGCGAAGAACACGCCGCTCACTAAGCGTCAAAGTAGTCTCACGCAATTCCGGACAGCAAACCGCCGCTATATCTATGTCGATCTCGATCGGATGTTTGCGTTGTGGACGCTGCCGATATCCACTGAGAATTGGCATCGCATCCTGGCGAAGAGCCCCGTGCAGACGGCCCCGGCAATACTGTAAGGAATGTGGCGACCGGATAATCCCGGCCGCCACGGATCATTGCTACATCTTGCCCATGCTCTTCATGGCATTGTCCATGTGCATCTTGCAATCGTCCATCTTGTGGGCCTTCATGGAGTCCTTGGCCATCATCATTTCCTTGGAGGCCATTTCCTTCTTGTCCTTCATCATCGGGTCGGTCATCTTGTCCATGCTCGCTTGCATCTTCATCATCGATGCGTCGTCGCACTTCGTGGCCATCATTGTGTCATCGGCAAAAGCCGGAAGCGTGAAGGCGGATGCAAGAACGATGGCTACCGCAGTAATCTTCAACATGGTCTTCTCCTTGTGATGGGCATCATTGCCCGCAGTCAAACGTTTTCCGAACGGCTATATTCCCGCGTACCACTCGTAGCCGCGGTCCTCCCAGAACCCGCCCTTGCCACCCCAAAGGCTGGCGAAGCTGTCCTTGATTTCGATGCGCATCAGGTATTTTGCGTGCTTGTAGCCAAGATGCCGTTCGACTCTCAGTCTGAGCGGTGCACCATGAGCCACTTCGAGGTCTTTGCCGTTGAGCTGATAGGCAAGAATTGTCTGCGGATGAAAGGCGTCGATCAGATCGATGCTTTCGTAGTAGGTACCGCTGCCGTCGATCGTCTGCTCGAGCTGGTCGGCACAGTAGAACACGGCGTAGCGGGCTCCTGGCTTCAAGCCTGCACTCTGGAGGATAGGTCCGAGCGGTACGCCCGTCCATTTCCCGATGGCGCTCCAACCCTCCACGCAGTCATGTCGGGTAATTTGTGTGCGCGACGGCAATTTTTTCAGATCCGCCAATGAGAGCTCGACCGGATGCTCGACCAACCCGTCGATCTTCAATCGCCAGTCCGCAAAGCCCGTCGCCATCATCCGGGCATAGTCCTCGCTGTCGGGCTGGCTCGTGCCGTTCGGCCTGAAGGTCGGTGAAATGTCCGCCTCGGAAAATTCACGGGCAAGCTTGTCCTTGGGGACGAGAAGCCGCTGGCTTTTCATCGTCAGTTTTTCCGCCATCGCCAGTACATTTTGAACCTTGATGTTCTGGACGACGCCGTCGCAGCCGGTCAGGCCGATTGCACTCAGCCCAGCCGCTGATCCGATCAACAGGCGGCGTCGTGTGATGAAGAATGTCATTTCCGGACCCCTTCGCTTTCGATCCTGTAGCGGCCGGTGATCATCGAACGCATGTTGTTCCAAAGGCCGGAGAGGATGACCATGGCGACATGCACCAGAACGAAGAGCACGATCGACCAGGCGCAAATGAAATGGATGGAGCGTGCCGACTGTCGTCCACCAAAGACATCGAGCAGGAAGGGAAAACCGGCATCCATGCCCGGCGACATGGTCAGCCCGGTTGCGAGCATCAGCGGCAGCAGAATAAAGATGACGATCAGATAGGTGAGCTTCTGGAGGGCATTGTAGCGCCGCGCCTTTTCCCCCTTCGGGAAGCGCAGCCGCGCATGGTCGGCAATCTCCTGCTTCAGATGGCCGGGTGAGAGTTCTTCAGCGCTCGGTGCGAGATCGCGCCGGAAATGACCACCGACAAAGCCGTACAGCGCATAGATCAATCCATTGATCACGAAGAGCCAGGCAAAGAATAGATGCCACCGGCGGCCGGTCGCGAGATCCTGATAGCTCGGGATGGTCGCCCAGGTTGGGAAACCCCTCTCCGTCAGCTCGCCGCCCTCCCGCGAGACGCCGAGAATGCCTGTTGTCACGACGGACAGGCGACCGATGCGGAGGACACCGCGGGTGCTGTCCCCATCCTGGACGGACCCGATCGAAAGCCAGGATGGATCGGCATCGGCACCGTACTGCCCCCAATAGAGCGAGGGATGGGCATTGAATATCTGCAAGCCGCTCATCAGAAGCAGGCTGAGACAGATAACGTTGAGCCAATGGGTGATCCGGGTGACGAGTGAATGCCGTCGAATCAATATCTTCGTCGGGCCGGCCGGCGGTGATGTATCCAGGTGGTCCACGGTGGCCATGGTCGCTCCTCTCGCGCCAGCTACACGGCTGTGCTGCTAGGGAATACGAGCGATGAAGTGCGGTTGTTACAGGCGTGGCGAAATAATTTTTGGGGGCGAACCCCGCCATTCCGCTTGAACGCTCAGGGGCTACCCGGCCAAAGACGCCCGATCCACTCGGTCACAAAACTGTGAGCGTGTAACAAGTGGCGATTTCTTCACGAAGCCCATGATGAAGCCATTGGGAGAGAAGCGATGAAGCAACTAACAAGACTGTTGATCACCGGAGCAGCTGTGTGTGTCATGGCGAGTGTTTCGTATGGCGCATCAAGCGATAGCCGCTCCCTCACGGTTGTCGAACTCTTCACGAGCCAGGGATGTTCGTCCTGTCCTCCGGCGAACGCGAACCTCATAAAGCTCAGCAAGCGTGATGACGTCCTCACCTTGAGCTTCGCCGTGACATACTGGGATTATCTCGGCTGGAAGGACATTTTCGACAAACAGGAATTTACGGACAGGCAGGTTGCGTATGAGGCCCCGCTCCATCAGTCAGGGCCCTATACCCCTCAGATGGTCGTCAACGGAACGAGGACAGTCGTTGGAAACAACCTGGCCGATGTGACCCAGCTTCTGGCAACCGTCTCCCGCTTGAAGGGACCGTCCATTGCCCTTAGCCAGAGCGGCGCTCGGATAGGGGGCGGTGAAGCCCCGAGATCGGCAGCGGACGTCTGGTTGATCCGATATGATCCAAACCTCATCAATGTGCCGATCGCGCGTGGCGAAAACGCCGGCAGCACTTTGCCCCACACCCACGTCGTGCATGCGTTGAAGCATCTCGGGCAATGGGATGGAAAGCCTACCACGTTCGATTTCTCGAAAGCACCGGATGAGCTTCGCACCGCAATTCTGGTTCAGGAGCAACAGGGTGGCCCCATACTCGCAGCGGCAACCGACTGAATTGCCGCGATGCGGATCGAGATGTCGAGAGCCGTATCATCTCAACCAGGACAAGATACTTGAAGCGTGACGCGATCCTTCGGATTCGCTTTGCACACTTTAATTCATTGTTTTTGCGCATGCTGTTCTCGCAAAGCCGCTGCGCACTTTTGCGCGACATGCTTTAGGCCATCAACCTCGTGACCTCAGCCCCATCGGGCTGAGCAATGGCGTCGGCAATGGTCGTCGAGAAAAGGACCTTGCGCGTCGCATCCGCCACCCGGGCAAAGACATGCCGGATTTCGCAGGTCTGCTCACCGTCGCAATCGTCGCAGCGGCGATAGGCGGTGAGCGACAGACAGGGCAGCGGCGCCAGCGGACCGTCGATGAGGCGCAGGATTTCGCCGAATGTGATCTCATCCGCCGGCTTGCGCAGGAAATAACCACCCTGCTTGCCGCGACGGCTGATCACGATGCCCTGATGTTTCAGGTCGAGAAGGATCTGTTCCAGGAATTTCTTCGGGATCTTCTGCTGGGCCGCGATCTCGGAAATCATCATCGGCTCGCCGGCCTCGGATTGCGCCAAAGCCGAAAGCGCGCGCAGCGCATATTTTGCTTTCTGAGTAATCATTTCGAACCGCTTCACACACACATGCGGGTACGTTCGGCCGATCGATTCAGCCGGTCCGCTCCAGAACTCCTCAGCCCTCGTCCCCGGGGCAATTTCGAAGCACTCACACCCATGGCGCAACGCCAGGAGACGCTAGCAACCCAGACTTGTTGTCATTCTTTGTCGCTATGCCCATAGTTTAGCGCAAAATCCGCCGCTGCGCATCATTTTGGGCATCACTTCCGATTTCCGTTTGACAAGCTATGTGTAACTCTACTATTTCTATAGACATTAAAGCAAGCACTTAAACATGGCCAGCCATATCAAGTGCTTCCGAAGAGCCGCTGCCGGCGGCAAATCGCCTTGGTTCAAAGCCGAGGCGTTCGCTTTTCCTTATCGGTGCTGCTTCATGGAGATATTTACTCTCCATCCGCTTCGTTTCGAAATCTATTTTTCTGTCCGCGAACGTTACGAGCTGCGATACTCCTGCCAACATCAGGACAGGATCCACCATGACTGCCATTACATCAATTGAAGACGCCGCGACGCTCAACAGCCAGCTCGCATCGCTCGATCTTGCTGGCCGTCTGTCCCTCGTCGCCGGCCTCGGTGGCCGCGCCGTGTTCACGACGTCGCTCGGGATAGAAGATCAGGTGATCACGGCGGAGATCGGCAATCACCGCCTGCCGATCGAGGTGGCAACCCTGCAGACAGGCCGCCTCTTTCCGGAAACGCTCGCCCTCATCGACGAGACGGAAAGCCAATACGATATCCGCATCATCCGTTACGAGCCGGAACAGGCCGATATCGATGCCTATGCTGAAAAATACGGTCTGAACGGTTTCTACGAGAGCGTCGAAGCCAGGCATGCCTGTTGTGGCGTGCGCAAGCTCAAGCCGCTTGCGCGAGCGCTCGCCGGCGCCACCATCTGGATCACCGGCCTGCGCCGCGGCCAGTCCGCCAACCGCGCCGATACGGCCTTTGCCGAATTCGATCCCGAGCGCAACCTGATCAAGATCAATCCGCTGGCCGATTGGGACATCGATGTCATCCGCGCTTATGTCTCCGACAACAGCGTTCCGGTGAACCCGCTGCATGCCCGCGGCTATCCCTCGATCGGCTGCGAGCCCTGCACGCGGGCCATCAAGCCCGGCGAGCCCGAACGGGCCGGCCGCTGGTGGTGGGAAAACGACGAAAAGCGCGAATGCGGTCTGCACGTTCATGAAGAAGCCACGGGCGCCGCACAGTAAAATACCCGCCGGCTCTCGTCTTTCGATCCAAGGCGCGTTTCCTACGCCGCCGATCTGCCGGGAGCCAAAGCGTCCATTCTTTCCGGCCCATATTCCGGTCGGGACACTTGAAAGTTCTGGAGTCATCAATGCCCGATAGCCGTCCGGATACGGAAATTTCCAATCCGCAAAGCATCAAGCCGCCGCTCGATCCGCATCTAAAGGCGCTGGAAAACGAGGCCATCCATATCTTCCGCGAGGTTGCTGCCGAATTCGAGCGTCCGGTGATGCTCTATTCGATCGGCAAGGATTCTTCGGTACTGCTGCATCTGGCGCGCAAGGCCTTCTATCCCGGGCGCATCCCCTTCCCGCTGCTGCATGTGAACACCGGCTGGAAATTCGCCGAGATGATCACCTTCCGCAACGAGATCGTGAAGAAGTACGATCTCGATCTGATCGAGCACATCAATCCGCGCGGCAAGGCGGAGAATGTTACGCCCTTCACCCATGGTTCGGCTGGTTATACCGATATCATGAAGACCGAAGCATTGCGCCAGGCGCTCGATGCCGGCCAGTATGACGCCGCTTTCGGCGGTGCCCGCCGCGACGAGGAAGCCTCGCGCGCCAAGGAGCGCATCTATTCCTTCCGCACGCCGGACCACCGCTGGGATCCGCGCAACCAGCGCCCGGAACTCTGGAACGTCTATAACGGCCAGATCCGCAAGGGCGAAAGCGTTCGCGTCTTCCCGCTTTCCAACTGGACCGAAGTCGATATCTGGCGCTACATCCAGGCCGAGGATATTCCGATCGTGCCGCTCTATTTCGCTGCGAAGCGTCCCGTCGTCGAGCGCGACGGCATGATGATCATGGCGGACGATCCGCGGCTGGAGCTGCTGCCGGGCGAAGCCAAGCGCGAAGAACTCATCCGCTTCCGTACGCTGGGCTGCTTCCCGCTGACTGGGGCCATCCGTTCAACAGCGACGACGCTGGAAGACATTATTGCAGAGCTGGAAATCGCTACGGTTTCCGAACGACAGGGCCGCGCCATCGACCGTGACCAGTCCGGCTCCATGGAAAAGAAGAAGCGCGAAGGATATTTTTGAGATGACCGTAAACGCCAACGTCGTCACGATTCCCGCTGTTGGGCCTGCTGCCGAACCGGCCAAAGCCCTTCGCGACTCGCGCCCCCTTCGCCTGATCACCTGCGGCAGCGTCGATGACGGCAAGTCCACGCTGATCGGCCGTCTTCTCTGGGATACCAAGGCGGTCAAGGAAGACCAGGCCGCCACGCTCCAGCGCGATTCCACCGGCAAGCAGAACGATCTCGGCCTGCCCGACTTCGCGCTGCTGCTCGACGGCCTGCAGGCCGAGCGCGAACAGGGCATCACCATCGATGTCGCCTATCGCTATTTCTCGACCGACAAGCGCTCCTTCATCGTCGCCGACACACCCGGCCACGAGCAATATACCCGCAACATGGCAACCGGCGCTTCGACGGCCGATCTTGCCGTGCTTTTGGTTGATGCGCGCATGGGCATCCTCGAACAGACCCGCAGGCACGCAACCATCGCCTCGCTGCTCGGCATCAGGCAGTTCGTGGTCGCCATCAACAAGATCGACCTGACGAATTACGACCGCGCCGGCTTCGAGAAGATCTCCAACGAATTCCGCGAATTCGCCCTTTCGCTCGGCGTGAAGCAGATCACGGCTATTCCGATGTCGGCGCTGAAGGGCGAGAACGTCGTCTATTCTGGCCAGGCCGTCATGCCCTGGTACAACGGCCCGACCTTGGTCGAGGCGCTGGAACTGGCGACCGTCCGCTCGGCGCAGGCGGTCGGCTTCCGTCTTTCGGTGCAGCGCGTCTCCCGCCCCGGCGAGAGCTTCCGCGGCTATCAGGGCACGGTTGCCGGCGGCTCGGTGAAGCCGGGAGACAGCGTCATGATCCTGCCGTCGGGCATGGTCGCCAATGTCTCGAAGATCGTGACCTTCGATCTGGTGCGCAATGCGGCCGTTGCCGGCGATGCCATCACCCTCGTCCTTGATCGTCAGGTCGACGTGCCGCGCGGCGACATGATCGTCGCCATCGACAGCCAGCCGCAGGCTGGCCTCTCCTTCGATGCCCAGATCGTCGCGCTGCAGCCGGAAGGGATCGAACCTGGCAAGCGCTATTGGCTGAAGAGCGGCAGCCGCCGCCAGCGCGTGCAGGTTCAGCCGATCGCCCAGCTCGAACTCAAGACGGGCGCATGGGCACCGGCGCAGGCGCTCTGGATGAACGCGATCGGCAAGGTCCGCCTGACGTTCGACGAGAGCGCCATCTTCGACCCCTACGAACAGAACCGCTCGACCGGTTCCTTCATCCTGATCGATCCCGAAAGCAACAACACCGTTGCCGGCGGCATGATCACCGGCAGGCGTTCCGACCTTGGCGGCATCCATAAGGAAGGCCAGCGCGTTCTCCTGTCCCTGCCGGCCGATCTCGCCGAGCAGATCATGGCAAGCGAACTCTTCGCCAGCCGCCGCGATGAAACGGATGTGCGCCGCGTGACCGCAGCACAGGCCGCGGAAATCTGGACGAATGCCGCAAGCGACATCTGATCGCTATAGCATAACAAAAAGAAGGTGGCGGGCTTGGCCCGGCCGCCTTTTTTATTTGGAGGAGCTGCCCCGCCCGAAGGCTAACAATCTACCTCGGAGCGATCGTTCGAGGTTTCAGATCACCGCAATATCTCGCCGAGCGCCGCCAGCAGGCGGTCGCATTCCTCATCCGTGCCGATGCTGATGCGCAGGAAATCGCTGATACGCTCCGCCGAAAATCGCCGTATCAAAATCCCCTTGCTCCGCAGCTCCGCCGCCAGATCGGCACCCGGCCTGTTTGGATGCCGCGCGAACAGAAAGTTGGTGGATGACGGGAGGACGTGGAAGCCGAGTTCCTTGAGCCCGACGGCCAGACGCTCGCGGCTCGCAATGATCAGGGCGCGATGATGCTCGAACCAGTCGCGATCTTTCCAGGCCGCAACGGCGCCCGCCAAGGCGAGCCGGTCGATGGGATAGGAATTGAAGCTGTCCTTGACCCTTTCCAGGGCTTCGATCAAGGGCCGCTGCCCGACGGCGAAACCGACGCGCAGACCGGCAAGCCCGCGAGATTTCGACAATGTCTGGATCACCAGAAGGTTCGGATATGACTTGACGAGCGAGACGGCGCTCTCGCCGCCGAAATCGACATAGGCCTCATCGATGACCACGACCTGATCGGGATGCTTCCGGACGAGTGCTTCGATATCCGATAAGGGCAAGCCGATCCCGGTGGGAGCATTAGGATTGGGCAGGATGATCGCGCCGCAGGGCTGGCGATAATCGTCAAGGCGAACACGCATCTCCGCATCGACGGGAACCTGCCGGAACGTGATCCCGTAGAGGCGGCAATAGGTCGGGTAGAAGCTGTAGGTGATATCGGGGAAAAGCAGAGGCTTTTCATGGTTGAGGAGCGCCTGGAACGTATGCGCCAGAACCTCATCCGATCCGTTGCCGACGAAGACCTCGTCCTTGTCGATCCCGAAGCTCTCGGCGATCGTGGCGCGCAACTCCCGCGCCGTCGGGTCCGGATAGAGCCTAAGCGTGTCGGACGCTGCCTTCGAAATTGCCTCCAGCGCAAGCGGCGAAGGGCCGTAAGGGCTTTCATTGGTGTTCAGCTTGATTATGCCGCCTGTGGTCGGCTGCTCGCCGGCGACATAGGGGGTCAAGGAATGAACAATCGGACTCCAGAAACGGCTCATCGTGATTTCCAACCTGGCCGCCGCCGATCTCGGATCGACGCGGCAAATTAAATGTAAGATCTCTACCGTCGCAAAATCGAATTCCTGCGACAACCGTTTCGAAGACGATTCTGGAAAATATCCCGCCTGAGCGCATGCAGGCTTCAAACCGGCTGCCAGGTCTCTTTCTCAAACAGTAGCCGTTGCCGGCAAAGCCTCGCAGCTTTTTGCGAAAAGCCGCTCGCTCAGGAAATCGACGAAGACGCGGACCTTGGGCGACATGTGACGATTGGACGGCCAGAGGAGATGGAAATGGCCGGGCTCATCGATGAAATCATCGAGAACGGTTCTGAGCTTCCCCTCCGCAAGCGTGCTGCGCACGAGGAAATCGGGCATGCAGCCGATGCCGAGGCCGGCGACCGTCGCGCCGCGCACCGCCTCCATGTTGTTGCAGGCAAAAGCCGTCCGCATCCGCAGCTCCGGCTCGCCTTCCGGCATGGTCAGCGGCCAATCCTGTAGCTTGCCGCTGTTGGGAAAGCGAAACCTGACGGCCAGATGCTCATTGAGCGCGCGCGGGCAATCGGGAATGCCGAAGCGTTCAAGATAGAAGGGCGCGGCGCAGAGCAGCATCTGAAATGGCCGCAACGTGCGCGATATTAGCCGCGAATCCGGCAGGTCGCCGCTGCGGATGGCGACATCGACCCCCTCCTCGATCATGTCGACGATGCGATCGTTGAAATCGATATCGAGTTCGACTTCGGGGTAGCGAGCTACAAATTCCGGCACGACAGGCAGCAGGAAATGATAGCTGACGATCGGCACGCTGACGCGCAGCCGCCCGCGCGGCACGGCCACCGCCTGGGCAAGCGAGGCCTGCGCATCGTCGAGATCATCGAGCACGCGCCGGCAACGCTCGTGAAAGAGGCGCCCCTCCTCGGTCAGCCGGATGCTGCGCGTGGAGCGCTGCAGCAGCCGAACGCCAAGCTGGCGTTCCAGATTGCTGACCGCCTTGCCCACGGCGGAGGCCGAAAGACCGAGGACGCGCCCTGCGGCAGCGAAACTGCCGAGATCCGCCGTGCGAACGAAAGCCGTCAATCCACTCAAGCGATCCATGGGCACATTCCATTCGAGAGTTTTATTCCAGTATATATGGAGTTGTAGTGCTATTATCATCCGATTGCAGCAAAACTATCTTGCTCGGGTCATTTGAAGCCCGCGGACGATGGCCCTTTGGCCAGCACCACTCCCAGGATTGCCCGCGGCTTTCCCCTTGCTCAAACCCAATGGTAATCCGATGACCTCAACCGACATGAAGGTCGCAAGTCCGACCGAAAAGTTCTTCGTGCTCGTCGCCGTCTGCTGCGCCGCGGCGGCGATGCCGCTCACATTCACCGGCCCGGCCGTCGCTTTGCCGGCTATCAGCCGAACGCTCGGCGGCAGCCCGATCGCCCTCAACTGGGTCACCAACGCCTTCATGCTGACCTTCGGCAGCTGCCTGATGGCATCAGGCGCGCTGGCGGACAGTTTTGGCCGGCGCCGCATCTTTCTTTCCGGTGTCGGCTGCTTCGCACTGTTCTCGGCCGGGCTGGCATTTGCCGGCGATATCGTCTGGTTCGATATATTACGCGCCTTGCAGGGTCTCGGCGCCGCAGCCGCTTTCTCCGGCGGTATGGCCTCGCTCGCGCAGGAATTCGACGGCGCGGCGCGTATGCGGGCCTTCAGCATCGTCGGCTCCAGCTTCGGCGTCGGGCTCGCCTTCGGGCCGATCGCCTCCGGCCTGATGATCGATGCCTTCGGCTGGCCGTCGATCTTCCTCCTTGTTGTCTTCCTGGCGCTGCTCGCCCTCGGTCTCGGTGCCTATTTCCTGCGCGAGTCCCGTGATCCGGATGCGGCGGGGCTGGATTGGCCCGGCGCGCTGAGCTTCACCCTCGCCTTGACGCTGTTCACCTACGGCATGCTGCGCGCGCCCGAAACCGGCTGGAGCGATCCGTTCGTCATCGCCTTGCTGGTCGGCGCCGCATTGCTCTTCCTTGCCTTCGGCATCATCGAGCGCATCGTGAAGCGGCCCATGCTGGATCTCAGCCTGTTTCGCTATCCGCGCTTCGTCGGCGTGCAGCTGCTGGCGGCGGCGCCCGCTTATGCCTTCGTCGTGCTGCTGATCCTGTTGCCGGTTCGCTTCGTCGGCATCGAGGGCATGAGCGAGATCGCCGCCGGGCGGATGATGGTTGCGCTGTCGGCGCCGCTGCTCATCCTGCCGATCGTCGCCGGCCTTCTGACCCGCTGGTTCAGCCCCGCAATGATTTGCGGCACCGGCCTTGTCATCTCGGCTGCGGGTTTGTTCTGGCTCAGCCATTTCACAACGGGTTCGGCTCCTGCCGCGCTCATCGGCCCGCTGCTAGCGATCGGCATCGGCATCAGCCTGCCCTGGGGCCTGATGGATGGGCTTGCCGTCAGCGTCGTTCCCAAGGAGCGCGCCGGCATGGCGACCGGCATCTTCAGCACCACCCGCGTCGCCGGCGAAGGCGTGGCGCTTGCAATCGTCAGCGCCGTTCTCTCCGCCCTTATCCAGTCGAAGCTCGGGATATCGGCGGGAGAGCATGCTTCGGCCGCCGCGCAACAGCTCGTCACCGGCAATCTGGCCGCTGCTGCCTCGAATGCGCCGGCGATCGGGCATGAAGCTCTTGTTCAGGACTATGGCCACGCCTTCAGCACGCTGCTGTGGCTCCTGACGGCCATCACCGCCGTCACGGCAATCGTCGTTTTTTCCTTCCTTGGCCGGGCGTCATCGACCGTCACCGCTGAAGACGCGGATCAATTGCAAGAGGATGAAGAGACGCTTCGCACATCGAAAGCTTAGGCAGCGTCTTCGGTCAGCCGGGGCCTTGGCCTCGGCGGTCGGGCCAGTGATCGCGGCATAGCAAGACGGCAAATCAAAGGCCTAGGAGGGCCGAAAACCCTGGCGCGATGCAACAGAATGTTTCGCCACCACATAAAATGTGCGCACCGAAGAGGTGCGCGGACAATTTGCGGAACGGCGCGAGGTTGGCGTTCATATGCACTGCTGTTATATGATATCCCCATGATATCAGACCGGTTTTTGAAAACTATTGCCTGGACCTACATAGCGGCGCTCATCGGCGTAACCCTTGCGCATTTCGATTGGCAGGCCGCATTTGGCAATCCGTTCGATATCTTTCGTGCCGGCGCGCTCTGCATAGCGGGCATGCTTGCCCGCCTCGCCTACCCGCAATCCCCCTCCTTCACTTGCCTTCTGATGATCGGCAGCGTGCTTGCTCTTTCCGTGTCGCATTTCGTGGCGAACGGCAACTATGGCTCGACGTTCGATATCATCGTCGGGATGACCAGCGGGCTCTGGGGCATCATGATCGGTTCGGCCCTCAGCAAGCTGATCGTCTCCGCCTCGAAGCGGCCTGCATCCTACTGAAACAACCAGCAGTTCTTTCGACGGGGCGCTTTCTGCCGCCGGTCGAGTATGACCGTTGCGGTTAAACGTAAAATGGCCGCCAGTCGCGGCCGTTCGATCTCATCTCACAGTATCCGCAAGAAGACTGAAATCGAGATGGCGGTCATTTCGTACCTCGAGATGACTATTACGTAGCCAATATTATGCGTGACTTACTATCTGTATTTGCAGATGTGGCTTTCCTGCAACTGAAATTTAAAAATCTCGAAAAAGGCATTCTGATAAAAATATATCACATAACTTTCTCGGTATTCGTCTCTAATAAGGACCAGAAGCGGGTGGGGCCCGTTTCTCCCGAGTCGGGGTATTTAAACAGGGATAGGGTAAGGCACGTCGATTCTTCGGCGCGATGGCCTATGCCCAATCTATATTGGATTGGAGTTTTTATGAACATCAAGAGCCTTCTTCTCGGCTCCGCTGCTGCCCTGGCAGTAGTTTCTGGCGCCCATGCAGCTGACGCTATCGTTGCTGCCGAGCCGGAACCGCTCGAATACGTCCGCATCTGCGACGCATATGGCGCTGGCTACTTCTTCATCCCGGGCACGGAAACCTGCCTCAAGATCGGCGGCATGGTCCGTACCGAAGGCAAGTGGTACGATGCCTACAACCCGACCAGCAAGAATGGCACGGTTTGGCACACGCGCGCTCAGCTGAGCGTCGACACCGCGACCGACACCGAATACGGCCCGCTGAAGACCAACACGGTCTACCGCTTCGATTGGCAGGATGGTGGTTCCACCACCACGAAGCTGCTGTTCGCCAACATCAGCCTCGGTGGCTTCCTCGTTGGTAAGGCCGACTCGCAGTACAACTCGTACATCGGTTACGCCGGCAACGTCATCAACGACGACGTGGTCAATGACGGCCCGTACGAACTCAACCAGTTGACCTACAACTACGACGCCGGCAACGGCTTCACGGCTGTGATCTCGGTTGAAGACAGCAACTCCGGCGCTGGCGCTACCGGCGTCAACGGCGAAGACAGCTCCAACCACTACGCTCCAGACGCTGTTGCCGGTGTTGGTTACAAGGCTGGCAACTTCGGCTTCAAGATCGTCGGTGGTTATGACTCCATCGTCGAAGAAGGCGCTGTCAAGGCTCGCGTCGATGCCGACTTCGGCGTCTTCAAGGCCTTCTTGATGGGCGGCTGGAACACCGACGGCGACAAGCTGAACAAGTACGCAAACGCCAACGGCGCTGGCGCTGCCAAGGGCATCGGCTGGGGCGACTGGGCTGTCTGGGGCGGCTTCACCGTTCCGATCAACGAAAAGCTGCAGGCTAACGCTCAGGTTGCCTACACCGACTCGAAGATCTTCGCAGCAACCGCCAACGTTCGTTGGAACCCGGTCAAGAACCTCCTGGTTCAGCCGGAAGTTTCCTACACCAACTGGGACTCCATCAACCAGGACCAGTGGGCTGGCGTTCTGCGCTTCCAGCGTAGCTTCTAAGACCTCTTTACCGAGATCTGATCTGACTTGACCCCTGATCGGATGGGGACCGGTCCGACTTCCAGCGAAGTCGGGCCGGTCCTTCCGAGAAGGGGTCGATTCATTTTGCGGATGCCGTTCGAATGGCGTGCTTCCGCCGCCAAAATTGCGTGCCCATGCAGGCCGGAAAATCAGCCGGCCAGCGATCGCTTCGATTGTCGAGCAAATAGCCGCGCCGCGGCCAATTGCCTGCATTTCCCTGCGATCAACGCATCGACATCCAGCATTTTTTGTCGTAGAGACAGCGCATGTCATTCGCTCACGCATATGCCTCGCGATTTTATTCGTACCGCTGCTCTCAGCGGAGGCGGGCCTGTGCGTAGTTAGAAGAGACACGACAGCAAAGACCCGAACAGCCGCTAGTCTACCTGGCGGCTTTTTTGTCGCCACGGTATGACCCTTAAAGGAACCGATACCGTGTTGAATTCCACTGATGACTTGCGCATTGTCGAGATCACGGCGCTGACGCCGCCGTCCCGGATCATAGATGAGATTCCCCGCGACGAGGCAGCGACGGCCACCGTCACAAAGGCGCGCAATGCCGTCCACAATATCCTGCGCGACGAGGACGACCGATTGATCGTCGTCATCGGCCCCTGCTCCATTCATGATCCGGTCGCAGCGCTCGATTATGCAGCGCGGCTGAAGGAACAGCAGGACCGCTTCTCAGACGATCTCGAAATCATCATGCGGGTCTATTTCGAGAAGCCGCGCACGACTGTGGGATGGAAGGGCCTGATCAACGACCCGCATCTCGACGGCAGCTACCGTATCGAGGAAGGCCTGCGCATCGCCCGCAAGCTGCTGTTCGACGTCAACGAGATCGGCCTGCCGGCGGGCTGCGAATATCTCGATACGATCACGCCGCAATATATTTCCGACCTGGTGAGCTGGGGTGCGATCGGCGCGAGGACGACCGAGAGCCAGGTGCACCGGCAGCTGGCATCGGGCCTCTCCTGCCCCGTCGGCTTCAAGAACGGCACGAATGGCGACGTGCGCATCGCGCTCGACGCGATCGTCGCGGCGTCGCAGCCGCATCACTTCCCGGCGGTGACCAAGGAAGGCCTGGCAGCGATCGCCTCGACGCGCGGCAATGAGGATTGCCACATCATCCTGCGTGGCGGCAAGCAGCCCAATTATGATGCCGCCAGCGTGCAGGCGACGGCGGAACAGTCCCTCAAGGCCGGGCTCGAGCCGCGCATCATCATCGACGCCAGCCACGCCAACAGCAGCAAGAACCCGGAAAACCAGCCGCTCGTCGTGACTTCCGTCGCTGAGCAGGTCTCGGCGGGCGATCGGCGGATCAAGGGCATGATGATGGAGAGCAACCTCGTTGCCGGCCGCCAGGACCTCGTGCCCGGCAAGCCGCTGGTCTACGGCCAGAGCATCACCGACGGCTGCATCGACTGGCCGACTTCCGTTCGCACGCTGGAAGACCTGGCGAGGGCCGCCCAGGCACGGCGACGGCTGGCGCGCTGAAACCGTCTCCCATTCGTGGAGACAGGCTGGGGTCAGATACGCCGATAATGCGCGAGGCTCAGATAATGCTTTCTTGGTCCGCGCACATGCCACATCTCCGCCCAGGCATCGGATGTCCGAAAGAAGAGACGGCCCCGGTAAAGATCGGGGCCGCAATGATGGGTGACGCGTTGCGAGGCGCCTTCACCGATGCGGATGAATTCCGAAAGATTGGGGAAACGCACGACGACATCGTCATCTGCGTCATCAAGCCGATAGGTGCGACTGCTTCTTAGCGTCGCGTGCTCGCTTCGCGTATCGCCATGCTCCTCGAACTGGACAGGCGTGACGAACGCCTGTCCCTCGAATGTGATCAGGAAGCGATTGAAGCGGTCAATGATCCGCCGCCTCACCTCCCAAGTCCCGAGATAGGGTTTCAGCCGGTCGATGCCGGCCGATCCTTTCATCAAGAAGCCGCGCGCTGCGTTGTATCAGTCTGCCGGCGTGGCAGCTTCCAGCCCGGCCGGACGAAGTGGCACGTATAGCCGTTCGGATAGCGCTCCAGATAATCCTGGTGCTCCGGCTCGGCTTCCCAGAAATCACCGACCGGCGCGACCTCGGTGACGACCTTGCCGGGCCACAGGCCGGAAGCGTCGACATCGGCGATCGTGTCGAGCGCGACCTGCTTCTGCTCTTCGCTGGTGTAGAAGATCGCCGAGCGGTAGCTCAAGCCGACATCGTTGCCCTGGCGATTGCGCGTGCTCGGGTCGTGAATCTGGAAGAAGAATTCCAGCACATCGCGGTAGCCGATCTTCCGCGGATCGAAAATGATCTCGATCGCCTCGGCATGGCTGCCGTGGTTGCGGTAAGTGGCGTTGCGGACATCGCCGCCGCTATAGCCGACGCGCGTCGAGATGACGCCGTCATAGCGGCGGATGAGATCCTGCATGCCCCAGAAGCAACCGCCGGCGAGAACTGCACGTTCCGTTGTCATCTTATATCCTCCACTTGATCGATATAGGCACCATAGCCCTCGGCTTCCATCCGGTCACGCGGCACGAAGCGAAGGGACGCGGAATTGATGCAATAGCGCAGGCCGCCGCGATCGATCGGTCCGTCCGGGAAAACATGGCCGAGATGGCTGTCGCCATTTGCCGAGCGCACTTCGACGCGCACCATACCGTGCGACGCATCCGTCAACTCGCTGACATTGGCAGGCTCGATCGGCTTGGTAAAGCTCGGCCAGCCGCAGCCGGAATCGAATTTATCCGCAGAGGCAAAAAGTGGCTCGCCGGAAACGATATCGACATAGATGCCCGACTGCTTGTTGTAGAGATGTTCGCCGGAGCCGGGACGTTCCGTGCCGCTTTGCTGCGTCACGCGATATTGTTCAGGGGTAAGCTTGGCTATGGCCTCTGCCGTCTTGCTGTATTTGCCCATTGTTGTTCTCCATGCCCCTCGGCACGCATTCCGAGCTGAGCCGGGTCCTCTAAGGGACGCAAGAAGGCCGGATGAAGCTCGATCAGCGCTAAGGGAGTGTTTGCAGAGCCAATATAGGCATCACGCGATCGGTTTGCCATATCGATCACGACTGCGTGACGCCCTGCCATTCCCGCGCCTCAGCCATTCCCCTTGCATGAGGCGGCATAAATTGCAGCAAGCGCCTCGATGCCGGCCTGATCGTCGCCGTCGAAACGGCCTGGAAGCGGGCTGTCGAGATCGATGACGCCGAAGACCCTTCCCTCGCGGAAGAGCGGCACGACCAACTCCGATCGCGAGGCCGCATCGCAGGCGATATGTCCGGGAAAAGCATGTACATCCTCGACGAGGACCGACCGGGCCTTCTCGACCGCCGTCCCGCAGACGCCACGGCCGACGGCAATGCGCACGCAAGCGGGCTTGCCCTGGAACGGCCCGAGCACGAGTTCATTTGCCTGCCGCAGGAAATAGAATCCCGCCCAATTGAGGTCAGGCAGCATCTGGAAGATCAGCGCGGAGGTATTGGCGGCATTGGCAATCGAATCCCGCTCGCCATCAAGCAAGGCCTTCAGCTGATCGGCAAGCTCGCGATAGAATTCAGGCTTGCTGTCGTTTTGAATCGCTTTTTCCACGAACATGGCTTGGCCTTTCGAAGATGCCCGTCTGAGAGATCGTCAGTCCTTTTCATCCGGCGGGCAAGGCCAGTTGGACGGCGCCTTCAGCCAGGACGGCAATATGGTCGTCTTGTCCCCGCAAGCCAGATTGATCTGCGCCTGCTGCAGGCCGCTTGCCTTCGACAGATCGAGGCCCTCGATGCGGGTGAGATACATGAACGCGCCGCTGAAGGAGGTTGCGCCGTCCATCACGGCGCCGTTCAGCGTCGCCCGCGAAAGATTGGCAAAGGAGAAATTCGCACCCGTCAGCACAGCCTTGTCGAAATCGGCGCGCCCGAGTTCCGCCTTCTGAAAATCGGCACTGTTGAGCTGCGCGTCGGCAAATTCGGCCCGCTGCAATTCGGCATTGGCAAAGGAAGCGCCATTGGCGGAGGCCTTGCTGAAATCGGAGCGATAGGCTTCGATCTTTGCGAAGTTCGCGCCGTCGGCCTTGGCATTCTTCAGCCAAGTGCGCACCAGCGTCGCCTTCTCGAGATTGGCGGAGGTCAAGTTGGCATCGCTCAAATCGGTGCTATCGAGATGGGCACCGGCGAGATTGGCACCATGCAGATCGCTGTTCGGCAGCATGATGTTGGTCTTGCTGCATCCGCTCCAATCGAGGCCGGGTGCTGCGACATTGCCGCAATCGCCAGCACGCAGCGCATTGGTGCCGGGGCCTAGCAGGAACACCGCGCTCAGCGCCAATACGCCAAGACCCGTGGCTATCCCCATTCTCCGCCCCATGGCGCCCGACCATGCAGCACGCCGCCTTTGCGCGCTCGCAAATTTCTCACCGGCCACCCGGGCCGCCCCATCGACAAAATCCATTCCGTCACTCCGCTCCAGCACCTGCCAGCCGAACTCTTGTCTGAGTCGGATGCACGCCCCTCTTCCTTGTATATAGTGCTTCGGGCGACAAAAAGAGCCGGTTTTGCAAAAGCTGGCGTGATGCGCGGTATGATGTTAGCCGGTAATGCTGGCGGAGAAATGCATCCAGTCTCCAAACCAGCCATCCGGCCGCTGAAGACGATCTTAGGCGAGCCGATCTCCAGGCCGCCATGTAGCGGTGCGGAAAAGGCAATCGCGCATCAGCCAATAACTGCCCGATCTTCGGACAGGATCTCAGATCATAATTTCGGGGGGAGATTTTTCGGGAAGGAGATCAGTGTTTTAAGCTGGTCGGAGTGGAGTGATTCGAACACTCGACCCCCACGTCCCGAACGTGGTGCGCTACCAGACTGCGCTACACTCCGTGACCAGCGGCGCTTCTATAGACCAGCCATTTTTGATGCACAAGCACCAATCTCAAAAAACCTTTTGATTTTTGACGAAAAAATTACAGCCGTGTCTGCCTAGAAAATCGGCAGGAAACCGGGGGTGAAAATGCGGGCGTGCAAAAGACGCAACAGATCGAGTAAAATCCCGCTTGTACACGCGGATGGGAATTTTCTTTTGCCGGCTTTGGCGCTAAAGCCCTAGGCGGGACAGGTGGAAAATGCCGTGGGACAGCGGCTTTTCCGCAACCGAATGCGTGACAGAAGCTCAAGGACGACACGATGAATATCCGCATGATCACCGCGGCTGGACTGTTGCTGGCACTGGCCGGCTGCAGCACCACGACGACGACAACGACAGCAGCCCTGCCGCTGCTTGCGAAGAATCCCGTTCAGGATCGCTGGCAGGGCCAATCCGCAGGCCGCTTCTTCGCGGCTTACGGCCCGCCGCTCTCCGACCGTGACGAAGGCGGCAGCCGCGTCTACACCTGGCGCGGCGGCTACAAGAACGTCACCATCGTCAACAAGGACGGCAAGAAGGCCGGCAAGCGCTCTCTCAGCTGCAAGGCCGATATCGTCACCAACCAGAGCTACGAGATCCGCTCGGTCAAAATTCTCGGCGACCAGCCGGGTGCCAGCGGCTCGTCCTATTGCGCCGAGCTTCTGGCTCCGCCGGAAAAGGCAGAAGCAGCGGACGGCTGAGGCTACTGCGTAATTCCTTAAATCGGAATCGATTTAAGGGAAAATTATGCAGCATTTCAAAGTGTTACAGCGTCCTTGGCGCGTCTTAAAAGACGCGCGGCGCTGTAAAGCTTCATCACGGGACAATGCCAGCGGGCGGCCTGCAAGGGCCGCCGGTTGCGTTTGCAGATCTCAGCCGTCGGCAGCCGCGATTTTGGCGCAGCTTTTCGGCGGCGGCACGTCGGCCGCCGGCATGAAGGCCTTGTCGATGGCATAGAGCTTGGCAAAGGGCGTTTCGGCGGCGAGCCTCACGCCTTGCGGATCAGCGCCGCCGAAACGATCCTCGACATCCGCATTGACGAGCAGAATGAAATCGAAGCGCCGCCGCCAATCGTTGAGATAGGGCGCGATGCCGCTGACGGCCCTGATCTCGTCGGGGCAATCCAGCAGGCTTATGGAGAGCAGGTTGCCTTCCGGCACGGCGATATCGCTCCAGGGCGGCAACACGGTCAGCGGCTGCTTGCCCTTGGCGGTGAAGACCGTCGGCACGAAGGCATGGGCGTAAGGGACGGCAAGCGTCGGCAGATGCCGGAACGTATCCTGGTTCCAGGCGAAATAGCGATGATCCGCAACGCCGTGCTCGTTCGGTTGCCGCATGACCGGCAGGACGGCTGCGCCCTCGGGCACGGCCGCAAGCACAGTGCGAACGGCGGCGGCATCGGCGTCCCCCTGCCACCAGTTGAAACCGATCCAGGCTGTTCGTCCCAGTACGACGGTCGAGAGCACGAGCATGACGAGGAAAGCCTGGCGACGCGGCAAGCGTGGCAAGGGGCAGACCGTCACCATGGCCGCAAGCGCCATCATGATGGGGAAGCGCCAGCTGATCCAGCCGGTACCGAGCATATGACGCGGCGCAACGCAGGACAGAAGCAGCAGACCGGCAGCCGCGACCGCCATGCCGGCATGGATGGTCAGACGGCGCGTGCGCGCCGCATAGGTGCAGACGAGGATCAGCGGGATCAGGAGCAGCATGTCGGCGAGCAGCGCATAGCTCCACAGCGCCGACATGAGGTTTGCCAGGATCAGGACGACGGAATCGTTCCAGGATGCATCCAGGCCGCCGCCGCCATCCGGCAAGACAGGCTGATAGAGGAACAGGCAGATCGCCGGCAGGGTGCAGGCGAGCATTGCGATCAGAAGCCTGCCGCACAGGCGCAGGAAGGCCCCAGGCGATCTCAAGGCGGCCATCGTCGGCGAGAATTCGAGGCCGCAGACGAGCGCCATGTAGAAGCCCAGCGAAAAAATATGCATGACGGTCAGCAGCAGGCCGGCCAGCAGCCGCCAGCCAAACAATACAGCCGGATTGCGTGATTGCAGGGCGTGATCGGCGCTGGCGAAAAGCAGCGCCAAGCCGAGCCCGATCTGGAAATTGATGAAGCCGCCGATCAGCGTCGCGCACCAGGCGAAGTATAATATGCCGATCTGCCAGTAATAGCCGCCGCCATAGAGGCGCCGGTGCAGCGCTATCGCGCCGAGCGGCGGCAGCACGATCGCCAGGAAGAGCAAGCTGCGCGCCAGCAGCGAAACGCCGATCAGCGGCCCCAGCCAAGAGGCGGCGAGATCGATGCCGACATTGGTGAAGGTCCGGTTCCAATCGAGCGTATAGATCTCGTCAAACGGCGGCGTGTCGATGCCGCCGGCGAGCAGCCACATGCGGGCATAGTGGTTGGGATAATCAAGGATCGGCGGGAATTTGAAGAGGGTTACGAAAATGGCGACGAGGATCAGAAAGGCGGCAATCGCAAGGCCCGGCTTCTGGCTGACGATGATGGCATCGGTATCGACTGTTTCGTGCACATGCGGGGAAGCGGCCGCGCCTTCGGCCGATAGCGCGCTTGCTGATGGTTGCGGCATCAGCGGATCGCCCTCACCTGCTCCGCGCTGTCAGCCCCTTCACTGGGGCCGCTCAAGACACGCTCGAGCGCCTGCCGCTTGCCGGTCGCATCCAGATCGGAGAAGTCGCTGGGGATATCGAGCGATCGGCCGCCCTGCAGCAGGCTTTCGATCATGAACATCGGCCGCCGCTTGTTCTCCTGCACCAGCCGGCCGACATATTCGCCGATGATGCCGATGCAGATGAGCTGGATAGCGCTGAAGGCGGTGATGGCCGCCATGATGCTCGACCAGCCGACAATCGTTTCGCCCGCAAACCAGCGGATAAGGGTATAGAGCAGCAGCATGGCGGCGCAGCCGGCGCTGACGAGGCCGAGCCAAGTGCTGATGCGCAGGGGCACGGTCGAAAAGCTGGTGATGGCATCGAGCGCGAAATTGATCATCTTGCGCAGTGGATATTTGGTGGTGCCGGCAAAGCGCGCATCGCGCTCGTAGGGCAGCGCCACCTGCTTGCCGCCGATCCAACTCACCATGCCGCGGATAAAACGGTCCCGCTCCGGCATCGCCAGCAGGATATCGACGACGCGGCGCCGCATCAGCCTGAAATCGCCGACATCGCGCGGGATCGCCACCGAGGCGAGCCGCGACAGCAGCCGATAGAAGAGCGAGGCCGAAGCGAGCTTGAACCAGCTCTCCCCCTGCCGGCGCACGCGCTGGCCATAGACGACATCCGCGCCGCGATCCATGACCGGCATCATCATCAGCAACAGTTCCGGCGGATCCTGCAGATCGGCATCGATCAGCAACACCCGCTCGCCACGCGAGGCGGCAAGGCCGGCGGTGGCAGCCAGCTGGTGACCGTGATTGCGCATCAGCCGCACGCCAAGCACCTGCGGCGTCTCCACGGCAAGCGAGGCGATCACCTCCCAGGTGCCGTCAGTCGACCCGTCATCCACCAGGATGATCTCGAAAGCCTCACCGGCAATCCCCCGCGCCGTCACAACAGCCCGCCGGCAAAATTCGCCAAGCCCCTCCTCCTCATTGTGGCAGGGGGCAACGATGGAAAGCAGCAATTCGTAGGGAGCGTGGTTCATGATCGCCTGTATCGAGATGATGGCGAACAGGATGGAGGAAAATGGTCAAACAATATTTAAGTGGTGGAGATAACGGCGGCCGCGACGGGAATTTCTTCAGCCAATGTCTTTGATGTTGCAAAGACTATTGTTGCAACGCGTAGATCATGAAGTTCATGTGATTTAGAATATTGGAAAGCAAATGGCTGGGGCGCCAGGATTCGAACCTGGGAATGCCGGTACCAAAAACCGGTGCCTTACCGCTTGGCGACGCCCCAACAGAGGAAATGGCGGCTACACCAGCCAATCGGCGTCTGATTAGCAAAGGTCGCATCCGGCTACAATGACTAAGTGATGAGCGGATGCATATTTCTGTGTGCTTTCCGGGCGGCTATGATAGGTCTTGCGGCATTGCATTGCGCATGAGGAGATCCGATGAGCCAGTTTCGCGCCCGCCCGCCGGCCGTGCCCACCGTGCTTCTCGATGACGCCGTCTGCCGCATCACCCGCTGGGATTTCGAGCCCGGCGCCGATACCGGGCATCATGTCCATGGCCTCGGCTATGTCGTGGTGCCGATGACCGATTGCCGGTTTCTGCTGGAGGAACCTGGCGGCAGCCGGCGGGTCGATATCGCCAAGGGTGCCGCCTATCGGCGCGAGGCGGGTGTCGAGCACAATGTCGTCAATGCCGGCGCCGAGCCGATGTCCTTTATCGAAATCGAATACAAGCAATCATGAGCACGCCTGACTTCGACCTTGCCTTCGAACCCGCCTACGGCCGCGCCGTACCGGTCGCGCCCGGCATCGAGCGGATGACGGTCAACAATCCCAGCGCCTTCACCTTTCACGGCACCAACAGCTATATCGTCGGCGGCTCTTCCGTCGCGGTCATCGATCCCGGTCCGGAGAATGAGGCGCATTTCGCCGCTTTGATGGCGGCGCTGAAGGGGCGCGAGGTCACGCATATCTTCGTCAGCCACACCCACCGCGATCACTCGCCGCTTGCGAAAAGGCTGAAGGAGGCGACGGGGGCGCTGACCGTCGGCGAAGGGCCGCATCGTGCCGCGCGGCCGCTCCATCAAGGCGAGGTCAATCCCTTCGCCGAAAGCTCCGACATGGAGTTCCAGCCAGACATCGTGCTTGCCGACGGCGAAAGCGTCTCCGGAGACGGCTGGCAGCTGACGGCGCTCACGACGCCGGGCCATACGGCAAACCATGCCTGCTTCGCGCTCGACGGCACCGGCATCGTCTTTTCCGCCGATCATGTCATGGCGTGGGCGACCTCGATCGTGGCGCCGCCCGACGGCTCCATGGCGGATTACATGGCGTCGCTGGAGCGGCTTCTTGTCCGCGAGGACCGGCTGTTCCTGCCCGGCCATGGCGGGCCGGTGAAGGAGCCCGCATCCTTCATGCGAGGATTGCGGACCCATCGCCGCATGCGCGAGCGCGCCGTGCTGGAGCGCATCAAGGCCGGCGACCGGCTGATCCCGGACATGGTGAAAGCCATCTATCGCGATACCGACCCGCGCCTGCATGGAGCGGCCGCCCTTTCGGTGCTGGCGCATCTGGAAGATCTGGTCGAGAAGGGTCAGGTGGAAACCGACGGGCCGCCGGCGCTTTTCGGGGCCTATCGTCCCGCCTGAACCGGGACGGCTGGCTATCGGCGATTTCCGAAGTTTGAATGGCGGGCACGATTTCCCCCTCTCCCCTCGGGGAGAGGGCAGGGTGAGGGGGTGTCACCACGGGAAAGAAAGATTCTTGTTTTTCAAAGAATTATTTCTTTGCCGCACTCCCCCTCATCCGACCCTTCGGGCCACCTCGCCGGGGTTGAGCCGCGGGTCTCAACCCGTCCTTCGGACCACCTCGGGGAGAAGGAGCTTGCGGCGCCGACATGCCTCATATGCGATTTCCCCTCCCCTTTGGGCGCGCAAGCCTCAGCTTCCGGCGATGCCGAGCAATTCCGCGTCCAGCGCCTTCAGGTAGCCATCGGCCAGGTCGGCGCTGACGCCGAGATCGTTCTGGCCGTAGCGGGAGGCGACGCGGATATCGACCAGCGTCGTTTCCGCCTCCTCGCGAATGCGGATCACCAGGTCGCACGGCAGGCCTAAGATGCGGGTGCGGGTTTCGCCCTGCAGGATGACGTCGGTATTCTGGCGGATGATTTCCGCCACGCCATCGCGGAAGGGACGCGGCGTCGGCACCGGGACGATATCGGGCACGTCGCCGACGACACTGTCATTCTGCGCGGGATTGACGGTCCGCGAGCGGGCGCGGCGCTTCGGCTTCACATTGCCATTCGGATCCGCGACATCGGCGCCATCAGCCTTGACGATGGTGATGTGACGGTCACGCGCGACCTTGCGCACCGCTTCCAGCACGCGGTCGGAAGCCCCCTCGTAGCGACGGCTGATCAAAGCGGGATAGGCGTCGAACTGCGCCTCGCGCTCCTGCTGCGTCACCAGATGGCGCGGCGGCAGCCACATCTGCCTGGCGTCCGGCGTTGCCAGCCATTCCGGCGGCTCGTTTAGATCGGTCGAAATCTCGTAGATCGGCGGTCGGCTCCAGTGGCGTTCGGCGCCGAAACCGAAAATAGCAAGCGGCAAAGCGGCATAGACGAGCGCCTTGACGGCGGAGACGCCGCCGATGGCGGCATTCCGCCAGAGCTGTGCAAGGCCGACCAGCGCCAGCAGCACCGAAAGCACGGCGCAGCCGGCAGAAATCAGCAGCAGCAGCACGAAATAAGGCGTTTCCAGCGGCCCGAAGCGATAGCCGATCAGCGTCACGCCGCAGAGCACCAGGGCAAACGAAGCGATCAGACGCGCGGCGCGGGCGGCATGTGAAACGGGACGGTCGAAGCGGATGGTCATCAAGGGCTCGTCGGCGCGTCGGATCGGAAGCCGGATGCACCGAATCCCAGGAAGCGACTTATGTTTAGATCAAGAAACGGCGAAAATAAATCGAATGTCACGACATCAACGCCCCATGTTTCGTCAAGGCTGAAACCAGTAACGCCTAGACCAAAAACGTGAGCGCTTGCTTAAATTCCCAAAAAAGGCCATTCTTCAGCGTTTTATCGAGACTGTGAAAGGACTTGGTGAGATGGAACCGATAGTTTCTCAAGACGCCATCGGCAAGCGGTTGCCGGGAGCGGCCATTGCGGGGACCGACGCGGCCGATCCGATCCTGCCGCTGGAACTCCTGGAACTGGAGCTTTCGCTCGAAGGTTTTTCCGGCGGAGAGCCAGGCTTCTGCGAGGCCGTGCGAAACGCGGCTTCAGCCATACGCGGCGACTTCCTGTTCGATCTTCCGGCCGCGGGGCTGATCTCCGATTGCCGCAGGCTGGCGGTCATCCGCATTCCCGAAGGAGATGCGACGACGCGCACTCTCTTTGCCGCGCTCGACGAAGACGGCGCGGAAATCCGGTTGCTGCAACCGGACGATGAAACCGAGCACCTTTTGCGGTTTGCCGATGCCTTCGTCGATCTGCTGCGGCGATTGCCGGCAAAGCCGAAGGAAGCCGCATAGGCGTTCCCGCCTACGGCCCGATCCGCCTTTCGCGCCATGCCGCGCGGCGCTATAGTTCGTGCCTGCACATCTGCACTCAGGACATAAAGCCATGCGCATCGCCGCTTCCATCCTCTCCCTCCTCACCACTACGCTCGTGCTTTCCTCCTGCCAGACGGCCGAGGAAATCCGCGCGGCCGACGAGGCGAGATGCGGCGGCTACGGCTTCAGGCGCGGGTCGGAGAATTTCGCCAACTGCCTGATGAATCAAGATCTTAGCCGGCGGGCAGATCAAAGGGCCTTCATGGAAAGCAACGATGATTTCTTCTGGGGACCGACAATCGTGGTCGGCGGCCCGGGATATCATCGCGGCTACTGGCGCCGCTGATCTTCAGAAAATCAGCCTCGTCCCTTGATTGCCGCCTGCGCCGCCGCAAGCCGCGCAATCGGCACGCGGAAGGGGGAACAGGACACGTAATCCAGCCCGATATCCTCGCAGAAATGGATGGAGGCGGGATCGCCGCCATGCTCGCCGCAAATGCCGAGCTTCATGTCGTTGCGGGTGCGGCGACCGCGCTCGGAAGCGATGCGAATGAGTTCGCCCACCCCATCGAAATCGAGCGATATGAAGGGATCGTGCTCGATGATGCCCTTGCGCTGATAGGTCGGGATGAAGGCGGCGGCATCGTCGCGCGACATGCCGAATGTGGTCTGGGTCAGGTCGTTCGTGCCGAAGGAGAAGAATTCGGCCGCCTCGGCGATGATATGGGCGCGCAATGCGGCGCGCGGTAGCTCGATCATCGTGCCGACAAGATAGTCGATCTTCATCCTGGCTTCCGACATGACGGCGCGCGCCACCTCGTCGATGCGGGCCTTGACGTAGTCGAGTTCGGAACGCAGGCCGACAAGCGGCACCATGATCTCGGGCACGACAGCAGCCCCCGTTTCGCGCGCGGCGAGGACTGCCGCCTCGAAAATGGCGCGGGCCTGCATCTCGACGATTTCCGGATAGGAAATCGCCAGCCGGCAGCCGCGATGGCCGAGCATGGGATTGAACTCGTGCAGCGCATCGACCCGCTGGCGCAGGGTGGCCGGCTCCATGCCCATGATGCCGGCGACCTCGGCGATCTCCTCATCCGTTTTCGGCAGGAATTCGTGCAGCGGCGGATCGAGCAGGCGTATCGTCACCGGCAGGCCGTGCATGATGGTGAACAGGCCGGTGAAATCGAGGCGCTGCATCGGCATGAGCTTGGCAAGGGCGGCCCGGCGACCCTTTTCGTCTTCGGCGAGGATCATCTCGCGCATCACATGGATGCGATCGCCCTCGAAGAACATGTGTTCGGTACGGCATAGGCCGATGCCCTCGGCGCCGAAGGAGCGGGCCGCGCGCGCGTCGGCCGGCGTATCGGCATTGGTGCGCACCGTCATGCGCCGCGAGCGATCTGCCCAGGCCATGATGCGGCCGAAATCCCCCGACAGTTCCGGCTGGATCATCGGCACCTCGCCCTTCAGGACCTGGCCGGTGGATCCGTCTATCGTGACGATATCGCCCTTCTTCAAGGTGATGCCGATGCCGATCAGCTTTTCATTGCGCATGTCGATGCGCATGGTGCCGGCACCGACGACGCAGGGGATGCCCATGCCGCGGGCGACCACGGCCGCATGGCTGGTCATCCCGCCGCGGGTGGTGAGGATCGCCTCGGCGGCATGCATGCCGTGAATGTCTTCCGGGCTCGTCTCGATGCGCACGAGGATGGCTTTGCGGCCTTCCTCTTCCGCGATAATTGCCTCTTCAGCCGTGAAGACGATCTCGCCCGTGGCCGCGCCAGGCGATGCGGGGAGACCGGAGCCGATGACCTCGCGGCGGACGCGCGGATCGATCGTCGGGTGCAGCAGCTGGTCCAGCGTCGTCGGCTCGATGCGGGAAACCGCTTCGTCTTCCGTGATCAGCCCCTCGTCGACCATGTCGACGGCGATCTTCATTGCTGCCTTGGTGGTTCGCTTGGCATTGCGGGTCTGCAGCATCCAGAGCTTGCCGCGCTCGATGGTGAATTCCAGATCCTGGACCTCGCGGTAGTGCGATTCCAGCTGCGTGCAGATGCTCCGGAACTCGGCAAAGGCCTCGGGCATCAGCTTTTCCATCGACGGCTTGTCGTAGCCGGAGGCGATGCGGGCCATCTCCGTAATGCTCTGCGGCGTGCGGATGCCGGCGACGACATCCTCCCCTTGCGCATTGACGAGGAATTCGCCGTAAAGCTCCTTCTCGCCGGTCGAGGGATTGCGCGTGAAGGCGACGCCGGTGGCGGAGGAATTGCCGAGATTGCCGAAAACCATCGCCTGAATGTTGACTGCGGTTCCCCAGGCCTCGGGGATATTGTGCAATTGCCGATAGGTGACGGCGCGGGCGTTCATCCAGCTTGCAAAGACCGCGCCAACGGCGCCCCAGAGCTGAACCTCCGGCTCCTGCGGAAAGGCCTCGCCCAATTCTTCCTTGATGACGGTCTTGTAGAGCGAGACCACATGCTGCCATTCGACAGCGGTCAGGTCGGTGTCGAACTCGTGGCCGAAGCGAGCTTTTTCATCCTCCAGGATCTCTTCGAAGACCTCATTGTCGAGACCCATGACCACATCGGCATACATCTGGATGAAGCGGCGGTAGCTGTCCCAGGCGAAACGGGCGTCGCCGGCATCATGGCCGAGCGCCTGCACCGTGGCGTCGTTGAGGCCGAGATTGAGGACGGTATCCATCATGCCCGGCATGGAAGCGCGGCCGCCCGAGCGCACGGAAACCAGCAATGGCCGCTCGGTATCGCCGAATTTGCGCCCGGTAGTGGCTTCCATCCGCTGCAAGCCCTGCATGACCTGCGGCTTCAGCTCTTCGGGGATGTCGCGGCCATTCTTGTAGTAGAACGCGCAGACATCGCTGACGATCGTCAGCCCCGGCGGAACCGGCAGGCCGAGATTGCACATTTCAGCAAGATTTGCGCCCTTGCCGCCGAGCCGTTCAAAATCGCCGGCGCCTCCCTCGGCCTTGCCGCCGCCGAATGTATAGACCCACTTCGTCATTGTCTCCGTCCAACTCCTCCGGTTGAACTTAATTCATTGAGCCACAAATGAAAATCGACAAATGCGGCAAAATGTTGCGTTGCACAATAAATATGAGGCGAAGCTTTCCGATTTCAATCGATTGATCGAAACCGGGAGCTTGCGGGTCATTCACAGCACCCGACGGTTCGAACGTTTTCGCCTCGAGACCGAGCTTCCAGATGACTAAGCGTGCGGCTCGCGTTGAGCCAGAATCTTGTCGATTCGCATGCCGTCGAGATCGACGATCTCGAAATGCCAGCCGCCGAAGGAGAAGCTTTCGCCCACTTCGGGCAGATGGCCGAGCTGGTAGAGGGCAAAGCCCGCGAGCGTATGGAAATTGACGTCCTCCTCGCTGAAGCGCAGTCCCAGCCTCGCAAAGGCGTCATAGACCGGCATCATGCCTTCCATCAGCAGCGATCCGTCGGCACGTTCGACGACGTCAGGGGCTTCGTTCTCCATATCAGGCAGATCGCCGGCGATCGCTTCCAGCAGGTCCGTCTGCGTGACGATGCCTTCCAGGCTGCCATATTCGTCGATGACCATGGCGAGGCGCACGGGTGCGCGCTTGAAGCTTTCGAGCACCTTGAAGACCGCCGTCGCCTCGTGGACAACAAGCGGCTGACGAATGACGGCCATCGGGTTCAGCGGCTCGCCGTTCAGGAGCTGATCAAGAAGGTCTTTCTTCAGGATCATGCCGATCGGCTCGTCGATCGATCCGCGGGCGACGAGAAGCTGCTCATAGCGGCTGTCGCGAATGGTTTTCTGCATTTCTTCCGGCGTATCGTCGGCATCGATCCAGTCAACCTCCAGCCGTGGCGTCATGATGTTGGAGACATCGCGGTTGCCGATGTTGAAGACACGCTCGACCAGATCCTGCTGGGCCTGTTCCAGGAGGCCCGCCTCCTGGCTTTCGGCGATCAGAAGCTTGATCTCGGCCGGCGAATGCAGCGAGCCCTCGCCGGCGCCGGGGCGTAGGCCGAAAAGGCGAAGGACGAGATTGCCGAGGCCGTTGAGCACGGTGATTGCCGGGCGTAGCAGAAAGAGAAACAGGCCGAGCGGCCGCACGACGCCGAGCGCGGTGCCTTCGCTGCGCTGCAAGGCCAGACTCTTCGGCGCAAGTTCGCCGAGCACGATATGAAGCGCCGTGATGATGATGAAGGAAATGGCGACGGCGATCGCATGCGATCCGGCCGCGGCCCATGCTCCGGGGAGAAAATTGAGCAGCGGCTCCAGCAGATGAGCAAGAGCAGGTTCACCGACCCAGCCGAGGGCAAGTGACGAAATGGTGATGCCGAGCTGTGTCGCCGCGAGATTGGCATCGAGATTGTCGACTGCCTTCTGCAGCGCCTTGGCGTTCATCCGCCCTTCGGCAACCAACTCCGTCACGCGGCTGCGGCGGACGGACACCAGAGAGAACTCGGCCGCAACGAAAAAGCCGTTGGCGGCGACAAGCAGCAATACGGCGAATATTCCGAGGAAATCGAAAATACCGCCAGCCGAACCAGACATACTTCCCTTCCGGGCGGATCAGCGCCCATGTTGTTGATCGAAAAGAAACCTAACACGCTTTCCGGCTGTACGGCAGCCAAGACGGCAATTTCTTGTCGATAAGAGAAACATTTTGCCTTTTCAAGGGATGTTGCCGGGATACGCAGAAAAGCGGCATCGACAGCGGTTTCCGCAAGCCTCGCTTTCCGCACCGCAATGGTGACCGAACGGAAATTTCGCCCAGGCATCTAGCCCGGACATCCCGCTAGGCGAAGAGCCCGCCAAAGACGACTTCCTTGAACTCAACCAGCGCTGCATCGCTCTTTTCGGCTCGCATACGCAGCAACGCGCCTTCCCAACTGTTCAATACGAAACGGCCGAGCAAAGCTGCGGGAAATTTGTCGCTAATCAGTCTCCGTTCCTGCGCCTCGGCGATGCATTTTTCAAAGAAACTGCTCCACGCTTCCAAATGTTCGGCCAGATGCTCGCGCATCAGCTCGCTGTGATCGGCGATCTCCGCGCTGAAATTGCCAAGCAGGCATCCTCGCGCAAATCCATTCGCCCTGAAGGCGGCGATGCGATCGTCGAAATAAGCCTCCAACCTGGCCAGCGGCCCGACATTCGAATTGCAGAAGAAGTCACGCAACTTGCCCTCGTTGCGATCGAAATAGGCATCGATGACTTCGATTCCGAACGCCTCCTTGCTCGGAAAATGATTGTAGAATGAGGCCTTGGGAACATTCGCCCCATCCACGATGCTCTGGATGCCGGTCGCCGCATAGCCTTCGGCGTGGATCATCCGCAGCCCCACCTGAAGGAGATTGTTACGCGTATCAGGCTTTGGCTTCGGGCCGCGCTTGGCGCCTGCAGGAGATTTCATTTCAGGCCCCTTGACTAATTCCGACCAACCGGTCATACGATATTAATCGCAACTCTCGGGACATGTGTCAAGAGAGCGGCATGCCAACGCGCATCATACCGAAGATCGAATGCGGGCACGGGCATCCTCGTTGGGGACGCCCGTCGGCAAAGCGCGCCTTCGGATCATCGCGAACATGAGCGGATCCAATGAGATCAATTGGTTGGAAGGATAGTGATCGTGTTTTCCAAGACGAGCTTGAACTGGGATGTACTGACGATCAAACGCCCCGGCCTTGGCCGAGACGTGCCGCCTGGCAAGGAAGAGCTGATGTGGGTGGTGAATTCATCGACGCTCATCCATGGCGAGCGCGACGCAATCCTTGTCGATACGTTTCTTACAGCCGGGCACGCGCAGATCTTGCTGGATTGGGTCGTCGCGAGCGGCAAGAACCTCACGACGATCTATATCACCCACGGACATGGCGATCATTTCTTTGGCCTCGCACCGTTTCTGGAGCGTTTTCCCAATGCGAGGGCGCTTGCGACGCCGGCGGTGGTCGAGACCATGCATGCGCAATTGTCGCCAGCGTCGATCGACAATTTCTGGCGCAGGCTCTTTCCCGGCCAGATTCCCGACCGGTTGCTGATCGCCGAGCCGCTCGACGGCGATACTTTGGAACTGGAAGGACATAAGCTTGTCGTGGTGAACGCCGGGCATACCGACACGAGCCACTCAACCTGCTTGTACGCCCCATCGATCGGGCTGATCGTCGGCGGGGATGTCGTCTACAATGGCATCCACCTTTACCTTGGCGAGACCGATGCGCGGAGCCGGCTTGAATGGATTGCCGCGCTTGACAAGCTCGAGGCACTGCAGCCCAGGGCGGTGATCGCCGGGCATAAGTTGCCGGCAAACGCCGATGATCCCCGCATCATCGGCGAGACACGGCAATATCTTCTCGATTTCAATCGCCTGAACGAGGCAACGACGACCGCGCGTGAGCTCTACGACGCCATGCTGGAGCTCTATCCCAATCGCGCCAATCCGGGCTCACTTTGGGGTGCCTCGAACGCCGCCAAAGGGAAAAGCTAAGAACAATGGGATGTGCCGGGTCGGTTTCACGGCCGGCCCGACTTTCCGTTCCTCTTTTTTGGAATTCGCCCCTCATCAACGAACGCAAGGGATATTGAACATGCGAAAAATGCTCTCCGCCGCCTTCGCTTTGGCAGTGCTTTCGGCCGGATCAGCGGCGGCAGCGCCAGTCGCCCATAAGGATCCGCTGGACACTCAGACGCTGAGCACGATCAAATCGCATTTCAGTCAGCTCATGGATTCGGCGAACAAGCATGATCTCAAGGCGTTGCACAACATGTTCTGGCAGTCACCTTCCGCGCTTCTGGTCGCAAAAAGCGCCATCCCCTCTGAAGGCAACTGGGCTGGATTTTGGGGTAACGAGGCCGTGGACCGGAAGCTCCACGACATCGCCGGGTCGGGACCAGTCGTGCTTGCGCCCGATTTCTCCAAGCTCAAGGTCGTCGGATTGACCCGCGAAATGGCTGAATCCTATGCGCCGATGAACATTACGGTTTCCTATGCCGGTCAGGACGGCACGCCGAAGCCGTTCCTGATGATCATCAATTGGATCAGGATCAAAAGGGACTGGAAGGTCGCATCCGAAATCATCCTCCCCGTGCCGCCGGCGCCTGTCGCCAAAGGTTAAAGCGTCGACGGCCCACGGGCTACCGATGAGAATTCCCCCGAAGACCCTTTTCGGAGCGACGAATCTCATCCCGGATTGGTCCGGATAATCAACGCCTTGACGGAAGTTGCCGCCGGGCGACGGAAAATATCAGGCGATTTCCCGCAGCCGCTCGGCGGTCTGCAGATCGACGGAGACGAGCTGCGATACGCCCTGCTCCGCCATGGTCACGCCGAAGAGGCGGTCCATGCGCGCCATGGTGATGGGATTGTGGGTGATGACGACGAAGCGCGTCTCGGTCGAGGCGGCCATCTCGTCCATGAGGTTGCAGTAACGCTCGACATTGTGGTCGTCGAGCGGCGCATCGACTTCGTCCAGCACGCAGATGGGTGCGGGATTGGTGAGGAAGACGGCGAAGATCAGCGCCATGGCCGTCAGCGCCTGCTCGCCGCCGGAAAGCAGGGTCATAGTCTGCGGCTTCTTGCCCGGCGGGCGGGCGAGGATTTCCAGGCCCGCCTCCAGCGGATCGTCCGACTCGATGAGCTGAAGTTCGGCCGTGCCGCCACCGAAAAGATGGGTGAACAGGCGCTGGAACTGCGCATTGACGATGTCGAAGGCAACGATCAGACGTTCGCGGCCCTCGCGGTTGAGGCTCTGGATCGCGCCGCGCAGCTTCCTGATGGCGTCGATGACGTCATCGCGTTCCTTGATCAGGGCCTGCAGCCGCTCCGTCAGCTCCTTGCTCTCCTCCTCGGCGCGCAGATTGACGGCACCAAGACGCTCGCGTTCGATCTTCAGCCGTTCCAGCTCGCGTTCGACCTCACGCAGATCCGGCACGTTCTGCACTGCCGAAAGGCCGGTCAGGCGCATAGCCTCGTGCGGCTCGACATTGAGCGCCTGACGAATGCGCAGTTCGCTCTCCTGCCGACGCTCGCGGGCAGAGACCAGCCGCTCCTCGACCCGACCACGCTTCTCGCGGCTTTCCGCCAGTTCGGAAAGGGCCGTCGTCGCATGACGATCGGCCTCGCGCTGAACGACTTCCGCTTCGGCAAGGCGGTCGGCAGCCCGGCGGCGCGCCTCCTCTGCCTTCTGCAGCTCGTTCATCAAGGCGCGGCGCTTATCGTCGAATTCATCGGGGGCGAGATCGAGTTCGGCCGCTTCTTCGCGCGCTTCCTCTTCACGGTCGCGCAGCGTCTGGATATGCTCCTCGGCGCTGGCCGCGCGCTGGCGCCAGGTATCACGCTCCTGCCGGATCGCCAGGAGGCGGCGTTGCCGCGCCTCGTTTTCCCGGTTCAGGCCTTCATGCCGGGCACGCGCTTCGGCGAGCGCGCCGCGATCCGTCGCGACCTCCGCCTGCTGGTCGCGCAGCTTCACATCGATACCGTCGAGATCCGGCGCGTCTACCAGTTCGATGCGGGCATTCTCATCCTGCATCGCCACATCTTCAAGCTGCTCCCGCAACCGGCTGACGGCCTCGACGACGACATCGCGGCGACGGATGAGGTCGCCGGAGGCCCGCTCGGCGGCGGCGAGCGCTTCGCGCGCCTCGGCCAGATGCCGGGCCGCAAGCCGGTTGGCGTCGCGGGCAGTGGCCAGATGTCCCTCTTCGGCTCTGATCGCCTCGGCGGCGGCCGACAGACGCTCTTCAGCCTCCACAAGCACATCGCGCGCGAGCTCGGCTTCTGCGTCCAGCTCGGAGAGGCGATTCTTCTGCGCCAGCCGCAAGGCAGCGGCACTCGGCGCATCGGCGCCGGTCACATGACCATCCCAGCGGAAAACCGCGCCGTCCCGGGTGACCAACCGCTGTCCAGGCTTCAACGCCGGCATCAATCGCGACGCGTCTTCAGCCGAAACGATACCGATCTGGCGCAGGCGCCGCGTCAATGCCGCCGGCGCGCCGACATGGGTGATCAAGGGTGCAACGCCTTCTGGCAGAGCCGGATCGGTGGCGCCGCTGCCATTGTCGGACCAATAGACCGGCGCCTCGGAATCGAGCGAGGATTCCAGATCATCCCCGAGCACCGCACCAAGTGCGGTCTCGAAGCCGCGGTCGACGCGCAGCTCTTCGGCAACCGGTGAAAAAGCGCCTGAGGTATCGCCCGCCGCCAGCATCTTGGAAATGGTCCGCGCTTCGGTCTCGAGCGCGTTCAGACGCGCCCGTGCCTGCTCGACCGGTCCGCGCGACAGCGCCTCGGTTTCGCGCGCCTTGGCAAGAACCGCTTCGACGCGCTGGATCTCGCCTTCCGCATCGGCAACGACATTTTCCGCCGCCTCGACCATATCGCGCTTTTCGCTGGGATCGGGCAGATCGGCCATCTTCTCGTCGATGGCGGCAAGCTCGCGGTTCGCTTCGTCCGCCTGTCGTTCCAGCCTCATCTTGCGGTCGGCCAGATCGCGGATGGCGCGCTCCAGCTGATTGCGGGCGGCGGCGGTCTCGGCGCGTTCGGCGGTCAGGGCGGTAAAGATGCGCTCGCTGTCGGCGAGCTTGGTGGCCGCTTCCTCAAACGCGATACGCGTCTCCTCGGCAAGCCTGCCGGAATCGGCAAGGATGTCGGTGAGATCGGCTTCTTCGGCATCCAGCTTGGCAAGAATGGAAGCATTGTCGGCGACAAGGCGCTGCTCGCGGCTGATATCCTCGGCCAGCTGCGCCAGGCGTCGGATCAATTCATCACGCCGCCGCAGGATGCGATTGACATCCTCTTCCAATTGCGAGCGGGCGATTTGCAGACGCTGCAGGGCGGCGGCGGCCTTCGCTTCGTCATCGCGCAGCTCCGGCAGCTTGAAGCTGGCGATGCCCTGCGCCTTTGCCGCCTCCATCTGGATCTGCGCCTTTTCGGCGACCAGCACCGTTGCCTGGTTCAGGGCACTGTCGGCCTCGGCCTCGGCTTCCTTCGCCTGCACCCAGCGGATATGCAGCAGCATGGCTTCGCGGGCGCGAATATCGGCCGAGAGCGTCTTGAAGCGGTTGGCCTGCCGGGCCTGACGCTTCAGGCTTTCGATCTGGCTTTCGAGCTGCGACGTCACGTCATCCAGCCGCTCTAGGTTGCTCTCGGCGGCGCGCAGGCGCAGCTCGGCTTCGTGCCGGCGCGAATGCAGGCCGGAAATGCCGGCAGCCTCTTCCAGCAGTTGGCGCCTCGCCTGGGGCTTCGCCTGGATCAGCTCGCCGATACGCCCCTGCCCGACCATGGAGGGCGAGCGGGCGCCGGTGGAGGCGTCGGCAAACAGCAGCTGCACATCCTTGGCGCGGGCCTCCTTGCCGTTGATGCGATAGACCGAGCCTTGCTCGCGCTCGATGCGGCGCGTGACCTGGATCTCATCGCTGTCGTTGAAAGCTGCCGGCGCGGTGCGATCGCTGTTGTCGAGGTAAAGGCCGACTTCGGCGGTGTTGCGGGCGGGGCGATTGCCGGATCCGGAAAAGATCACGTCGTCCATCCCGGAGGCGCGCATGTTCTTATAGGAATTCTCGCCCATTACCCAGCGCAGCGCTTCGACGAGATTGGACTTGCCGCAGCCGTTCGGCCCGACGACGCCGGTCAGGCCACGCTCGATGACAAACTCCCCCGGTTCGACGAAGGATTTGAAGCCGACAAGTCTCAGCCTGTTGAATTTCATAGGGTGATCTCCACCCTCCCCTTGAAGGGGAGGGTCGGACCAAAGGTCCGGGGTGGGGTGATCATGCGTTCACCCCAGAAATCGCTCCAACCCGCGCTTTCAGCGCGACCTCCCCCTTCGAGGGGGAGGTAATAGAAAGCAGGCGCACGACCTCGGCCGCCCGCCTGTGATGAAAAAAGGCGCGGATCAGAGCAGGCTGTCGATAAGTTTCGACATGGCACCAACAGACATGTCCCCTGCGTAGCGCTTGCCATTGATCAGGAAGGTCGGCGTTGCATTGACGCCGAAATCCTTGGCTGCGCGTTCCCGTACTGAGTTGACATCATCCAGAAGCTTCTGGTTCGTCAAGCATTTCGTGAAGCTATCCTCAGTAAAACCAGCGAGTTTCGACATCTGCAGCAATGCGGCGCGGCCATCGACATCGGGCGAAGCCCAGGCGATCTGCTGCTTGAACAGCATTTCGACCATCGGCATGTACTGTTCCTGCGGGGCGCAACGGGCCAGCATGAAGGCCGCGGCGGCACGCGGATCGAACGGGAATTCGCGGATGATGAAGCGGACCTTGCCGGTATCGACGTATTTCTGCTTGATCGTGTCGAAGGTCGTGACGGCGAAATGCGCGCAGTGCGGGCAGGTCAGCGACATGTATTCGACGATCTTGACGGGCGCATCTTCCTTGCCGAACGCGATTTCCGGCAGCGGGCCGGGCTTCAGCACTTCGTTCATGTCGACATTGCCGTCCGACAGCGGCACTTCGTCTTCGGCGGTTGCGGCGGATGCAGTGTCAGCGAAGGCAGAGAACGCCACGGAAAGGGCTGCAACGGCAGAGCCGCCCAGCAGATGGCGTTTGGTCAAGAGCATGTCGGACATCGGCATAGAGTCACCCGTCGTTGAAAGAGGTCTTCGAATATTCATGCGATATAACGGCAGCTTGCCGCTAACAAGGCACGGTTGACCAACTTTCTTCAAAGAATTGTGACCTGGCAAAGACGGAGAGGTTAAATTTTGGTCGGAATCGTCTCAAGCCGTCGATGGGGCCTTGTTTCGGATTATTTTCGATAGACTTCGCGCCTATTTCCAATTCGAACAATCAGTATCCGAACGGTACTATCTTCGATGTGCGCGATCACTCGATAATCCCCCACTCGGTATTTCCAGAAATTGCCGAGCTCCGAGCCTTTCAACGCTTCTCCGATGGCGCGCGGATCATCCAGCTTGGCAACGCGGTCATGGAGAAATCTCAAAATCCGGCGGGAAGCCTCGTGCCCAAGTTTGTCCAGTTCGCGCTCGGCAGCTCGTTGAAACTCAATCCGCCACGCCATACCGCGCCATCAGTTCGGCCAGCGAAACGCTGCCATTCTCGCCGCGGCGAAACTCTTCCAGACGTTTCTCCGCCAGATAGATATCCTCAAGATCATCAAGATGCTCAAGAATTGCTTCGCGCGCATAGAAACTTTTGCTGCGCCCGGTACGCTTGGCGAGTTCATCGAGTCTTGCTTCAATTTCCGGCGGAAGCCTTAGGGCCAACATCGCGTTTAACTCCATCGTGCTATACAGATATAGCAAGTCGGGAACAGATATCCAATTCGATTTTGATATCTCAGTCCGTTACGTCCTACCCCGCTTCCACACCATCGCCGTGCCCAAACGCTGAACGGCAGCCCTGATCTTCTCATCCTCGATGCCATCCATCATGTCGGCCAGCTTGCGTGCCGCCTCACCCTTCAATGGAGGCGGCGTGCGGGAACGTTTGGACGCGACGGAGACCGGCTTCTGCACGATGCGGATCTGATTGACGGCGTAGAAGCCGAAGAAGCTATTGATGCGCTGGATGAGCTCACCCTGCGCATGGGTCAAAAAGAGCGCGCGGGCGCCCTCGCAGGCGATCGTCAGCACGCCCGGCTGATAGCGGTCGTCCATGCCGGGGCCGGTTCGCTTCGCCCAGGCGATCTTTTCCGGCCGCGTGCAGTCGGCAAAGTCTTCGCCGGCGATCTCATCCCAGCAGCCGAGCAGCGTCGTGTTGATGCCGGCACGCTTTGCCAGCACCGGATCGACGATGCCGTTGGTCAGCTCGGAAATCTGCCGTACGCCACGACGCGACATTTTCAACACGCCATATTCGCTCATTTCGACGTGGCTGTCCGCTTCTCGTAATCGCAACAAGCCATTATCTTCGGTTGGAACGTCAAAGTGACCCGCCTCTTCCATTTGCAAAAAGGGCGCGAAACGACGTCCACTCTTTCCTTGCATTCTCACGCATCAGCGCGCTTACAACAAGGCCAACGAAGAAAAATCCCAGCGCCAGAAGTTGTAACGGGAAAACGTCCTTTTGGCCCGTGTGCCAGGCGGCAACGAGTAAAACCATCGATGAAACAATGTATACGCCTATTGCCATAAGGAGAAACAGAAACATACCAAATGCGTGATGAAATAGCTGCCATCGGCGAGAGCGCTTCGTAGACTGCGCCTGAAACTCCTTCTTGAGGTAGGTTACGAGAGGTTTGAACGGCTGCGTGTGCAACAACTTCCAAATCATATAATACGCGGACAGCAGGAAAAGAATCTCCAACACGCAATGGTTCAACAGCTGCAGATTGGGACTCACATTTAGCAGACGATCGAAGAGCTCAAAGAGCATGATGATTCTCCTTTCATGGCCCCTGTTAAGAGGCCTCGTATTTTTCGACGTTCACCCACCAAACAATTGTGTCTAAGGAGGCTGGAGTAAACGCTTCACCGAAGGGAATTATGGATCTTTCATCACAAGCATCCCCCACGGCCGCATCCCTGCTTGCCTGGTACGACCGACACCATCGCGACCTGCCCTGGCGCGTCTCACCGCCCATGGCGGCACGCGGCGTCAAACCCGATCCCTATCGCATCTGGCTGTCGGAAGTGATGCTGCAGCAGACGACGGTACCGGCGGTCAAAGCCTATTTCGCGAAATTCCTGGAGCGCTGGCCGACGGTCAACGATCTCGCTGCAGCCGCGAACGACGACGTCATGGCCGCCTGGGCGGGGCTCGGCTATTACGCCCGCGCCCGCAACCTGAAGAAATGCGCCGAGGCGGTGGCGACAGGCCACAACGGCCGCTTTCCCGATACCGAGGATGGGTTGCGAGCCCTCCCCGGCATTGGTGACTATACCGCTGCCGCCGTTGCCGCCATTGCATTCAATCGCCAGGCAGCCGTGATGGACGGCAATGTGGAGCGGGTCATTTCCCGCCTCTACGCGATTTCGACGCCCCTGCCCGGCGCCAAGCCACTGATGAAGCAGAAGGTCGCCTTGCTGACACCAGCCGACCGGCCGGGCGATTTCGCTCAGGCGATGATGGATCTCGGCGCGACGATCTGTACGCCGAAGCGCCCGGTCTGTTCGCTCTGTCCCTTCAACGGCGCCTGTCAGGCGCTGGCCGGGCACGATCCCGAGCGTTTCCCGGTCAAGGCCGCCAAGAAGGACAGGCCAGTGCGCCACGGAGCGGCCTTCGTCGCCGTTAACGACGAGGGCGAAATCTTTCTGCGGCGCCGCATCGAAAGCGGCCTGCTTGGGGGGATGACCGAAGTGCCGACGACGGGGTGGACGGCGCGCATCGACGGCGAGACCGGCAGTGAGGCAGCCCCCTTCCCGGCCGACTGGCAGCCAGCGGGCACGGTGACGCACGTCTTCACGCATTTCGAGCTGCGGCTGTCGATCTGGCGGGCGAAGGCCGTTTCCGAGAAAGACAACCATGACGGATGGTGGGCGCCGGTTACAAATCTTGAAGGGCAGGCCCTGCCGACAGTCATGAAAAAAGCGATCGCTCAGGCTATTCCCAATGCGTTCGCAAAAATGCGCATAGGCTAAAAATCAGGAATTCATTCATGACGACGGAAATACGGCACATCGTTTTCGATATCGGCAAGGTTCTGCTTCACTATGATCCAAGCCTTCCCTACAGCCGCATCATTCCGGACGATGCCGAGCGCGAGTGGTTTTTCGCCAACGTCTGCACCCATGAATGGAACCTCGAGCAGGATCGCGGCCGCACCTGGGGAGATGCAGAAGCCTTGCTGATCGCCGACCATCCCGAGCGCGAAGAGCAGATCCGCGCCTTCCGCAAATATTGGCACGAGATGGTCCCGCATCCTTACGAAGACAGCGTCGCGATCTTCGAAGGATTGATCGCTGAGGGACGTGACGTCACCATGCTGACCAATTTCGCCTCCGATACGTTTCGCGAGGCACAGCTGCGCTATCCGTTCCTCAATAAGCCGCGCGGCGTTACGGTTTCCGGCGATATCGGGCTGATCAAGCCGGATGTCGCGATCTACGATACCCACGCGAGGAGCTTCGACCTCGATCCGGCTTCGACGATCTTCATCGATGATTCCTATCCGAACGTCGAAGGCGCACGGGCCGCCGGCTGGCATGCAGTTCACTTCACCGGTGCCGAGAAGCTGCGCAGCGATCTCGCCGCCCATAGCATAAAGGTTTGAGCCGATGATCTTCGATCCCGCAGAACGCATCGATCTTTTCCACGACGCCATCAATCGCCTCGATTATGAGGCGATCGAGAACTTCTTCGCCGAGGATGCCACCTACGTCTCCAACGGTGTCGGCAGTCTTGCCGGCCGCGCGGCAATCATGGAAGCGTTCCGCGGCTATTTCGACACCTATCCCGATCAGACGGCATCGAACTCCCTGGTGGAGACATTGACGCCGCTTTCTGGCCGTGCCGTCTGGTCGGTTCGCGCCACCAACAGCAAGACGGGCAAGCCGCTGATCCGCGAAGGCGAGGAAACGATTACGTTCAACGAAGACGGCCGCGTCGTGCGCGTCGACGTCACGGACTATCAGGAATTCTGAGATCTGAAACTAAAGACGCCCAGGGCCTTGCCGGACGACATATCCGGCAAGGCCCTGGGCGTTTCACCTTCTTCCCTAACTGGAGGTACACGACGGAAGAAAGCGGGTATGCTTCTGGGAAATGACTGAGGCTTACCCCACCTTTGCCATATCGCTGCGGATGATCGCCCTGAGTTCGTCGATCGGGCGCAGGGAACTGCCGTCGTCGAAGTGCCAGAACATCCATCCGTTGCACGCATCAAGGCCCTGGACCTTCGCGCCAAGGCGATGGATAGAACCGGCCTCGCCGCCGGAGGCAACCGTGCCGTCGGCGCGAACGATGGCGCTATGGCGGCGCTTCGCATCCGTCAGCACCTGGCCAGGCTTGATCAGGCCGCTCTCGATGAGCACGTTGAAAGCCACGCGCACCTCGGCCTTCTTGCCGGTCATGACGGTCAGCTCCGCCTTGCCGAGCGGCTCGACGGCGGCGATGCGGGCACTTGCCGCATCGATATAATCCTGCTCGCGCTCGATGCCGACGAAATGACGGCCGAGGCGCTTGGCAACGGCGCCCGTCGTGCCCGATCCGAAGAAGGGATCGAGGATGATGTCGCCAGGCTTGGAGGAAGCCATGATAACACGGGCAAGCAGCGCTTCCGGCTTCTGCGTCGGATGCACCTTCTTGCCGTCGTCGCCCTTCAGCCGCTCATTGCCGTTGCAGATCGGGAACAGCCAGTCGGAGCGCATCTGCACGTCGTCGTTGGCGGCCTTCATCGCATCGTAATTGAAGGTATAGCCCTTCGCCTTGGCGTTCGGGCTCGCCCAGATCATCGTCTCATGGGCGTTCTGGAAGCGGCGGCCCTTGAAATTCGGCATTGGATTGGTCTTGCGCCAGACGATGTCGTTGAGAATCCAGAAGTTCAGATCCTGCATGGTCGCGCCGACGCGGAAGATGTTGTGATAGGAGCCGATGACCCAGATCGTGCCCGTCGGCTTCAGCACGCGGCGGCAGGCAAGCAGCCAGGCGCGAGTGAAGGCATCATAGGCTTCGAAGGAGGCAAACTGGTCCCACTCGTCATCGACGGCGTCGACCAGCGACTGGTCCGGACGATGCAGTGTGCCGCCAAGCTGGAGATTGTAGGGTGGGTCGGCGAAGATGACGTCGACGGATTGATTGGGCAGTGCTTCAAGAGCGGCCACGCAATCGCCCTTGATGATCGTGTCGATCCAGGAACCCGGAACTGCGGAGGTCCTGAGGTCGGCAAGCGGGAAAACTGACGCCATGTGATACTCGCTGTTACACTTACTCGGTGTTCTTAATTGAGTGTTATGGTTACCTAACTTGGTTACCAAAGGCTAAAGCGGCGGCATATTTTCCAAATTCTCGAACAAGTTCCCGGGAATGCGGGCCTCGTCGAAAGGCGCTATCGTCTTGAAAGCCCTAAAGCGCGTGGCGATCTTTCAGATTCGCTTCTCGCGCTTTAGATCTTTGATTTTGCGCATATCGTTGTCGCAAAACCGCTACACACTTTTGCGCGACATGCTTTGGATGTCGTGCACTGCGTGGCTGTCATCGGGCGCTTCGGCCCGTTCCGTCATCCCGTAGTCGCGAAGCACTTGCGCGACGCGCAAACGATAATCGGCAAATACCGTCTTGCGGCCCGCTTTCTGCGCGGCGCGATGGGCCTCGCGGTTTCGCCATTCACGAACGGCGGCCTCGTCGCGCCAGAAGGAAAGCGACAGGATCTTGCCCGGCTGGCTGAGGCTTTCGAAGCGTTCGATGGAGACGAAGCCGTCGATGGTTTCGAGTTCGGAGCGCAACCGTCCGGCAATGTCGAGATAGTGCTGACGTTCATCGGGATGCGGGACGACTTCGAAAATAACTGCGATCATGGCGATATCCTCGGAGCATGTGGCAAGGATATATTTTTCAGGAAAATACGATCCTCCTGCAAGATGAAACGCTCGCGGCGGGAGAAATCGTGATTGGCCCGCGCCAGCGGATCGGCGGCGAGGCTCTTTCGATAGGTCTCATAGGCGGCCAGGTTTTCGATGTTGTAGATGCCGTAGGCCGTCGTCAGCGAACCCTCATGCGGCGCGAAGTAACCGATCAGATCCGCGCCGTTGCGCGGGATGACCTGACCCCAGGCCTTGCCATACTCCGCGAAGGCTTCCTGCTTGAACGGGTCGATCTGATAGCGGATGAGACAGGTGATCATTGGCTTTCTCCTTTGCTGATGACGATGTTTTCGCACATTGCGGAACGGAGATGCTTCGGTTACGATCGAAGTATGAAAGAAGGTCCTGACATTGCGCAGATCGGCTCGCTGATCGGCGATCCCGCGCGGGCGAACATGCTGACGGCGCTGATGGGCGGCCGCGCATTGACGGCAACGGAACTTGCGGGTGCCGCCGGCGTGACGCTGCAGACCGCAAGCGCCCATCTTTCCAAGCTCGAAGCGGGCGGCTTGCTGGCGCAACGCAAGCAGGGCCGCCATCGCTACTTCGCGCTTGCCGACGATCGCGTCGGCAAGCTGCTCGAAGGGATCATGGGCTTTGCCGCAAGCCGCGGACATCTGCGCCACCGCCCCGGCCCGAAGGAACCGGCCCTGCGCAAGGCGCGCATCTGCTACGACCACCTTGCCGGCGATTACGGCGTGCGCATGCTCGACAGCCTCGTTGAGGCCGGATCGATTTCCGTCATGGGCGAAGGTCTCAGCCTGACGACGCAAGGCGAGAAGCATTTGGGATCGATCGGCATCGATGTCTCCGGGCTGCGCTCCAACCGCCGTCCGCTTTGCCGATCCTGCCTGGATTGGAGCGAGCGACGGGCGCATCTGGCCGGCAGCCTTGGCAAGGCACTGCTTTCAAACTTTTTCGACAATGGTTGGGCGCGGCGAACCGAAAACAGCCGCTCGATCTTCTTCACACCCGAGGGCGAGCGCCGCTTTCTGGCACTCTTTCCGCTCGAGACGAGTGACACCCCTACTGCATAATTCCTTAAATCGGAATCGATTTAAGGATAAAATTATGCAGCAGATTTAAAGTGCTACAGCGACCTTTGCGCATCATATATGATGCGCGGCGCTGTAGGCTAAAAACCCACTAGCCTAGCGCGAAATCGCCCATGATTTATAGAGGCAGTTAGCCGACGATTGCGAAGGCTTCGCGCGTCGATCCCGAGGGCGTGCGCACCGGCGCGCGGCCGATCCATTGCACATGCTTCTGCAGGATCGCCGCCGCCTCGTCGGCCCGCCCCTGGCGCAACGCCGCCAGAATGGCGCGGTGGTCGTGATCCGTGCGCTTCTCCCAGCCGGATTGCCAGGCGGAAAAGAGAAAGCGAGCGCTGGCGGCGTGCAGGTCATCGATGGCGGCTAGCAGCCGCGCCATGCCACATGGCGCCAGGATCAACCGGTGGAAGCGGCGATTGGCCTCCTCCCAGGCGTGGACATCGCCGGCGGCGTCGCCATCGCGCGTCGCCTGCTCCGCCTCATCGAGAATGGCAGGCGTCAGGTGCGGGGCCGCATGTTTGAGCGCAAGGCCTTCGAGTGCCGCCCGCATTTCCGCGACCTCGCGGACTTCCTTGAGATCGAAGGAGGCGACGCGAACGCCGCGGCGCGGCAGGCTGATCGCCAGTCCTTGCGCCTCCAGCCGCCGGAACGCTTCGCGCACCGGCACATGGCTGGTGCCGAACTCCTCGGCGATGTGATCCTGCCGCAGGCGGGCATCGGGCGCGATCTCTCCACGGATGATGCGGTCGGCAAGCACCCTGCTGATGCGGCTGGCAATGGTGTCGTCGCGCTCCTTGGCCATGGCCGATCCTTAAAGGCGGGCCTGCCGGATGTCGAGCGGCAAGCAAAAGTCATCACCTCTTTTGTACATTTCGACCCTTTCGCTAACTGCAGCGCAGCCATGCCGGCCAATTGGTTGAGCTTTGGCGACATATCGTGTAAAGCCCCACCGTCATTTTCCAGAGCATGCTCCGAGCCACCGACGGCCTTCCGTGAAGCATGCCGAATTCAGCCCATATCAAAGGCAGCAACTCTCATGAGCAACAGCTTCGACCTCATCATCTTCGACTGCGACGGCGTTCTGGTCGATTCGGAAATCATCGCGGCACAGGTCGAATCGAAACTGCTGACCGATGCGGGCTACCCGATCAGCACCGAGGAAATGGGTGAACGCTTCGCCGGCATGACCTGGCACAACATCCTGCTCGAAGTCGAGCGCGAGGCGAGCATCCCGCTCTCCGCGTCCTTGCTCGACAAGTCGGAAAAGCTGCTCGACCTGAAGCTTGCCAATGAGGTTCAGGCGATACCAGGCGTTCCGCTTGCACTGTCGCGACTGCCGATGCCACGCTGCATCTGCTCGAACTCCAGCGCCGCGCGCCTCGACATGATGCTGACCAAAGTCGGCTACATCAAATTGTTTGCGCCGCATATCTACTCCGCCAAGGATCTCGGCGCCGACCGCGTGAAGCCGAAGCCGGACATCTTCCTGCACGGCGCCAGAGAGATGAATGTCAGCCCGGCCAATACGATCGTCGTCGAGGATTCGGTTCATGGCGTCCAGGCGGCGCGAGCCGCCGGCATGCGCGTCATCGGCTTCACCGGCGCGTCGCATACCTATCCTTCGCATGCCGACCGGCTGACCGATGCGGGCGCCGAGACCGTCGTCAGCCGCATGGCCGACCTGCCCGGTGTGGTGATGGCGCTGGCTGAATGGGACGGCGTTTTATGAGGCAATAGGCAATAGGCAATAGGCAATAGGCAATAAATGTTGCCGCTATGGTGCCGACGGTAGCAAGGACAAGATGATCTTTTCCTACTGCCTACTGCCTACTGCCTGATCCCAACCTTACTGACGCTTCTTGCGGGCCGGCTTCTCGCCCTTTACAGGCTTCTGCGGGCCTTGGTCGAAGCCGAGCTGGACGATCGTGAAGCCGCCGGAACCGCCGGCAACCTGGATATCGTCATCGGTGAAGAGGAACTGGGTCGTTGTGTCGCCCGGCGGAATTTCCGCCGTATACATGATGGTCTTGCTGTAAAGGGCCTTGTCATTGTCCATGACGGCAACGTGGATGGGCAAGGTGACCTTGCCGGAGCTGCCCATCGGGCCTGCAACCAGGCGCCCTTGCGCGACGACATGAATGCCGAGGCTGGTGCCGTCGCTGGTGCACTGGCGGGTCGCCTGCGCGAGCGAGGCTTGATAGGCCAGCTGGTTCGGATCGTCCTTGGCGCCCTTGGCGTAAACGCGATAGACCGAGTCTTCGTCGCGAATGACAGCCTGCGGGCATTTGCCGGCGACGTAGGTCTGACCACCGGTCGGAGCCGCGGTCGCGGTCCCGGCTTGCGGCGCAACCGTTACATCCGTTGCCGGCTGTTTTTCACTATTGCCACCGATACCGAGAGTGCTGCAACCCGTCAGCAATGCCAGAAGCGAAGCGGAGAAAAGACGACGCGAAACCTTGCCAAACACTATTATTCCACCCTCTCCATATATTTCACATTATCGGCCTGCAGCCCGTCAAACGGGCCTTTTATGACACTTGGCGATGGTCTATACCAGCGACGCAGCGAAAAATCGATTGGGTAGACACCGTTTTGGCTCACTTTTCGAGATCGGCACATTGCCATAGACAGCCGCCGCATGGCGCCGATCCCACGCGCCTTGCGCAAACGCGAAAATCACGCGGCTGATTCGACGCAAAAAGACAGGCCGCCGTCGCTTCGCTCCTCTACCCTCTCAATCGATCACTCAGGCAATTTTGCGACCAAAGGAATTCTAAGACCGTGGATTACATTTCAACGCGGGGAGAAGCCCCTGCCCTTGGCTTCTGCGACGCCCTTCTGGCCGGCCTTGCTCGCGACGGCGGGCTCTATGTTCCCCGAGAATGGCCTGTCCTGACGAAGAAGGAAATCCGTGCCTTTCGCGGCAAGAGCTACCAGGAGGTCGCTTTCGCGGTCCTCTCGCCCTTCACCAATGGCGAGATCCCGGCGGATGTCTTCCGTGGCATGATCGACGATGCCTACGCCACCTTCCGGCATCCCGCGGTGACGCCGCTGGTGCAAACCGGGCCGAACAGCTTCGTCATGGAGCTCTTCCACGGCACGACGCTCGCCTTCAAGGATGTCGCCATGCAGCTGCTGGCGCGGCTGATGGACTATGCGCTGGAGAAGCGCGGGCAGCGGGCCACCATCGTCGGCGCCACATCGGGCGATACCGGCGGCGCCGCGGTCGACGCCTTTGCCGGACGCGAGCGCACCGACATTTTCATTCTCTTCCCGCATGGGAAGGTCTCGCCGGTACAGCAGCGGCAGATGACCACCTCGACAGCGGCCAATGTTCACGCGCTGGCGGTCAAGGGCAATTTCGACGATTGCCAGAACCTGGTCAAAGCCATGTTCAACGACGCCGCCTTCCGCGACAAGGTCAAGCTTTCCGGCGTCAATTCCATCAACTGGGCGCGAATCATGGCGCAGGTGGTCTATTACTTCACCACGTCAGTCGCCCTTGGCGGCCCGGACCGGAAGATTTCCTTCACCGTGCCCACGGGCAATTTCGGCGATATTTTCGCGGGCTACGTCGCCAAGCGCATGGGCTTGCCGATCGAACGCTTGGTCATCGCCACCAACGAGAACGATATCCTGGCGCGCACGCTGAAGACCGGCCGCTACGAGATGCGTTCCGTCAAGGCCACCACCTCGCCGTCGATGGATATCCAGATCTCCTCCAACTTCGAACGGCTGCTGTTCGAAGCGAACGGCCGCGACGCGTCCAAGGTGCGCGCCGCCATGGAAAGCCTGAAGCAATCGAACGGCTTTTCGATCAGCGAGGAGGCCGTGAAGTTCATCAAGAAGGATTTCCGCGCCGGTCGGGCCAGCGAGAAGCAGGTGGCCGAAACCATCCGCAAAACCCTCGCCGATACAGGCTATCTGCTCGATCCGCATACCGCTATCGGCGTCTTCGTCGCCGGGAAGAACGAGCGTCCCAGCAGCCCGATGGTGACGCTTGCCACCGCGCATCCGGCAAAATTCCCCGCCGCAGTAAAATCCGCATCCGGTATTGACCCGGCGCTTCCGACGTGGCTTGCTGGTCTGATGACCAGGGAGGAGCGTTTCGACATTCTCGATCCGGAACTCAAAGCCGTTGAAAACTTTATCGGCAAGCACGCCCGGACCGGCGAATAACAGACGCGGAAAGACAAGCGATGACAGTGGAGTGCACCCGGCTTGCGTCCGGGCTGACAGTAGCGACCCAATCGATGCCACACCTCGAAAGCGTGGCGCTCGGCGTTTGGATCAAATCGGGTTCGCGTAACGAGACTGAAGCAGAACACGGTATCGCGCATCTGCTCGAGCATATGGCGTTCAAGGGCACGGGGCGGCGCACCGCCCGCGAGATCGCCGAGGAAATCGAGAATGTCGGCGGCGAAGTCAACGCCGCTACCTCGACCGAAACCACCTCCTATTATGCGCGCGTTTTGAAGGATCACGTGCCGCTCGCCGTCGATATCCTTGCCGATATCCTGACGGAGTCGGCCTTCGACGAGGAAGAGCTGGCGCGCGAAAAGCAGGTCATCCTGCAGGAAATCAATGCCGCGAACGACACGCCTGACGATGTCGTCTTCGACAAGTTTTCCGAGGTCGCCTATCGCGGCCAGACACTCGGACGTGCCATTCTCGGCACGCCGGAAACCGTCGTCTCCTTCTCGCCGGAACAGATCCGCCATTATCTCGGCCGCAACTACACGACCGATCGCATGTTTGTGGTGGCCGCCGGCGCGGTCGATCATGAAAGCTTCGTGCGTCAGGTCGAGGAGCGCTTCTCCAGCCTGCCGACGAAACCGTCCGCGCCGCCCGTTATCGAGCCGGCCCGCTATATCGGCGGCAACATCCGGGAAACGCGCGACCTGATGGATGCGCAGATCCTGCTCGGCTTCGAAGGCCGGGCCTATCACACCCGCGATTTCTATTGTTCGCAGATCCTCGCCAACATCCTCGGCGGCGGCATGTCATCGCGCCTGTTCCAGGAAGTGCGCGAGTTCCGCGGCCTCTGTTATTCGGTCTATGCCTTCCACTGGGGCTTCTCCGACACCGGCATCTTCGGCATCCACGCAGCGACCGGCGGCGAGAACCTGCCGGAATTGCTGCCCGTCATCGTCGATGAGCTGCGCAAGTCTTCCCATGACATCCAGCAGCAGGAAATCGAGCGCGCCCGCGCCCAGATCCGTGCGCAGCTACTGATGGGCCAGGAAAGCCCGGCCGCTCGCGCCGGCCAGATCGCCCGGCAGATGATGCTCTATGGTCGCACCATCCCGAACCAGGAGATGCTGGAACGCCTGGAAGGCATCACGATCGACCGTCTGACGGATCTTGCCGGCCGGCTGTTCTTCGATACAGTACCGACGCTTTCGGCGATCGGGCCGCTGGAGCAGCTCGCGCCGATGGAAGACATCATCACGTCATTGTCGTCGCCGGCACCTGCTTCCAAAAGCGCAAGCGGCTAAGGGCTCGCCGCGGGCCGATGGGTTTAATTCTCGGGGGGGTGCTTGGCGGCATGCAAAAATCTGTCTTTCGGTTTCTCTCACGTCATCCGGACGCGGTTGAACTCGAAAACGACACATATTTGCTGCGCCTGCCGCGCTACTCCGATTTCAACCAATGGCACAGGCTCCGGGCGGAGAGCCGCCGCTTCCTGGAACCCTGGGAGCCGACCTGGCGGCACGACGAGCTGACAGAGGGCGCCTATCGGGCACGCGTCATTCGCGGCAAGCAGGAATACAGTTCCGGCCAGGCCATCCCGCTGTTCATTTTCCTCAGGGGAAACATGACGCTGGTTGGCGGGATTACGATCGGTTATATTCGCCGCGGTGCCGCGCAGAGCTGCATGATCGGATATTGGATGGGCGAGCGCTATTCCGGCCAGGGCCATATGTTCGCCGCACTTCAATTGGTTATACCCTATATCTTTTCCGGACTTGAGTTGCACCGAATTGAAGCAGCCTGTATTCCGGACAATGAGCGTAGCATGCGGCTTTTGGAAAAAGCCGGTTTCCAGCGGGAAGGTCATTTGCGCGGTTATCTGAAAATCAACGGTCAGTGGCGAGATCATGTGATGTTTTCCAGGTTGGCAGGGGATGCCGACCCGAACAGAAAATACGACCAGCGATGACCGCAGGAATGATACTGACAATGCCGATCGCCAAGCGGTTCGGCGCGCTGCTCGCGACACTTGCCGCCGCCCTGCTGCTGCTTTTTGTCGGTATGGCGCACGCCGCCGAGCCCGTGAAGATTTCCCGCGACGACACCGCACTCGACCTGACGGCGACGACCGAGATCTACACCAATCAGGGTGAGGCATTTCAGGTCTCGACAGCCGCCGGCGCCGACGGTATTCGGCGCCGCATTGAGGTACGATCCTCCTCGCCGAACCATCAGGGGGATTGGGCTGTCTTCGCGCTCGCCAATGTGTCCGAAGAGCAGCTGGAACGCGTCATCGTCGCCCCGCATTTCCGCCTGGTGAACTCGAAAGTCTTCTGGCCGGACCTCGGTTCGCAGCGCATCGTCGCCATCACGCCGAGCGAAGGCTTTGCGCTCGACCGGCAGCCCAGCGACGAGGCCGATGTCTTCCGCATCACGCTGAACCCCGGCGCCGTCGTAACCTTCGTTGCCGAGCTTTCGTCGCCGAACCTGCCGCAGCTCTATCTCTGGGAACCGAACGCCTATAAGGACACGGTCAACGCCTTCACGCTCTATCGCGGCATCGTGCTCGGCATTGCCGGCCTGCTGGCTGTCTTCCTGACCATCCTTTTCGTGGTCAAGGGCACGTCGATGCTGCCGGCGACGGCGGCTCTCGCCTGGGCGGTGCTCGGCTATATCTGCGTGGACTTCGGCTTCCTCGGCAAGCTCATCACCATAACCTCCGGCGACCAGCGAATATGGCGCGCCTGTGCGGAGGTGGCACTCGCATCGAGCCTGGTGATCTTCCTGTTCACCTATCTCAATCTCAATCGCTGGCATGCGCATCTCGGCTATGTGACGCTTGCCTGGGTTCTCGGCCTTGCCCTGCTCTTCGGCGTGGCGATCTACGATCCGTCGATTGCGGCCGGCATCGCCCGGCTGTCGCTGGCGCTGACGGCGACGGCGGGCCTGCTGCTGATCATCTATCTCGGCTTCAGCCGTTATGACCGCGCCATCCTGCTCGTGCCTGCCTGGGCACTGATCCTCGTCTGGCTGTTCGGAGCCTGGATGACGGTCATGGGCAAGCTCGACAACGACATCATCCAGCCCGCACTCGGCGGCGGCCTCGTGCTCATCGTCCTGCTGATCGGCTTCACCGTCATGCAGCACGCCTTTGCCGGCGGTGCCTTCCAGCAGGGCCTGTTCTCGGATCTGGAGCGGCAATCCCTGGCGCTCACCGGCTCCGGCGACACCGTCTGGGATTGGGACGTGGCGCGCGACCGCGTCGTGACGACGCCCGATATCTCGATGAAGCTCGGCCTTTCCCCCGGCAGCATGCACGGCGCGGCACGCAACTGGCTGCCGCGGCTGCATCCCGACGACCGTGACCGCTTCCGCGCGACTCTCGACGTGCTTCTGGAGCATCGCCGCGGCCGGCTGAACCACGAATTCCGCATCCGTGCGGAGGATGGGCATTTCCATTGGCTGTCGATCCGCGCCCGGCCGGTGCTGGGATCGAACGGCGAGATCATTCGCTGCGTCGGCACGATCGTCGACATTACCGAGCAGAAGAATTCGGTCGAACGGCTGCTGCACGACGCCGTGCATGACAACCTGACCGGATTGCCGAACCGCCAGGTCTTCCTCGACCGCCTGCAGGCCGTTCTGACGCTCGCGTCGGATGGCAATCAACTCAGGCCGACGGTCATGGTCATCGATATCGATCGCTACAAGCTGGTCAACGATACCCTTGGTTTCGCCGCGGGCGACAACATTCTCATCGCGCTGACCCGGCGCCTTCGCCGCCTGATGAAGCCGCAGGATACGCTCGCTCGCCTTTCCGGCGACCAGTTCGGCCTCATCCTCATTTCCGAACGCGATCCGGCCAAGGTCGCGGATTTTGCCGATGCGATCAGCAAGGCGATCATGGTGCCGATCAATTTCGCCAATCGCGAAATCATCCTGACGGCGTCGGTCGGGCTGACATCGTGGGTCGACCAGCAGGAAAATGCGGCCGGCATGCTGAGCGATGCGGAACTCGCCATGTACCGCGCCAAGCGCGCCGGCGGCAATCGCGTCGAGCCATTCCAGCCGGCCTTCCGCAGCTTCGGTACCGACCGGCTGCAGCTCGAAACCGATCTGCGCCGCGCCGTCGAGCGCAAGGAACTCTCGCTGGTCTATCAGCCGATCGTCCGCCTGGAAGATGCCGAGGTCGCCGGCTTCGAGGCGCTGATGCGCTGGGAGCATCCCAAGCGCGGCAATATTCCGCCGACGGAATTCATTCCGATCGCGGAGGCGTCCGACATCATCGGCCCGCTCGGCATGTTCGCGCTCGAACAGGCAACCAATGACCTGAAGGCCTGGCAGCGACAGACCGGCGACCTGCCGCTGTTCGTCTCCATCAATCTTTCCAGCGTGCAGCTGCTCAACAACGAGCTTTACGACGATATCCGTGCCCTGCTCGCCAAGACCCATTGCGACCCAAGCCGTATCAAGCTGGAGCTGACGGAATCGCAGGTGATGGAGAATCCGGAACAGGCGCGGCTCGTGCTCGAGAAGCTGCGCGACGCCGGCATCGGTCTGGCGCTCGACGATTTCGGCACGGGCTATTCGTCGCTCGCCTATCTCACCCGCTTCCCCTTCGATACGATCAAGCTTGACAAGGCCATGGTCCGCGACGACAGCGACAAGAAGGCCGTCCTGCTGCGTTCGGTCATTTCCATGGCGCGCGAACTTAATATGCGCGTCGTCGCCGAGGGCATCGAATCGGAAGAGGATGCGCTGGAGCTTGCCAAGATCGGCTGCACCTATGGCCAGAGCTTCATCTTCGGACCGCCGATGGGCTCGGATTCGGTGCTCCGTCTATTGAAGGAACGCTTTCCGCTGACGAAGCGCGCCTAACAACAAAGTCCACCTCCCCCTTGAGGGGGAGGTCGCGCGGAACGCGCGGGCGGGGGTGACCCCGCTCGGAAATCACCCCACCCCGGAGCGTTGCTCCGACCCTCCCCCTCAAGGGGAGGGTAATGATCACGGACCGTCAATCACTTGCCTGATGTAGTCGAGCTTCGCGACCACCGCCGGCGAGAGGATGAAGGGATAGGAATCCGGCTGCCCCATGCTGCGCTGGATCGAATTGATCGCCACGCTCAACGGGATCCAGGAATTGACGAGCTGTTCGGCGCTTTCAGCCTTATAGGGATCGAAATCCACTTCCGCGGCCATGTCGTGATAGCGATAGGGGTCGATCGCCAGGCCGAAGGAACGCGCTGTTTCCAGCGTATCGACGATGTGCAAATAATGCGCGAAGCACTCGGCAAAATCCTCCCATGGATGGGCGCTTGCATAGGCGCTGATGAAGCTCTCCTGCCAGTTCGCGGGTGGACCGTTGTCGTAATGGGCCTGAAGCGCCATGCCGTAATCGGCGCGCTCGTCGCCGAAGACGGCATGGAAGCCATCGAACCGTCCGCGGTCGCGGACAAGCTTGTTCCAGATGAAATGACCGGTCTCGTGGCGGAAGTGACCGAGCAAGGTGCGATAGGGCTCGTTCATGGATGTGCGCGTCTGTTCGCGCGTCGCGTCATCCGCTTCGGCGGCACGAATGGCGATCAGCCCCTCCTCGTGGCCGGTCCTGGCCGGGACGATGATGTCGCCCTGCACTTCATCCTCAAGGAAATCGAACACCAGGCCGCCATCCGGATCCTGCTGCCGATCGGGGTGCGGCAAATTCCAGCGCAGCAGGGAATAGAACAAATGCCTCTGAGCCTGACCGATACGCCGCCAGCGGTCTATGCCCTGCTGTGTGCCGGTATTCGGTACCAGCCGATTATGGCGGCAAGCGATGCAATAGGGCTGCGGATCGTCGGCATCGACGAGCCAGTTGCAGATATCGAGTTCGGCATTGGCGCAGAAACGCACATGCCGCTCGGGCTCGGAAACCGGATGCCACGTCGCATCGTCATCGGCGTCGAGTGCATAGATCGCCAGGCGATCGGGAACGAAGCCGAGCTGATGGCCGCAGCGGACACACTGCCTGTTGTCGAAATGGACGGGCTGGCCACAATGGTCACAGGTGAAAAGCCGCATGCTCCCCTCGAAAAGACCTATTGGCGAGAACAAAGAGCCTGCCACGTTTCCGTAACAGGCTCTTCCTCCCAACATCGCTGCTACAACGTCAATTCAAACGGAGCAACGACCATGGATTGGCAATACAAGCATCCGGTCACATCCGGTCGACTGCGCCCTTGACCTTGTCCTTGGCCTTGCCAACGGCGGTCTGGACCTTGCCCTTGGCTTCTTGCGCAGCGCCCTTGGCGCGCATTTCCTTGTTGTTGGTCGCCTTGCCGGTCATCTGCTTGGCCTTGCCGGCCATTTCGTTCACCTTACCGGACACCTTGTCGGTCGTGCTGCTCATGTCTGACGCCTCCCTGGCTGGCACGGCGAAATTGCCGTTGCGTGCCTGGGAAACGCCACACCCGCTATTTCGTTCCGAAATAACGCAAATCGGCTCAGCTGTGGCCGGCGTGCGGCGAGAGCATTGCTGCGTTGATGCCCATGAGCGCCAAGGCGCGATCATACTTGTTGTCGAGGCTGCGATCGAAGATCAGCTCTTCATTCGCCGGGCAGTTCAGCCAGCCGTTATTGCCGATCTCCGCCTCAAGCTGACCGGCGCCCCAGCCGGCATAGCCGAGCAGCATTGTCGCGCGCTTCGGACCGCTCCCCTTGGAAATGGCCCGAACGATATCGAGCGTCGCCGTCAGGCTGATATCGTCACTGACCGGAATGCTGCTGTCGCTGATGTAATCGTCGGAATGCAAAACGAAGCCGCGGCCGCTTTCAACGGGACCGCCGGTCTGGATGGGAAAATCTCGCGCCACCTTAGGAAGCACGATGGCATCGTCGTCCTTGATCATTTCGAGATGCAAGAGGACGTCGGTGAATGTCAGCTTCTGGCCCCGATTGATGACGAACCCCATCGCACCGGCATCGGAATGGGCGCAGATATAAACCACCGTCCGATGGAAGTTCCGATCCTCCACGCCGGGCATGGCGATCAGGAACTGACCGTCGAGAAAACCTCTTTCGCGTCTATTCTCCAGCGTCGATAGGGACATTGTGCCTCCTGACCGCAGTCCGCAACTGCACCGCCTATAATCAAGATGGGGCAATGTCATAAATCAATCAACTGAAAATGATCATTTCCCTCTCCTGTCGTGCTGGCTCCGGGCCATCCAATCCGCTAAATCCTTGTTTCATGATTGGAATAAGCACCCTTGCACGCCTTTCGGCATTGTTCGTCTCTATCCTATTCACCGCCGCAACGGCCCATGCCGCCACGAGCGAATGGGTGGACAATCAAGGCGGACGCATGCGCCTGGTAGCGCTGGCGCCGGACGCGGAAGGGCATATCCGCGCAGCCCTGCAGATCGAACCGGAACCCGGCTGGATCACCTATTGGCGCGAGCCGGGCCAGGGCGGAATTCCGCCCCAGGTGACGCTGGCGCCCGATAGTGGCGTGACGCTGGAAAAGGCCGGATATCCCGTGCCGAAGCAGATTACGGTCGGCAATATCAAGGAGATCGGCTATGATGCACCGGTGATCTTGCCGCTCGATTTTCGCGTTACCGACAAGATACCGGCGAAACTCAAGCTGACCGCTTTCGTGGGTCTCTGCAAGGAGATCTGCATCCCCTTCCAGGCTGATTATTCATTGCCGCTGCCGGCAGGCGAGCAGCCGACATCGCATGAGCTGGCCCTGCTGGATGCGGCGAAAGCGCTGCTGCCGGAAGCCCCTTCATCCGATTTCGCCATCCAGAGCCACAAAATCTCCGCCGATGCCAAGAAACTTTCGCTGCGCCTGACATTGCCGGAGGCAACCGGCGACGCGCCGACGATCTACGTGACGGGACCGTCGGGCTATGTCTTCTTCCAGCAAATCAATGCAAAGCGGGATGGGAGCAGTTTCTCGACCGATATCGAGGTCGGCAAGCTGCCGAAGAATTATGATCCGAAGGGCAAGAGCTGGGGCATTCTGGTGGTCGACGGCGATCGGGCGATGGAAACCACACTTGCGCTCGAATAGTCCGGATCTATAGTTCGCGAAACCGCCTTCATGCCATCGGCGGCCGTTCGAGCGCCCCGAAACCACGACCCAAGGAGAGAACCATGTCTATCGCCATCGGCGACACGCTGCCTGACGCCACCTTCAAGGAAAAGACCGCCGACGGCCCGGTCGAGATCAGCACCGAGCAGCTTTTTGCCGGCAAGCGCGTCGTGCTTTTTGCCGTTCCCGGCGCCTTCACGCCCACCTGTTCGCTCAATCACCTGCCGGGCTTCCTCGAAAACCGCGACACCATTCTCGCCAAGGGTATCGACGACATCGCGGTCGTCTCCATCAACGACTGGCACGTCATGGGCGCTTGGGCGCAATCGTCAGGCGGCCTCGGCAAGATCCATTTCCTTGCCGACTGGGACGGCTCCTTCACCAAGGCACTTGGTCTCGACGTCGACCTCTCCGCCGGCGGTCTCGGCGTCCGCTCGAAGCGCTATTCGATGCTGGTGGAAGACGGCGTGGTCCAGACGCTCAACATCGAGGAAAGCCCCGGCCAGGCGACGGTCTCGGGTGCAGCCGCGATGATCGAGCAGCTCTGATATTATCCAGATGGAAGAAGCGGAGCGCCTCAGAGGCGCTCCTGCTTTATTCTTCTTCGATGAAATGAGTATCGAAATCGCGGTGTCCCTCGAGCACATTCAAAACCTCGAAGACACCATCGATATAGTGGAAGAAGATTACATAACCACGAAATGCAAAGCTGCGCATATCGTCTCTTAGCTCTGGCCGCAGGCGGCCTATTTGGCCTGGCAAAGCCGCAAGATTTGCGCACTTGCGACGCAGTTGCTCAGTAAATTTCAAAGCGACTTTTTGGCTGCCACTTTGGCGCGTTATATATATGAGAATATCAAGAATATTACTTTGAGCGTCGGCTGTATAACGAAGCCGAGCCACCTAATAACCTTCCTTTGCCAGTTCAGCAGCCTTAGCTTCCAAAGCGGCACCCAGCTCCTCGTCGGATATATCGCCTCCACGAGCGATCGATGCCTCCAGAGTATGCCGCAAGGCCGCAATTTTCGTCTCACGTTCCTCCACGAGCCTGAGACCCTCCCGTACCACTTCACTGGCGGAGCTATAACGTCCCTCTTCCACCGTTTTCTCCACGAATTTTTCCCAACGCTCGCCGATAGAAACATTCATAAGCATCTCTCCCGTCAAGTCAGGCCGATGAATAACAGATAATGCGCTATTTATAGCATTATTGACAGGGAGCGCCAATTGCCGGTGCTCAACCACCATCGATCCACACTTCGCCTCTTTTTTGCCGTATTTCATCGGCTACTAGATGTAATGTTATTACATTATTAAAAGCCCCAGAATGCCTTTTGATCGTGATCCTTTCGCGCCGTCCCTTATGGCGCGCTCCGCCTTGACGCGCCTTGCCTATGTGGCGATCGGCATTGTGGTGCTCTGGACGGCCATCGGCTGGGCGGTGGCATTGGCATGAACGATCTGATCCGTCTCAGCAATCTCACCGTCACCTATGAGCGTCACCCAGCCGTGCACCATATCTCGGGCGGCTTTGCCGCCGGCAGCCTGACGGCGATTGCCGGGCCAAACGGGGCAGGCAAGTCAACGCTTCTGAAAGCGATCGTCGGCGAATTGCGGCCGGCGGCGGGCTCGATCGATCGCGGCGCGCTGACGCGCAACGACTTCGGCTATCTGCCGCAGGCGGCCGAGATGGTCAGACGCTTTCCGATTTCGGTTGCCGATACTGTCATGCTCGGCGCCTGGAAGAATGCCGGCGCCTTCGGCCAAGTCTCCCGAAAGGATGCCGAACGGGCGCGCGAGGCGCTCGGCATCGTCGGGCTCTCCGGTTTCGAAAGCCGACATATCGGCTCGCTTTCGGCCGGGCAGTTCCAGCGCGTCCTCTTTGCGCGGCTGCTGCTGCAGGATGCCCGCGTCATATTGCTGGACGAACCGTTCACGGCGATCGATCAGCGCACGACACGCGATCTTCTCGACCTCGTGCTGCGATGGAACAAGGAAGGACGCACAGTCATCGCCGTGCTGCACGATTTCGAGCAGGTACGAGCCTATTTCCCCGAAACGCTGCTGATTGCCCGCGAACTTGTGGGATGGGGAGGGACGGAAGAAGTCATGAGCGCAACCAATCTCATCAAGGCGCGCGCCATGGCCGAACGCTGGGATGAGGAAGCCGAAGCATGCCTGCCGGAAGAGGAGCATGACGAAGGCGGCCTGGCAAAGAGGGAGCCGGCCGAATGACCGTCTACGATATCTTCCTCGCGCCCTTCGCGGATTATGGTTTCATGCGGCGCGCGCTGATTGCCTGCGTCTGCCTCGGCCTCGGCTCCGGGCCGATCGGCGTTTTCCTGATGCTCAGGCGCATGAGCCTGATGGGCGACGCCATGAGCCATGCCGTCTTGCCCGGGGCGGCCATCGGCTATCTCATTGCCGGCTCGCTGTCGCTGACGGCCATGGGGCTTGGCGGCCTTGTCGCCGGTCTTTCGGTGGCGCTGCTATCAGGCCTCGTCAGCCGCGCGACGGTGCTGCAGGAGGATGCGAGCTTTGCGAGCTTCTATCTCACCTCGCTGGCGCTCGGCGTTCTCATCGTGTCGCTGCGCGGCTCCAACATCGACCTGATGCATGTGCTCTTCGGCACCATTCTCGCAATCGATGCGCCTGCCCTCTACCAGATCGGCGCGATCACGACGGTGACGCTGCTGGCGCTCGCCGTCATCTATCGGCCGCTCGTCATGGAGTGCTTCGATCCCGGCTTTCTGCGTGCCGTCGGCGGGCGCGGGCCGCTCTATCACTTCCTGTTCCTACTGCTTGTCGTGCTCAACCTCGTCGCCAGCTTCCAGGCGCTCGGCACGCTGATGGCGGTCGGGCTGATGATGCTGCCGGCCGCCGTCGCGCAGCTCTGGTCGCGCAGCCTGCCTGCGATGATGGCGATCGCCACGGGCACGGCGATGGCTTCAGGCTATCTCGGTCTCATTGCCTCCTACCATCTCGAATTTGCCTCCGGCCCGACGATCATCATCACCGCCAGCCTGATCTACGGCTTCTCCATTCTCTTCGCACCTTCGGGCCTTGCCCGGCGGTTTTTCCCCCGTCCCCATCTCCGGGGCTAATCCAAACAAGGAGACTCGCATGAATAAACAGAGACTGCTCCTCTCGGCCGCGGCGGCAGCCTTCGTCGCCTTCGGCGTCGCCCGTCCGGCCTCCGCCGAGACGCTCGATGTCGTCGCGTCCTTCACCGTGCTTGCCGATGTCGTCAAGCATGTCGGCGGAGACCATGTGAAGGTATCGAGCCTCGTTGGCCCAAATGGCGACCCCCATGAATTCGAGCCCTCGCCGGCCGATGCCAAGACGCTGAATGCCGCCAAGGTCGTCTTCGTCAGCGGCGAGGGCCTGGAAGGCTGGATGGACCGGCTGATCACTGCATCCGGCTATAAGGGAACGCCTGTTGTCGCCTCCGAGGGCATCAACACCCGCACCATGGTCGATGACGGCAAGACGGTCACCGACCCGCACGTCTGGAACAGCCCGGTCAATGTGAAGATCTGGGTCGCCAACATCGAGAAGGCGCTGTCATCAGCCGATCCGGCCGACGCCGCCGACTTCAAGGCCAATGCCGAACGCTATACGAAGGTCCTGACCGAACTTGACACCTATGCGCACAGCAAGTTCGACAAGATCCCGGATGATCGCCGCAAGGTGCTGACGAGCCATGACGCCTTCGGCTATTTCGGCCGCGAATACAAGGTCAGCTTCCTGTCGCCGCTTGGCGTTTCCACGGAAACGGAAGCGTCGGCCGCCGAGGTCGCCAAGCTGATCGAGCAGATCAAGACCGAGCATGTGAAGACCTATTTCTTCGAAAACTCGAACGATCCGCGCCTCGTCAAGCAGGTCGCCAAGGCAACCGGCGCGGAGCCTGGCGGCGAGCTTTATGTCGAATCGCTTTCAAAGGCCAACGGACCGGCTTCGACTTACGAAAAAATGTTCCGTTATAACGTTGACCAGCTCGCAGCGGCGATGGCGAAATCGAGCTAAGCGAACATCACGCGATCGGGGCTGCAGGTATATTTTACCTGCGGCCCCCTTCCCGGCCTAAAGATTGAAATCAAAGACCATCAGGCCGGCCAGGCCGCCATCCGTGGACGACACGATCCGCTCGCCGACAGCGACGTGATCGGGATGCACCAGATAGGCATCGCGTGCTTCGACACTTTCAAAAGTGACGACAAATCCATCCGCGAAACCGCCATGCAGGCCCTCGGGCGAGACGTTTGGCCCGTATTTCACGTCGACAATGCCCGGAATGACCTTCTGCAAGGCGGCGACGGATTCGAAGAGCGCTCTCTTCTCGTCCTGTGTCATGGCGGATTTGAGCCGAAGAAAAACGCAATGCAGGATCATGAGTGAAACTCCCTGGAAATCGCGGCCAGCATAGAGGGAAAGGGCAGCGGGGCAAGGCACGGATTCGCGAACATTGCGTTCGAGGTGGCGGGGCGAATGGCAGCGTGTTCGGCTCGAAGCATAGCTCACGCCAACAGATGGTATTTGGCTGTCGCGGTGATCTCGCGCGTCAATTCGGCAAGCCGATCGGCGGCGAGACGATTCACCTGCCAATATAATGGAATGTCCAACGGGGAGCCGGGGACCAGCTCGACCAGGCGTCCGGCCTCCAGATGTTCCCGCACGAGCTGGATGGGGTTCATGCCCCACCCCATGCCTGAAAGGCTGGCATCGACGAAACCCTGTGTCGACGGCAGCCAGTGGCTCGGATGGGCAAAATCCTTTCCGAATGTCTGGCGTATCCACTGGCTTTGAAGCCTGTCCTTCTGGTTGAAGGTCAAGGCCGGCGCATCCATGATCGCTTCCGGGGTCACACCCGCTTTAAAATACCGGGCAATGAAATCAGGGCTTGCAGTCGCTTGATAGCGAAGCGCGCCTAGGGATATGCGCCGACATCCTTGGATCGGCTTTTCCAGGCCGGTGACGGCTGCGATCACCCGCCCGCGCTGCAGCCATTCGGCGGTATGATCCTGATCATCGATGGCGATATTCAGCAGATAGGGAGAGCGTTTGGCAAAACCCGAAATGGCTTCTAAGAACCACGTCCCGAGGCTATCGGCATTCGTGGCGATGTGAAGCGTTACCCTTTGCTTGGGCTCGCCCGGATCGACGAGCGCCGGCAGGCGCCCGAACAGCTCGTCTTCGAGCATGCCGACATTCTCCATATGGCGGCAGAGCCATTCGCCCTTCTCCGTCGCGGTGCAGGGATTGCCCCTGACGATCAGGACGACGCCGAGGCGCTCCTCAAGCTGCTTCACCCGCTGGGAGATGGCCGAAGGCGTCACGTTCAGCATGCCCGCGGCCTTTTCGAAGCTGCCGGTTTGTACGACCATGGAGACGGCACGGAGAGCGGAATAGTCGAGCATTGCTTAGTTTTGCTTAATCCGGATTAGCAACATTAACTAGCCTAAATCCTCTTGTGGCGATACCCGAAATACTCATTCGTTTCGGAGCATTTCGCTAGAGCCTTTCGTTTTCGCGCAATTCCGGACGGAAAACCGCTTCGCACTTTTCCTGGAATTGCTCTAAGCATGAATTTTTCGATTTACATGACGGGCCTCACGATGGGCCTCAGCCTGATTGTCGCGATCGGCGCGCAAAACGCCTTCGTCCTGCGTCAGGGCCTCCGCAACGAGCATGTGTTCGCCGTCTGCCTTGCCTGCGCCCTGTCGGATGCAGCTCTCATCGTGCTTGGGGTGACGAGCTTTCGCCAAATTTCCGCCCTGCTGCCTTGGCTCGATCCGGTCATGCGCTACGCGGGAGCGGCTTTCCTCATCTGGTATGGGGCCAAGAGCCTCTACTCCGCCTTGCGTTCATCTGCAGTGCTGGCCGCCGGAGAGGCGAAATCATCGAGCTTTCGGCAGACGCTCGCCATGTGCCTGGCGCTCACCTGGCTCAACCCGCATGTCTATCTCGATACCGTTGCGCTACTCGGCACGATCTCGACCCGGTTTCCCGGGCATGAGATTTCGTTTGCGGCGGGCGCTATGTCCGGCTCTTTCCTGTTTTTCTTTTCGCTCGGTTTTGGCGCGAGGTGGCTGAGGCCGATCTTCGCGAAACCCTTGTCCTGGCGCATTCTGGAAACGCTCATCGCTTTTACCATGTGGATGATTGCCACCAAACTATTGAGCGGGGTATGACTTGCGCGGCGTATTCATGGGCAAACAGCCGATTTCCGATCGCTGCGGTTGTCCGAAGCCTGACAAAGAAGGAAGACAATCGTGACGCTCTTTACCGGTCTTTCGGCCTTTCCCATCACCCCGACCGATGCTTCCGGACGCGTTGATATTGCAGCACTCACGCGCCTGCTTGACCGCATCCATCTGGCCGGCGCCGATTCCATCGGATTGCTCGGCAGCACCGGCGGTTACGCTTTTCTTTCACGCGAGGAGCGCCGGCGCGCCGTGCAGGCGGCGATCACAAGCGTCGGCGGCAAGATCCCCGTCATCGTCGGCGTCGGAGCGCTGCGAACCGACGAAGCGCAGGCATTGGCGCGTGACGCCAAGGCGGCCGGCGCGGACGGGCTGCTTCTGGCTCCCATGTCCTATACGCCACTGCTGGAGGAAGAGGTCTACCAGCATTTCGCCGCCGTCGCGGAGGCCGGCGACCTGCCGCTCTGCATCTACAACAATCCAGGCACGACGAAATTTACCTTCAGCAATGAGCTGATTGCGCGGCTGGCAAAGGTGGCAAATATCGCGGCGGTCAAGATGCCCTTGCCGCAAGGGGGCGACTTCCAGGGAGAGCTGGCGCTTTTGCGCCAGGAGACACCACAGGGCTTTTCCATCGGCTATAGCGGCGATTGGGGAGCAGCGGCCGGCCTGCTGGCGGGTTGTGACGCCTGGTACAGCGTGATCGCCGGCCTCCTGCCCGCCGAAGCACTGGCGCTCACGCGAGCGGCCCAAGCCGGCGACACTGCCGAAGCGGAACGGCTCGATCAGGCGTTTCAGCCGCTATGGAGCCTGTTCAAGGAGTTCGGCAGCTTCCGCGTCATGTATGCGATTGCGGAAGCGCTCGATCTTTGCCGTGCCGATCCGCCGCGCCCGATCCTGCCACTCTCCGCAGCCGAAAGGCCGAGAGTGAAAAGTGCGCTCGATCACATCCTGACCTGATCGCTTCGAGGCCGGCGCGGCTAGTCCAGGCTTATCGCCAGTGGGCTACTTCCGCTTGAAAGGCTCCATGCCCTTGCGGGCCAGCTCGTCGGCCCGCTCGTTCTCGGGGTGTCCCGCATGGCCCTTGACCCAATGCAGCGTCACCTTGTGCCTGCCATAGGCCTCGTCCAGCGCCTGCCACAGTTCGGCATTCTTCACCGGCTTCTTGTCCGCGGTCTTCCAGCCGTTCTTCTTCCAGCCGAAGATCCACTTGGTGATGCCATCCTTGACGTAGACGCTGTCGGTGTAGAGATCGACCTCGCACGGCCCCTTCAGGGCGCCGAGGGCCGAGATCGCCGCCATCAGCTCCATGCGGTTGTTGGTCGTATCCGCCTCGCCGCCGGAGAGTTCCTTCTCCACCTCGCCGTAGCGAAGCACAGCCCCCCAGCCGCCGGGACCGGGATTGCCCGAGCAGGCGCCGTCCGTGAAAATATCGACGTGCTTCATGCCTTCAGCCCGTATTCGGCGGCGGAAGCAATCTGGCGGTGGAAGCGCAGCTTGCGCAGATATTCGATCGGGTCCTTCTTGGTGACCATCGCGCCGGCCGGCGTCGTCAGCCAATCATAGAGCCGCGTCAGGAAGAAGCGCAGCGCCGAGCCGCGCGCAAGCGTCGGCAATGCGGCGATTTCGGCAGCATTCAGCGGCCGCACGCTTTGGTAGCCTTCGAGCAATGCCATGCCCTTGGTGATGTTGTAGGCATGGTCCTTCTCGAAGCACCAGGCGTTGAGGCAGATGGAGACGTCGTAGGCGAGCTGATCGTTGCAGGCGAAATAGAAATCGATCAGGCCGGAGAGCCTATCGCCGAGGAAGAAGACGTTGTCCGGGAAAAGATCGGCATGGATGACCCCCTCGGGCAAATCCTTCGGCCAATGCTGACCGAGGAAATCGAGCTCGCTGCGGATCTCGCCCTGCAGGCCTGTTTCGACTTCGTCGGCGCGCGCCTCGGACTTTTCCCAGAGCGCCTGCCAGCCCTCAAGCGACAGCGCGTTCGGGCGGCGGATGTCGAAACCCTCGCCGGCAACGTGCATGGCGGCCAGCGCCTTGCCGACTTCGCGGCAATGCTGCGCTTCGGGCTTCCTCAGCCACATGCCTTCGAGGAAGGAGATCAGAGCAGCCGGGCGGCCGGAGAGATGGCCGAGCAGCTCGCCATCGCGGCGCGGCAGCGGCAAGGGGCAGGACAGCCCTCTGCTTGCCAGGTGCTGCATCAGGCCCAGGAAAAACGGCAGGTCGCCCTTGTCGACGCGCTTTTCGTAAAGCGTCAGGATCAGCGGATCGCGGCTCGTATGCAGCAGGAAGTTCGAATTCTCGACGCCTTCGGCAATGCCCTTATAGGACAGCAATTCGCCGACATCATATTCGGTTAGGAACCACTTCAAATCGTCTTCGGTAATATCGGTATAAACAGCCACGAACTATTCCCTGCTTGATACACGCCAGCCACCGCAACCACCCGCCCCTCGCGGTTCGAGACGGCCCTTAAGGCCTCCTCACCGTGAGGGCTGATCCTTGGCGCCCGGCGTCGAAATTCTTGTCCCCTCATCCTGAGATGCTTTGCCGATGCAACGTCAGCGCAGGCGGCAAGGCCTCGAAGGACGAGGTGGCGATTCTTCAATCCCCGTTGACGAAAGCCATATCAGCGGTCGTCAGCTCGATGCTGCGCAACTCGCGATTGACGAGGAAATTTTCGGTTTCCTTCACAGTTTCAGCGAGTTCCACCACGGCATTGTAGCGGGCGCGGAACGCTTCGATGATCTCGTTGACGATGACTTCTGGCGCAGACGCACCAGCCGAAAGGCCAACCGTCTTGATGTCGCCGATATTATCCCAATCAATCTCTGAAGCGCGCTGGACGAGCACGGATTTCTTCGCCCCTGCCCTGAGCGCCACTTCGACGAGGCGCTTGGAATTCGACGAATTCGGCGCGCCGACGACGATGAAGAGATCGCAGCCTGGAGCCGCCTCCTTCACCACTTCCTGGCGGTTGGTCGTGGCATAGCAGATCGAATCGGCTGATGGTGCGGTCAAATTGGGGAAGCGCTCCTGCAGGCGCGCGATGACGCCGGCGGTATCGTCGACCGAGAGCGTCGTCTGCGTCACGAAGCCGAGATTGTTGGGGTCGACGGGTTCGTAGACGTCGGCATCCTCCACCGTCTCGATCAGCGACACGGTGCCCTCGGGCAGCTGGCCCATGGTGCCGATCACTTCCGGATGGCCGGCATGGCCGATCAGGACGACATGGCGGCCGAGGCGATTGTGGCGCATGGCCTGCTTGTGCACCTTGGAGACCAGCGGACAGGTGGCATCGAGATAGAAGAGATTGCGCGCATCGGCATCGGCCGGCACGGACTTCGGCACGCCATGCGCCGAGAAGACGACGGGCTGGGCGCGATGCTCGGCCGGGATTTCGTTCAGCTCCTCGACGAAGATGGCGCCCTTGGCTTCCAGCCCTTCGACCACATAGCGATTGTGCACGATCTCGTGGCGGACATAAACGGGCGCGCCATAGGCCTTCAGCGCCAGAACGACGATCTGGATGGCGCGGTCGACGCCGGCGCAGAAGCCGCGCGGCCCGCAAAGCCGGATGGTCAGGTCAGGTTTGGAAACGGCTATGTTCATGTCTCTTCCGAAATGCGCGACGATGGCTCAGCCAAGATAGGTGCGCTATGTCGCCTGCTCTATTTAGTCCGCATGATCTTATTCCAAAACCACTGCGCACTTTTTGGGATCATGCTCTAGCCGAATATTCCATCGAAATGAAGCTATTCTATTGCAGATCTCTATTGTGAGGGCGCGTCCGGATGGCGCTTGCGCCACCAGGATATGGCGACGATTGCCACCAGCGCCACCGCCAGCCCATACCATGTCACCGCATATTGCAGATGATTGTTCGGCAGATCGATGATGGTAACGCCGCCGATCGGCAAGCCTTGCGGATTGGGCGTCTTGTCGGCATCGATGAAGAACGGCAGCACCTTGTCCTTCGGCAAGCCAACGCTGGACGTCATGACGTCCAGATCCTTCCAGTAGAATATGTTCTTGGCGAAATCATTATCGGGCATGCCCGAGGGCTGGCCGGCAAGCTTGGCGCGTGCGAGGCCGATGACGGTCCGTTCGCCGGCCAGCTGGCCTTGCCTGCGCTTTTCAGGCGCCTTTGCCTCGGAGGGCACGAAGCCCCGGTTGACGAAGACGTAGCGGCCATCGTCCAGCTGCAGCGGCGTGTAGACATGAAAGCCGGGATCGCCGTCATAGGTGGCGAGGAAATGCCGCTCCTTGTCGTTCAGGTAATGGCCGGCGGCGGTCACCACGCGATATTCGATGTCGCCGCCGGAGGCAGCCATCGCCTCGATCGCCGACAGCGGCACGGCGGGCGCATCCTTGCGCGCAGCGATATCGGCCAGCAGGCCTTCCTTCCACTGCAGCCGCTCGACCTGCCAGGTGCCGAGCCCGATCAGAATGACGAGAGCAACGAGCAGGAGCAATGCCTTGCCGATCTGCCACAAGGGATTGGCGCGACGGGCCGGCATGCTTGACTCAGTCACCGCTGATGCGCCCCTCACTGGCATTGTTGCGATATTGAAGCGCAATCAGAATGCCCTTGCACCAGCGCAGGGAAAGCAGCGACAGAATGATGGTCAGCGGCGCGAACAGCACGATATAGACCCAGATCGGCGGCGCATAATTGATCTGTGTCCACAGGACGAGGCCGATGACGATGAAACCGACGATCAGGATGACGAAAACGGCCGGACCATCGCCGGCGTCGGCGAAGGCATAGTCGAGATCGCAGGCGGCGCAGCGCGGCTTCAGCGACAATAATCCATTGAAGAGCTTGCCCTGGCCGCAGCGCGGACAACATCCCTGGATGCCGACCTTGAACGGATCGACGGGCGCAAAGAGAGCGCTGTCGCTATGGGATGTCCTGTCGGGCGTCTTGTCTTGCTCTGAGTTCAAAGTTCTGTCTCTATCAGCCTGCCATTGCGGGCGAACATATGGATTTCGCCCCTGCCACCATCAGTAACCGCGATGCGCGCATCCGTCCAATCCAAAAGCTCGGATATCCTCGTCGTCAGTCTGGAAAACATGTCAAAAGGATTGGATCCATGGCGCTCAGCGAAGGCACGCCGCCCGGCCACATCGTCATTCTGAACGGCGCGCCGCGATCTGGGAAAAGCAGCATCGTCGAGGCGATTCAGGCTGAATTCGAGGGCGTATGGGTCAATCTCGGTGTCGACGCCTATGTGCGGCATGTGACGCCCCCACGCTATCGCCCAGGCATCGGTTTGCGTCCCGGCGGCGAGCAGGCCGATCTTGAGCCGCTGGTTCGGCGCTTTTATGCCGCACTCTATGCCTCGATCGCCGCGCACAGCCGCATGGGGCTGAATGTCGTCGCCGAATTCGGCCATCACGACGCCTATTCGCAACCGCTCGGGATCCTTGCCGATTGCGCCCGGCTGCTGGCGGGGCTGCCCGTTTTGTTCGTCGGCGTGCGCTGCCCGATCGATGTCGTGATGCAGCGGCGGCTGGCGGAAGGACCGGACAGACAAGGGGTTTACGTGAAGGTTGAGGCCGGCATGCCCGCCCCCGCGCCGGTCATTGCCTGGGAGGAGCAAGTGCATCGGCCGGGGATCTACGATCTGGAGGTCGATACGTCGGTGAGCAGTTCTGAGGCCTGTGCCGAGGAAATCCGGCGATTGCTTGCAAGAGGCTTACCCCATCCGACCGCTTTCGAGAAATTGGCATTGGGAGAGTAAGGCTCATATGCAAAAGGCGGGCGCTTGGCGCCCGCCTTTTGTTTTCGAAAGATCGATACCGATCAGCCGGCCGCGACCGGCGCGCCCCAGCTGCCCCAGATATAGATGCAGAAGAACAGGAACAGCCAGACGACGTCGACGAAGTGCCAGTACCAGGCGGCAGCTTCGAAGCCGAAATGCTGCTTCGGCGTGAAATCGCCCCTGATGGCGCGGACCAGGCAGACCAGCAGGAAGATCGTACCGATCAGAACGTGGAAGCCGTGGAAGCCGGTCGCCATGAAGAAGGTCGCGCCATAGATCGAGTTCTTGAACGCGAAGGGTGCATGCGCATATTCATAAGCCTGCACGCAGGAGAACAGCGCACCGAGCAGGACGGTCAACGTCAGGCCCTGGATCAGCCCCTTGCGGTCGCCATGCAGCAGCGCGTGGTGCGCCCAGGTGACCGTGGTACCCGACAGCAGCAGGATGATGGTGTTGTAGATCGGCAGGTGCCAGGGGTCGAGGACCTCGACGCCCTTCGGCGGGAACTGGCCGCCCAGGAACGCCGTTCGCGAGGCCTGGATCGCCTCGTTCGGGAACAGGCTGACGTCGAAATAGGCCCAGAACCACGCGACGAAGAACATCACCTCGGAGGCGATGAACATGATCATGCCGTAGCGCAGATGCAGCGACACGACGCGGGTGTGCGCACCCTGATGCGCCTCCTTGATCGTATCGGCCCACCAGCCGTACATGACGTAGAGGATCACGGCCAGGCCGATGAAGAACAGCCAGGGCTGCGCGAAATTGATCCCGAACAGATGCACCGCGCCACCATTGAGGTAGCGCATGAAGCAGACACCGCCGAAGGTGATCACGAAGGCCCCGACGGCCGCGGTAATCGGCCACGCGCTGGGCTCGATAATGTGATAATCGTGTTTTCTCTGATGCACTTCGGCCATATCAGCAATCCCCGAATAACTTTTCCCATATTGCTTTCGGTCAAGCCGAAAGCACTCTCCATCAAAGTTTCTTTTCCACCGGCTTCGCAGCGCCGTCATTGGATGCCACGGGCTTTGCGCCTTCCCGTGGATAATAGGTGTAGGACAGTGTCAGCGCGCTGATCGTCTTGGTTTCCACGGCCCTGGTGATCTCTGGATCGACATAGAAAACCACCGACATCTCGCGCTTTTCCCCCGGAGCGAGATCCGTTTCGTTGAAGCAGAAGCACTGGACCTTGTTGAAATAGACCCCGGCCTCCAGCGGCGAGACGTTGAAGATCGCCTGACCGCGCTCCATCTTGTCCGACTTGTTCTCGATCTCGAACTTGACCTCGATCGTCTCGCCGATCTTCGGGCTTACCGACTTCTGCAGCGGCTTGAAATCCCAGGGTAGGCCGGGCGCGACATTGGCGTCGAAGGAAACCTGGATCCGCTTGTCGAGGATGAGGTTGGACACCTGCTCGACGCGCTGCGTCGTGCCGTTATAACCCGTCACCTGGCAGAACATGCGATAGAGCGGCACGGCGGCGGCGCACATGGCGCTCATGCCGATGACGAAGCTCAGGCACATGGCAACGATCATCCCGTTGTTACGGGCGCCGGCTTTTGTGCTCTTTGTGACCTCCCCCTCCATCACGCCTCCTCAAACGTGTCCGGAACCGACCTTGATGATGGTGATCGCGTAAAACAGCACCACCAGGCCAGCAAGCACCAGGCCGAGCGCGATATTGCGCCCGCGCCGCGATTTCCTCTGCGCATCCGTCAGTTTGACGAGCTCGATCATAGCCAGCCTCCGACGCCGCCCGACATCAGCACGGCAACGAGCCGGTCGATCAGCAACGCGGAAAAGATCGCGAAGAGATAGAAGATGGAAAAGCCGAAAAGCTTCTTTGCCGGCACCATCTTCACGTCGCCGTCGGCCATGCGCCAGACGGCGATCGAACAGTGCACGAAGATCGCGCCCAGCAGCGCGGCGACGACGCCATAGCCCAGGCTCGCAAAGCCCATGAAGGCCGGGACGACGCCGACAACGGCGGTCAGAACGGCATAGACGACGATCTGATTCTTCGTCGTCGGGATGCCGGCCACATTCGGCAGCATCGGCACGCCGACGGCCTCGTAGTCGCCCATCTTGAACAAGGCCAGCGCCCAGAAATGCGCCGGCGTCCACAGGAAGATGATGAGGAAGAGCACGACGCTCTCGATCGTCACGCTGCCGGTCACACAGGCCCAGCCGATGACGGGCGGAAAGGCGCCGGCGGCACCGCCGATGACGATATTCTGCGGCGTCGAGCGCTTCAGCCACATCGTGTAGACGACGGCATAGAAGAAAATGGTGAAGGCGAGGATGCCGGCGGAAAGCCAATTGATGGCAAGGCCGAGGATCGTCACCGAGAAGCCTGACAACACGAGGCCGTAGGCCAGTGCTTCAGATGGCTTGATGCGACCTGACGGTATCGGCCGGCGCGCGGTGCGGCTCATCACGGCGTCGATATCGGCGTCATACCACATGTTCAAAGCGCCGGATGCGCCGGCACCGACGGCGATGCAGAGAATGGCGATGAAGCCGAGGACCGGATTGATGTGACCGGGGGCCAGCACCAGACCGGTGAAGGCGGTGAAGACGACCAGTGACATGACCCGCGGCTTCAGAAGCTCGAAATAATCGCGCGCACTCGCTTCCGACAGGCCGGTTTCGCCTTTCTTTGCGAGCGCTTCGTGATTGTCGATGAGCGTCATTCTTTCTTCCAATTGTCAGTTGAGCCGGACGCCGTTTATCACGGCGTCCGGAAACAGGCTACTTGATGCGCGGCAGCTCTTCCCACTGGTGGTGAGGCGGCGGCGACGAAAGCTGCCACTCGAGCGTGGTTGCGCCTTCGCCCCAGGGATTGTTGCCTGCAACGCGCTTCTTCGAGAATGCATCTATAACGCCCCAGAAGAAGAAGCAAAGGCCCACGGCTGCGACATAGGAACCGATGGAGGAGACGAAATTCCAGCCGGCGTAGGCATCCGGATAGTCGATGTAGCGGCGCGGCATGCCCGCACGGCCGAGGAAGTGCTGCGGGAAGAACACCATGTTCACGCCGATGAAGGTGATCCAGAAGTGCCAGTTGCCGATCCGCTCATTGTACATGTAGCCGGTCATCTTCGGGAACCAGTAATACCAGGCGGCGAAGATGGCGAAGACGGCGCCGAGCGACAGCACGTAATGGAAGTGAGCGACGACGAAGTAGGTCGCATGCAATTCACGGTCGAGGCCGGCATTGGCGAGCTGAACGCCGGTCACGCCGCCGAGCGTGAACAGGAAGATGAAGCCGAGCGCCCAGATCATCGGCGTGCGGAACTCGATGGAACCGCCCCACATCGTCGCGATCCAGGAGAAAATCTTCACGCCCGTCGGGACGGCGATGACCATCGTGGCGAAGACGAAGTAGCGCTGCGTGTCGAGCGAAAGGCCGGTCACATACATGTGGTGGGCCCAGACGACGAAACCGACGGCGCCGATCGCGACCATGGCGTAGGCCATGCCGAGATAACCGAAGATCGGCTTGCGCGAGAAGGTGGAGATGATGTGGCTGATCATGCCGAAGCCGGGCAGGATCAGGATGTAGACTTCCGGATGGCCGAAGAACCAGAAGAGGTGCTGGTAGAGCAGCGGGTCGCCGCCGCCTTCCGGCGAGAAGAAGGTCGTGCCGAAGTTGCGGTCCGTCAGCAGCATGGTGATGGCGCCGGCCAGAACCGGCAGCGACAGCAGCAGCAGGAAGGCGGTGATCAGAACCGACCAGGCAAACAGCGGCATCTTGTGCAGCGTCATGCCCGGAGCGCGCATGTTGAGGATGGTCGTGATGAAGTTGATCGCGCCGAGGATCGAGGAAGCGCCCGCGATATGCAGCGCGAAGATGACCAGATCGATCGCCGGCCCCGGATGGCCGACCGTGCCGGACAAGGGCGCATACATCGTCCAGCCGCCGCCCGCGCCATAGGCGCCCGCGGGGCCTTCGACGAACATCGAGAGGATGAGCAGCAGGAAGGCCGGGACGAGAAGCCAGAACGAGATGTTGTTCAGGCGCGGGAAGGCCATGTCAGGCGCGCCGATCATGATCGGCACCATCCAGTTGGCGAAACCGCCGATCATCGCCGGCATGACCATGAAGAAGATCATGATCAGCGCGTGGGCGGTGACGAAAACATTGTACATCTGCTTGCCGCCATCGATGGCGGCATCGCCCGAAAAGCCATAGACCATCGACGCCAGACCGCTGAAGATCTGGATGCCGGGCTCCTGCAATTCCATGCGGATGGCAACGGACAGGAGGAAGCCGATCACGCCCGCGAAAATCGCGAAGATCAGGTAGAGCGTGCCGATGTCCTTGTGATTCGTCGAATACAGCCAACGCTCGGCGAAGGTCTGTTTGTGCGCATGGTGATCGTCATGCGCGTGCGCGTCTTGAAGATCGTGCGAGTGATCGTCGTGTGCCTTGGATCCAGCCATTGTTCCTACCCCTCTTACTTGGCCGTGTTTTCGGCGACCTTGACGGTCGTCGGTTCGTCGACGGCGGCCATCAGAGCCTTGTTCGCCTTGCTCAGATCAGTTGCGGCTGAGGTCAGCCACTGCTTGTACTGATCATCGGAGACGACGCGGATGGCGATCGGCATGAAAGAGTGATCCTTGCCGCAGAGCTCGGAACACTGACCATAAAACAGGCCTTCGCGGTCGGCCTTGAACCATGTTTCGTTCAGGCGGCCGGGAATGGCGTCGATCCTGACGCCGAAGGAAGGCATTGCGAAGGAATGAATGACGTCGGCCGGCGCGGCCGTGACGAGGACGCGGACGTTCTTGCCGACCGGCACAACCATTTCGTTGTCGACGGCGAGAAGCCGCGGATATTTCGACTTGTCGTCCTTGCCGGCGGCGGTGCGATCCTGCTCCTTCAGCATGAAGGAATCGAAAGCGACCGGCGTGGGGCCGCCGTTCTCATATTCGTAATTCCACTGCCACTGCGTCGCCGTCGCCTTGACGGTTACATCCGTCTGCTCCGGGAATGTCAGCTGATCTGTGAGAAGATTGAAGGAGGGAATGGCCAGAAAGAGAAGGACGAGAACCGGGCCGATGGTCCAGATGACTTCGATCAAGGTGTTGTGGCTCGTCTTGGACGGAACCGGGTTCCTGGAAGCCCGGAACTTCACCATGACCACCACCAGGAGGACGAGAACCAGCAGCGTGATCGGAATGATAAACCAAAGCGTGTATGCCTCAAACCAGCGGATTTGATGCATGTTGCCGGTCGCCGCCTGCTGCATACCGGTTTCCCAGGGTCTCGGCTGATCGGCATAACTGCCTGTCGCGAAAAGCAGACAGATCATAGCCGTCAGAGCCGCGTAAGCTCTTTTAATCACGATGTCTCTCCCTCCAGCGTTTGATCCCAGATCTTCCTCAAACGCAGTATCCCTACAATCCACTGCGCTTCAAACCACAGTTTGGGGTGCTCCGCAACAACTCAAGAGATTTGTTAGTGCGGCATTTTTGCGCGAATATCCCCCATGCCCGCCCCGGACATGGCAAGCATTTCATCATCATACGAAAAATTGCATGATGGTCCATGGCGCCGCCGGGACAAAATGGAGTAGACGTCGTATTTCCGCCGCACTCGGTTGGAATCCAGCAGCCGGGGCTTTTCATTTGCCGGCCTGGGCTTCAACAATATCGGCACTGATTCGAATCTAGAGGTTTCCATGGGCTTTCGTTCCCTCGCCCGGCTTTTGCTTGTTACCAGCAGCGTCGCTGCTGCGGTTGCGGCGCCCGCATGGGCGCAACAGACTCAGCCGCCGGCGCAGCAGACCCAGAAGTTGCAGCCCGAACAGCAGGGCCAGCCACAGCCGCATACGCAGCAGGTTCCGACAAGCCAGGTTCCGCAACCTCCGGGCACGGTACGCTCCAGCCACGGCGCGTGGTCCGTCGTCTGCGACAAGCCGGCGGGTGCAGCGACCGAGCAATGCGCGCTGATGCAGAACGTGATTGCCGAGGACCGTCCGGAAATCGGCCTTTCCGTTGTCGTGCTGAAGACGGCTGACCGCAAGTCGAAGATCCTGCGCGTGCTTGCGCCGCTCGGCGTGCTGCTGCCGAACGGTCTCGGCCTCAATATCGACGGCAAGGATATCGGCCGCGCCTATTTCGTGCGCTGCTTCTCCGATGGCTGCTACGCCGAAGTCGTGCTCGAGGACGAATTGCTGAAGACGCTGCGCAGCGGCGCGACGGCAACCTTCATCGTCTTCCAGTCGCCGGAGGAAGGCATCGGTATTCCTGTGGACTTGAAGGGCTTCGCGGACGGCTACGACGCCCTTCCCTGACGGGATGGGCTTGCTCTTGCGCCATGCGAGGCCTACATCGGCTCTGAACGGAGCACTGACCCATGAATACCGATCTCCTTACTCTTTTCGATGCCGACGAAGCCAAGCTGCGCGGCATCGTTGCCGAAGCGCTGTCGGGCGCCGATGACGGCGAGCTCTTCGTGGAGCATGTCCAGGCGGAATCGCTGACATTCGACAATGGTCGGATGAAGGGCGGCAGCTTCAACACGGAACAGGGCTTCGGCCTTCGCGCCGTTGCCGGTGAAGCCGTGGGCTATGCCCATGCGGGGGATCTTTCCGAGGCCGCCTTGAAACGCGCCGCCGATGCCGTGCGCGCGGTCACTTCAGGCTATGCCGGCTCCTACGCCGCGGCGCCCCAGCGCACCAACAAGGTGCTTTACGGCGACGAGAACCCGATCGGCACGCCGAGCTTCGAGGAAAAGGCAAAGCTCCTGCAGCAGATCGATAGCTATCTGCGCGACAAGGACGACAAGGTGCGCCAGGTGACGGCATCGATCGCCGCGAGCTGGCAGGTGGTCGACATCCTTCGCGCCGACGGGCATCGCGTGCGCGATATCCGTCCGATGACGCGCATCAACATCTCCGTGATCGTCGGTGACGGCGACCGGCAGGAAGCCGGCTCCTTCGGCACCGGCGGGCGCGTTGGCTTCGGCGACTTCGTCACCCAGGACAACTGGCATCGCGGCGCCGACGAGGCCTTGCGCCAAGCACTCGTCAATCTCGAGGCGATCGAAGCGCCCGCCGGCACGACGGACGTCGTGCTCGGCTCCGGCTGGCCGGGCGTCATGCTGCACGAAGCCGTCGGCCACGGGCTGGAAGGCGATTTCAACCGCAAGAAGACGTCGGCTTTCGCGGGGCTGCTGGGCCAGATGGTTGCCGCACCGGGCGTCACCGTCGTCGATGACGGTACGATCGAGAACCGCCGCGGCTCGATCACCGTGGATGACGAGGGCACGCCTTCGGCCTACAACGTCCTGATCGAAAACGGCAAGCTGGTCGGCTATATGCAGGACCGGCAGAATGCGCGGCTGATGGGCATGAAGGCGACCGGCAATGGCCGCCGCCAAGGTTATGCCCATACGCCGATGCCGCGCATGACCAACACCTACATGCTCGGCGGCGACAAGACGCCGGAAGAAATCATCGCCTCGGTGAAGAAGGGCATCTATGCCGTCTCCTTCGGCGGCGGCCAGGTGGATATTACGTCCGGCAAATTCGTCTTCGGCTGCACCGAGGCCTATCTCATCGAGGACGGCAAGATCGGCGCGCCAATCAAGGGCGCCATGCTGATCGGCAACGGGCCGGATGCCATGAAGCGCGTTTCGATGATCGGCAACGACATGAAGCTCGATACCGGCATCGGCAATTGCGGCAAGGCGGGCCAATGGGTGCCCGTCGGCGTCGGCCAGCCGCATCTGCGGATGGATCAGATCACGGTGGGCGGCACCAAGGCTTAAGCCGGCCCCCTGCCCTCGCTAGTCCCGTGGGCGGAAGCGCCACTTTCGCTCGACTGCGGCGTGGAGATCCAGGCCGTTGCGGTGCGCGAAGAGAAGGATATGGCCGAGCACGTCGGCCGTCTCGTCCGCCAACGCCGTCGCCAGTTCGGACTCGCTCATGCCCTTGCGGCGTCCGCGGCCTGTGACTTTGTTCCAGATCTGGGCCAGTTCGCCCATCTCCTCCTGAAGCTTCAGGACGAACCAATCGTCGTCGCGTTCCAGGCCATTATCGGCGGCATAGGCTGCCGAAGCCGCTTCGAATTGCTTCATCAGATCTGACAGCATCGATATCGTTCCTCTTATGTTCCATGCATTGATGAACGATTCCTACAAAAAAGTCGAGCCGGCAGAGGCTTGCCCCGCCGGCTCGACTTTATCCAAGTGGGACTATGCTCAGCCCTTGCTCGGCAGCAACATGCAATCGAAGTCCTTGCGCTTCAGAGCGGAGCAAGCGGAATTCGCATCGTCGCGGCTTGCGAAACCGACGAATCGGGCGCGATAGACCGTGTTGCCGCCCTTGCCGACAGCTTCGGTATAGGGTGAAGCGTTGGCGAGCGCATTGCCGGCCCTGGACTTCGCTTCCGAAAGCAGATCCTTTGCGGCCTGGGCGGTCGGGGTTGCGGCGATCTGCACCTGCCAGCTGCCGGTCGCAGCCGGCTTGTTGGCGACGAGGATCTCATCCATCGCAGCCGGGCGATCCATCGGCACGGTGACGTTCGAGGCCGCGGCAAATGCCATCGGCACGACCTCGACGCGCTTGCGCGCCGGCGCTGGCGTCGTCGTGGACGTGGTCTGGGTATCGACATCGACCCCAACATCATCGGAGGCGGAGGCCACTTCGACCTGCGTCGGAACCTTGCCGCCGCCGACGCTTGCCACCAGGCGCGATGACGAAACGGAGCTAGCCTTCGGGATATTGCGATCCAGCAGCGATGCCATCAGCCCATCGCGCCCGCGCGCCGTGGCGCCGCCCATGACGACGCCGATGACCCGGCGATTGCCCTGGCGCACGGCGCTGACGAGATTGAAGCCGGAGGCATTGGTATAGCCGGTCTTGATCCCGTCCATGCCTTCATAGCGATACATCAGGTTGTTATGACCGCGCACGCTGCGGCCACGATAGTTGAAGCTCGTCTGCGAGAAGAGCCGGTATTCCTGGGGATAATTATTGATGAGCGCGACGGCGAGCGTCGACATATCGCGTGCCGTCGTCACCTGCTGCATGTTCGGAAGACCGGAAGCATTGACGAAAACGGTGCGGCGCATGCCGATTTCCCGCGCCTTCTGCGTCATCAGCCGGGCAAAGCCGCTTTCGCTGCCGCCGAGCGCTTCCGCCATGGCGGCTGCGGCGTCGTTGGCGGACTTGATGATCATGCCGTCGACGGCTTCGCGGACGGTCACAGTGCTGCCGGGCTTCAGGCCGAGCTTGGTCGGCGGCTTGGCGGCGGCGGCGTGCGATACCGCTATCCTTGTGTTCCAGCTGAGCTTGCCGCGATGGATCGCCTCGAAGGCCATGTACAAGGTCATCATCTTGGTCAGCGATGCCGGATGGTTGAGGTCATCGGCATTGCTGGATGCAAGTACCTTGCCGGTCTTCGCATCCATGATGAAATAGGCGCTGCCCGCGAGGCTCGCCGCGGGAGCGCTCAACAGCAAGACGGCCGCAGACAGAGCCATCAAAAGTCTTTTCATAATTGTCCCCAACCGAAAGAATGCCAACACACCGCATCAATCCCTGTATGATTTTGCGACAAAAAACCTGATACCGGTGCGATATTGAGGCAACAGCCTCGATAGTTCTTCAATTTTGCCGTTCCTGGTAAAATAACCATTAACGCATTGGAAATTATGACAAAGATTCAGTAAGGTTTAACGGGGATGCGCTACAGCGTTGACGTTGGTCAACCGGGTCGATCCGCATGGAACAGGGCATCAAGGTCCGCCTCAAGCGCGCGATGATTTCCAGCGGGCTGGAGGCTGCCGCAATACTGAAGGGCGCCGGCCTGATGCGCGATGTTGGCGGCCTTGGTGTCATCTTCACCCTTCATCATGTCCGCCCTGCCTTTTCCCGCAGCTTTGCGCCCAATGCGCATCTCGAGGTTTCGCCCGACTTTCTCGACCGCACGATCGCACGGCTGAAAAAGGATGGCTATGAATTCATCGCCCTTGACGCTCTTCCGTCACGGCTGGCGAATGCCGCGGACAAGCCGCCCTTCGTCGCCTTCACGCTCGACGATGGCAATCGGAACAACCTCGATCACGCCCTGCCGGTCTTCGCGCGTCACGATGTGCCCTTTACCGTCTTTGTCGCGCAAGGGTTCTCGGAGCGGCGCCACAGCATATGGTGGGAAACGCTCGCCGAACTACTCGGCCGGCTGGATCGGCTGACATTCGATTTCGGCTCCGGCGAGGAATTCCTGCCGCTTGGCAAGGAGAGCCACAAGCATGCGGCATTTGCCCGTTTCGCCGCCTTCGTCCACGGCCATGAGGAAAGCGAAGCCGTCGGCCGGATCGACGAGCTTGGCCGGCGCCACGGTCTGGAACCGCTCGACATCGTCAGCGCATCGATCATGGATCGGACCGAGTTGAGGCAGCTCGCTCGCCATCCCCTCGCCTCGCTCGGCGCGCATACCGTGAGCCACCGCGCGCTGTCGCGGCTGCCAGAGGCGGAGGCAGCGGCGGAAATGGCGCTTTCGGCCGATTACGTCGCCGATATCACGGGACGGCGGCCGATCTCGATCGCCTATCCCTATGGCACGCTGGAGGCCGTTTCGCCACGCGAGGGCCGGCTCGCGGCAGAACTCGGCTTTTCCGTCGGCGTCACGACGCGCGCCGGCACGATCATGCCGACGAATGGAACAGGACCTATGCTCCTGCCGCGGCTATCGCTGAATGGCCATTACCAGAAGCCTCGATATGCATCGGCTCTCGCCTCCGGCATCCCCATGCGATTGATGGGGCGCCAGGAAACGGCATAAATCTAACGGCATAAATCTTACGGGTACATCCGCACCTTCTGCCAGGCGCCTTCCGGCACCTCGCGGCGAAACTCGATGCGGTCATGCAGACGGAACTGGCGGTCGTGCCAGAACTCGATCGAGAGCGGCCGGATGCGGAAGCCGGACCAGTGAGACGGGCGCGGAATATCGCCGATGGCATAGCGGGCGGTATATTCGGCAACCGCCTTTTCCAGCGCAAAACGACCCTCGAGCGGGCGGGACTGCTTCGAGGCCCAGGCGCCGATGCGGCTGCCGCGCGCCCTGGTCTTGAAATACTCATCCGCTTCCTGATTGCTCACCACTTCAACCAAACCGCGCAGGCGCACCTGGCGGCGCAGCGATTTCCAGTGGAAACACATGGCCGCTTTCTTGTGGTAAAGAATTTCTTGACCTTTCTGGCTTTCGAAGTTCGTATAGAAGACGAATCCGTCGCTATCAAAACCCTTCAGAAGAACCATGCGGACATTTGGCAATCCATCCTTATCCACCGTTGCCAAGGCGACCGCATTCGGATCGTTCGGCTCCGTGGTCTCTGCTTCGCGCAGCCAGGCCGCGAAAAGAGTGAAAGGTTCGTTCTGCTCGGTGAAGTCACCGGTTGTTAACTCGTTTTCCGACATATTAGTTCAAATACTCCGCAATTCCTAATAACCGCCGGCCCCTCTGGCAGGCCAAAAAACGCTCGGGTGGAAGTCATAGCAAAGTCGACCGTTCATACAAAGCGCAAGCTTGCAAAAGGCGTGACGATGACTGTCGTCCTTGTCTCCCTTTTCACCCTTGGCGGCTGCGTCGGCGGCGGCATGGACTATCTGAGCTCGGCCAAGGTGGATCGCAGCGTATCGACGGGCACGGTGCCGACGGCGCCTGTAACCACGGACAGCATTTCTGACGAAACCACGGTACGCAATGCGGTGACCTCGGCGGATCTGCACAAGCTCAACGGCCAATCCATCCCCTGGGCGAACGCCTCCACAGGCAGCGCCGGCGTCATCGACGCGATCGTCGAAAGCAATGCGTCCGGCGTGGTTTGCCGCCAGTTCCGCACCAGCCGCCACTCCTATCAGGGCATCGCCAATTTTTCCGGCAGGACCTGCCTCGTCGGCCAGGGCGAATGGCAGCTGCTGAGTTTCCAGCAGGCCGGCTGATCGCGCCTTTTCACCCTCTTTTCCCGCGTGCCATCGATCCTGCCGAACGGCAGAATGATAGACGCGTGATGCCGTTACCACTTCCTGGCATTCGTCGTTAGCGATCGGCTAACCATGCGCCGAAATGGAGGTCGATGGCCCCCGTCCGGCGTAACTCATGATTAGCAACTCTTCCCGCAGGATCAGTTCATCCGCGCATGCACCATGCCTCCTCAACGGAAGCAGGGGTGTCGACGCGCGATCAACAGGTTTCTTTGTTTGGGCTGCTCCGACGGGGCCGGGCATGTCCATAAACGATGGCGGGAAATATGCGCGATCCTTACAAGGTGTTGGGCGTTAAGAAAGATGCTGGAGCCGACGAAATCAAGGCTGCCTGGCGCAAACTGGCAAAGTCCGCCCATCCCGATCACAATCCGGGCGACCCGACGGCGTCGGAGCGTTTCGCCGAAATCGGCCTTGCCTACGAGACGCTGAAGGATCCGCAGAAGCGCAGCCGTTACGATCAGATCGCGCGCATGGCGGACGCGAACGGCCAGAGCCAGGAGCAGACGATCATGCAGCAGCGGCAGGCGGCGCGCCAGGCTGCCGAGCGTGCCAAGGCCGCCCGCGCCAATGCCGACAAGATCATGGAGGAACTTGCCCGCGCGAATGCGCGCAAGGCAGCCGCTTCCGCCGCATCAGCTCAGCACAATGCGACAAGCGAGACGCCTGAAGACGTGGTCGAGCGCATATTCGGGGTAAAATCCGGTCGCGCGCAACAACAAGACCAGGCCGCAGCCGAGACGGTCGCGCAGCACGCCGAGAAGCAGCAGGAGGCCAACGCAGCCGCGGCGGAAGAAACCGCTGCCGAGGAGGAACTGCTGGCGACGGGAACCTCTCCCGCCGGTCCACGCTCCAGTTTCGGCATTCTCGGTTCGCTCGTACGCCGCTTCACCGGCGGCAGTGTCCAGGAGAAGCCGCCCGAAAAGACGCCCGAAGTTGCCGCCGAAGCCACAGTGACGCTCGACGACATGTTGAAGAGCCGCTGGATCACCGTTCCGCTGTCGGATGGCCGCGAGGCGCGCTTCCAGGCGACGACGGATATCGGCAACGGCCAGGTGCTGCATCTGAAGGGCCAGGGGTTGAAGCTGCAGGGCATGCTGCGTGGCGATGTCGCCATCACAGTACATCTGTCCACCGATGGGCGCTTCACGCTCGACGGCGGCGATGTGCGCACCATATTGCCCGTCACCATCGAGAATGCGGTCCTCGGCTGCGAAACGACCGTCGAAGGGCTGAACGGGCCGGTCAAGATCACGGTGCCGGCCTGGTCCGGTTCGGATCAGATCGTTCGCATTCCTGGCGAGGGATTGCCCGACGGCGACGGCGGAAAAGGCGATCTCGTCGTCGAATTGCGGCTGATGCTGTGGGAAAAACCGGATGATAAGGTTACCGATCTGATGCGCAGCATGCGTGAAGGGCTTTTCCTGTGAAATTTTGGTGACAACAGCACCCTTTGTTACGATCCCTAACAGTTGATGATCTTTACGATGCTTGAACAGGGGAACGGCCTATGCCATAGGCAGGGTCATTCGAAAGTTCAAGGGAGCAGAATATGGCTCAATCCACTGGCCTCATGGCAGGCAAGCGCGGCGTCATCCTCGGCGTAGCAAACAACCGTTCGATAGCGTGGGGTATTGCCAAAGCCTGTTCGGATGCCGGAGCCGAAATCGCATTGACGTGGCAGGGCGACGCTTTGAAGAAGCGCGTCGAGCCGCTCGCTCAGGAACTCGGCGCCTTCATGGCAGGCCATTGCGACGTGACCGAGCCGGCAACGATCGATGCAGTCGTCGACACGCTGGAAGCGAAATGGGGCAAGATCGACTTCGTCGTGCACGCCATCGCCTTCTCCGACAAGGACGAGCTGACCGGCCGCTACCTCGATACCAGCCGCGACAACTTCACGAAGACGATGGACATCTCCGTCTATTCCTTCACCGCGGTTGCACAGCGTGCCGAGCGAATCATGAATGACGGCGGCTCGATGATCACCCTCACCTATTACGGTGCGGAGAAGGTCATGCCGCATTACAACGTCATGGGTGTCGCCAAGGCGGCTCTGGAAGCAAGCGTACGCTACCTCGCCGTCGATCTCGGCGGCCGCGGCATCCGCGTCAACGCGATTTCGGCTGGCCCGATCAAGACGCTCGCAGCTTCCGGCATCGGCGACTTCCGCTACATCCTGAAGTGGAACGAGTATAATGCTCCGCTGAAGCGGACTGTTACGATCGACGAAGTCGGCAACTCCGCCCTCTATCTGCTGTCCGACCTGTCGACGGCCGTTACCGGCGAAATCCACCATGTCGATTCCGGCTACCACACGGTCGGCATGAAGGCCGTGGACGCGCCTGACATTTCCGTCGCGAAGGACTGACCAACAGGAAGACTGACCGTGTCGCCCATCCTCTATGTGATACGTCACGGTCAGACCGACTGGAATGCCGAGCGTCGGCTGCAGGGGCAGAGGGATATCGATCTCAATGCCATCGGCCGCGAACAGGCGCGGCAGAACGGCATCGATCTTGCAGAAATCCTCGCCTTCGAAAACCGGCCCTTCGATTTCATCGCTAGTCCCCTGCGCCGCACGCGCGAGACCATGGAGATCGCCAGGGACGCCATGGGCCTGCCGCCCAAGGACTATAGCACCGACGACAGGCTGGTCGAGCTGTCGTTCGGCGCCTGGGAAGGCTTCACCCTCAAGGAACTGAAGGCGACCGAGCCCGATCGTCTTGCCGAGCGCAAGGCGAACAAATGGGATTTCATCCCACCGGGCGATGATGCCGAAAGCTACGAAATCCTCTCCTGGCGCGTCGGCTCATGGCTGACATCCATCGACCGGCCAACTGTCTGCGTCTCGCATGGCGGCGTCATCCGCACGCTATTCCGGCTGATCGGCGATGTCGAAAAGGAAGAGGCCGCCGAAATCCCGATTCACCAGGACCAGATTCTGAGGGTCGATCCGGACATGAGGATTATCGGCTGGATGTAGAGCGGCAAGACCGAGGGCGATGTGGTCTGCAAAACCGCGAAGGAACGACCGTTTCCTGAAGCTTTGAATTATTTCCGAGCCGCCGGGCGGCACCGTCATTTACCGAACGATATCGAGATCGTTGACGACACGCTTGCCGTCGACTTCCGTGTAGAAGACGACAACCTTCACGCCGGCCTGTAAGCCGTTGAAATCGAAATCCTCCGGCACCTGATAATTCTTGCCGTCATCCAGGGTGATGCTGAAATTCTTCGCATCGACCTTCTTGATCGTTGCCTCGACATCGGCGCTTTCGGCAAAGCCTGCGACGGGCGCAAGCAGGCTTGCCGTGGCCAAAAGCGTCGCTACAAAAAAGCGCATGGTCGTCACCCTTCAGGTCATTTGATTGTGATTTCTTATGCGGCGTAGAAAACACGTCGAATATGGCGGAAGTTGCCCCCAATAGTGGCTTAGCTCGCCCAATTGGTGAATGCGCCGTCACAATCCACAGTGCGGATTAATCTTTGTTTACCATACCGATGACCGGCGGGAGACGGCATCGGGCGGCGCTTCTTCAGCGGCGAAAAGAAAGATTTTGTCTTGTCGGCCTTTTGGCTCTGCCAGATGATCGAGGTCGGTTCGGCCTCGATCATCTAGCATTGGAATCAAACAAATAAGTAGAGCATGATGTCGCCCGAAAACCGCTTACACTTTTCGGCATCATGCTCTATGAGTGTGCCGCAATTGCAAGAGAGAAAAGGCGGTCTGTTCATCAGGCTGCAGCAAACCGGTCGTTTCCCATGTCGCACAATACATTCGGTCATCTTTTCCGCGTCACCACCTGGGGCGAAAGCCATGGCCCGGCGCTCGGCTGCGTCGTCGATGGCTGCCCTCCCGGCCTCCGCTTCAAGCTCGAAGACATTCAGGCCTGGCTCGACAAGCGCAAGCCGGGACAATCCCGCTTCGTCACACAGCGGCGCGAGGACGACCTCGTCAAGGTTCTCTCGGGCGTGATGATGGACGAGGACGGCGAGACGATGATCTCGACCGGCACGCCGATCTCGATGCTGATCGAGAATACCGACCAGCGTTCGAAGGATTACGGCGAGATCGCCCGGAGCTACCGCCCCGGCCATGCCGACTATACCTATGACGTCAAATACGGCATCCGCGACTATCGCGGCGGCGGGCGCTCGTCGGCGCGCGAGACGGCGGCACGCGTCGCGGCCGGCGGCATCGCCCGCCTCGTCGTGCCCGGCGTGACGATCCGCGGCGCGCTGGTACAGATCGGCAAGCACAAGATCAACCGCGCCAACTGGGACTGGGCGCAGGTGAACCAGAACCCGTTCTTTGCCCCGGATCCTGAAATCGTGCCGGTATGGGAAGAATATCTCGACGGCATCCGCAAGGCCGGCTCCTCGATCGGCGCCGTGGTCGAAGTCGTGGCCGAAGGCGTGCCGGCAGGGCTCGGCGCGCCGATCTATGGCAAGCTCGACCAGGATATCGCCTCGCTGCTGATGTCGATCAATGCCGTCAAGGGCGTCGAAATCGGCGAAGGCTTCGCCTCCGCCGAACTGACAGGCGAGGAAAATGCCGATGCGATGCGCATGGGCAATGACGGCAAGCGCATCTTCCTGTCCAATCACGCCGGCGGCATTCTGGGCGGCATTTCCACCGGCGAGCCGATCGTCGCGCGCTTCGCCATCAAGCCGACATCCTCGATCCTGACGGAACGCCAGTCGATCGATGCCGACGGCAACAATGTCGATGTGCGCACCAAGGGCCGCCACGATCCGTGCGTGGGCATTCGCGCCGTACCGATCGGCGAAGCGATGGTTGCCTGCGCCGTTGCCGACCATTATCTGAGGGATCGCGGCCAGACGGGCCAGCAGAGGTAGGAATTTCGAGATGTCTTACGACCAGAAGCGCGTTGTCGATGCCATCCGGGCCTTCGAGGCCGGCGAGATCGTCGTCGTCATGGACGATAACGACCGCGAAAACGAAGGCGACCTGATCGTCGCCGCCGTTCACTGCACGTCCGAAAAGATGGCTTTCATCGTCCGGCACACGTCCGGCATCGTCTGCACGCCGATGCCGCGCGAGGAAGCCAAGCGGCTCAACCTCAACGCCATGGTGGCGGAGAATGATTCCGCGCATACGACGGCCTTCACCGTCTCCGTCGATTTCAAGCACGGCACGACGACAGGCATTTCCGCCGACGACCGGACGCTGACGGTGCGCAACCTCGCCAATCCGAATGTCGGCGCGAACGATTTCGTCCGCCCGGGCCATATTTTTCCGCTCGTCTCACGCGAAGGCGGCGTGCTCATGCGCTCCGGTCATACGGAAGCCGCGGTCGACCTCTGCAGGCTCGCCGGCCTGCCGCCGATCGGCGTCATCAGCGAACTCGTCAATGACGACGGCACGGTGACGCGCGGCCAGCAGGTGGTCGAATTCGCCGAGCAGCACGGATTGAAGCTCGTTTCCGTCGCCGATCTCATCGCCTACCGCCAGCGCAAGGAAACCCTGATCGAGCTCGGGGACAGCTTCGATATCGAGACGCCGTTCGGCAAGGCGCGGGCGCATACCTATTCGCTGCCCTGGGACCCGATGCAGCATCTCGCCGTCGTCTTCGGCGATATCCGCGACGGCGTCGACATCCCGGTGCGCCTGCATCCCGAAAGCGTCGCCGAGGACCTGTTCGGCAAGCGCCGTCCGGTCGATTTCTACATGAAGAAGATCGCCGAGGAAGGCCGCGGCATCATCGTCTATCTGCGCGAGGGCTCCGTCGGCGTCGGCCATTTCGACAATGGCCGCAAGGCGCGCCAGGCCGAACGCGAAAGCCATACCGAGGCACAGGCGCGCGACAGCGAATGGCTGGAAATCGGCCTTGGCGCACAGATCCTCAAGGATCTCGGCGTCAGCTCGATCAAGCTGCTCACCAGCCGCGAACGGCACTATGTCGGCCTCGAAGGCTTCGGCATCAAGATCGCCACCACGGAAATCTGCTGATCTTTAACCCTCCCCTTGAGGGGGAGGGTCGGAGCATAGCTCCGGGGTGGGGTGATCGCGGCAACTTCTGCAGCCAGCCAACTGTCACCCCCACCCGCGCGTTCCGCGCGACCTCCCCCCTCAAGGGGGAGGTGATTGACGCTGTCATCCCTTGGCAGCGTCAACTCCTTCGGCGATACACAACCTTGACGCATCAGTAGGAGTCTCAGCGCTGCAGCGCCGAAAACTCTCGATCCAGCAGGCCCATCATGGTGTCATCGTGCCAGCTGCCGTTGACGTAAGCGGTCTCTCGCTCCCTCCCTTCGACGATAAAGCCGCATTTTTCATAGGCGCGGATGGCGCGCTTGTTGTAGGCGAGCACGCGGATTCCGATGCGATGCAGTCCCATCTCGCCGAAGGCATGGTTTAGCAGGAGAGTGATTGCTTCCGTGCCAAAGCCTTTGCCAAGCAAGGCTGGATTGTTGATGCCGATTGCCATCATCGCGCGCCGGTCCTGGCGATTGACGTTGTCCAATCTGATTTCGCCGGCAAAGGCGTCATTGATTTCGATGACCCATGCATGCGGATGATCGGTGAGCCATCGCAGCCACTTGGCGGCGCCCTCCCGGGTAACGGGCTTCATGTCGTCCTTGTTTACGCCGTACATCTCCGCGATCTCGGCAGTCGTACCCAGGGCAAAACGCACATCGGCGTCCTCGGCACATGGCGGGCGGAGCCTGACGTTGCTGCCTTCAAGAATTGGTGACAACAACGACCCCCCCATTTCAGGCGCTTTTCCGCCTATTCGACCCTATGAGTCGCGGCCTCCACCACTGGCGGAAGTTTAAAACGCGCTGCACTCGAGCCAATAGAAGTGGTTTTGCTGGACCTTACAAGCCTTAAGCGGCCCTATGTCGGCCTGGAGGGCTTCGGCATCAAGATCGCCAAGACGGAGATTTGCCGATTCCACCCTGCCCTTGAGGGGGAGGGTCGGAGCGAAGCTCCGGGTGGGGTGATCTCTCCCCACACTCAGGATCACCCCCACCCGCCGCTATGCGGCGACCTCCCCCTCAAGGGGGAGGTGACAAAGTTCGCGATCGATCCGGCCATGTGAGGCCGAATACGCGAAGCCAATTATCATAGGCGAATTTTCGCAGGATCGGTTCATCGAATCCGCTTTTGCGCATGGCATCCATGAGATGTGGCAAGCCGCTTGCGTCCTTGATCTCACGAGGCATAACAGCGCCGTCAAAATCCGATCCAAGGGCGACCCCATCCGCTCCAACGCGGGCGATGAGATAATCGATCTGACGAACAACGGCCTCGAGCGGGGTATCTTCCTCAAGATTGGCATCCGCGCGAATGTCATTGACGGCCAGGTTCAACCCGACGACCCCGCCGGTATCGCGGATGGCATCCAATTGCGGGTCGGTGAGGTTCCGGGTCGATGGACATATGGCATGGGCGCAGGCGTGGGTGGCCACAAGCGGAGCGGTGCTCAATGCCGCGACATCCCAAAATCCGCGCTCGTTCAGATGGGAAACATCGATCATGATGCCGAGCTCATTGCATCTTCTGACCAGATTCTTTCCCAAATCCGTCAGTCCCGGCCCCGTATCGGGCGACCTCGGATAGGCGAACGGAACGCCGTAGCCGAAAATATTCGGGCGGCTCCACACGATGCCCAGGGACCGAAGGCCGGCATCGTACAAGCCCTCCAGATAGCCGAGATCGGGGCCGATGGCGTCGGCACCTTCCATGTGAAGCACGATGGCAAAGGCGGCATCACGTCGTGCCGCCTCAATCTCGCCTACGCTTGATACAAGGCGTATTTTATCGCCCGAGCGCCCAACCAGCTTCCTTATGGCCGAAAGCTGCCCATCGATCTGCAGCCGCGCATGGTCGGGATGCGGGGCTTCGGCATAGCGAACCTCATATCCATTATCTGTGATCGTCAGATCATCCACCGGCTCATGCTCTGGCGAGGCATGCATCGCGAACAATCCGCCGGCCAAACCTCCTTCCAGTGCTCGCGGAAGATCGAGATGTCCGGCTTCCGATCGAGCCAGAAAATCGCGGCCGTCAGATTTGTAGTCCAGCATGAACTGGACCGCATCGTTGTGCCCATCGAAAATCCGAACATTGTCCATGCGATCGCAATCCCCATAGGTCAGAGGCAGTTTCGCTTTCCCGTCAATGCAATTCACAGCCGATCTCCCGAAACGGGAGAAGCCGATCATCCCCGCCAGCCCTCGAGAAACACCACTTTCTCGACACCGGCAAAGCGGGCGACGCGCTCCAGTTCCGCTTCGAGCTTCTCCAACCGGCCAGCCGATGCCTTGACGCCCGGTTCCAGCCACAGGCGCTTGACATCGAGGGTCCCCGCCTTGCGGTCGGCCTTCATGTCGATCCGTCCGATCAGCCGGTCGCCCTCCAGCAGTGGGAAGACATAATAGCCGTATTCGCGCTTCGGTTCCGGCACGAAGATCTCGATGCGGTAGAAGAAGCCGAAGAGGCGTTCCGTGCGGTTGCGGTCGCGCAGGGTCGGATCGAAGGGGCTGAGGACGCGGATACGCGCCGGGGCTTCCGCATGATTATCGAGCCTCGCATGGAAATCAAGGAAGGCGAAGGAAGGCCGCGGCTTGCCGCTGCCGGCGGGCTCAATCAGCACATCGGTCAGTTCGTCCCGATGCGTCTCGACCCAGGTCTTGGCCTCCTGCGGCGTCACCAGATCCCAGAAGGCTGCGATTTCGCCCGATGTCGCAAAGCCGAGGCGCTGCAGCGCGCTGCGGCAGGCCCAGTCGACGAATTCGTCGTGCTCGACTTCCGGCTCGTGGAAATGGCTCGGCAGCACGCGTTCGACAAGGTCGTAGACCTTCTGGAAATTGGTGCGGCCGGCAATCGCGAACTTGCCGGTGCGCCAGAAATATTCGAGCGCCGTCTTGTTCGGATGCCAGTTCCACCAGCCGCCGGAGACATGATCCTCCGCCTTGACCTCGCGGGCGGTGATCGCGCCGTTCTTCAGGACGCGCTCGTAGGTCTCGTCGAAGGCGGCCTCGAACCCCTCGCCCCGCCATTTGCGCCAGCGCGCGATAATCGCCTCGTCCTCGCGGCGGAAGCGATGCTTCCAGTAGACGAAGAAGGCGCTCGGCAGGATCGAGGCATCGTGCGTCCAGTTTTCGAAGAGCGCGCCGTCCTTTTCCAGAAGCTCCGTCAGATGCTCGCGCCGGTAGGTCTGGTTGCGCGAAAACAGGATCTGGTGATGGGCGCGCTCGACGGTGGCGATGCTGTCCACCTGCACGAAGCCGATGTCGTGGATGAGCTGCAGCAGACCCGCCTTGGTCAAGGCGCGGTTCGGCGGATTGGCAAGGCCCTGCTTGGCAAGGAACACGCGGCGAGCATCGCGATTCGAGAGCAGATTCGTCATGCGCGGATCATAGGCATAAATTCCCATGCTTTCAAAGAGGCGTTGATTTGATAAATCGGGGCGATGCGCTATAGCTCCGCGACACAACCATGGAATAGGGAAGCCGCTTGGACATCCGCTTCGATAAAGCCGGCGTCGACTATGACAAACGAACCGCTCTTTTCCCGCTGAGCCTGACGCTTCAGGAGAAGCGCGTCGGGATCATCGGACTCAACGGTTCCGGCAAGACGACCTTCGCGCGGCTGATCAACGGGCTCGTCAAGCCGACGGCGGGACGCGTCACGGTCGATGGGCTCGATACGGTCGGCGAGGCTGCCAAAGTGCTCGGCAAGGTCGGCTATATCTTCCAGTCGCCGCAGAACCAGATCATCCTGCCCATCGTGCGCGACGACATCGCTTTCGGCCTCAAGGCGCGTGGATATGACAAGGCTGAAATCGAGGCGGCCGTCGAGGGCATTCTCGGCCGGTTTGGCGTCAGCCATCTTGGGGCACGGCGGGCACATGAGCTTTCCGGCGGAGAGTTGCAGATGGCAGCCCTCTGCTCGGTGCTTGTGACCGGCCCGGATATTCTCATTCTGGACGAACCGACGAACCAGCTCGACCTCAAGAACCGGGCGCTGGTGCAAAAGACCATCATGGGACTGCCGGAAAGGGTCATCGTCATCAGCCACGACCTGCCGCTGCTCGAGGATTTCGAGCGGGTGCTTTTGTTCGACCAGGGCCGGCTTGTCGCCGACGCTCCGGCCGCGGAAGCGATTGCGCGCTACAGGGAGCTGGCCTCCTGATGCAGACGCTGCATGTCGACGTCGATACCTGGCTGCACCGGCTCTCCCCGCGCGTGAAGCTCCTGGCGCTGGCCGCATTTGGCGTTCTGCCTTTCCTGACCCAGTCCATCCCGTTGCTTGCCTGTGCAAATCTTGTCGGCGCCGGCCTCTATTTTCGCACGGGCCTGTCGATCGGAGACGCATTGAAGCGGCTGCGGCCGATCCTGATCTCGATTGCCGTCCTTACAATTTTCGCGGCACTGGTCGGGCCGCTCCACGCGGCAATCGTCACCGCCCTGCGATTGACCGCGCTTGCGCTGTTCGCCGCCACGGTGACGGCGACGACATCGATGGCCGCTTTCATCGACGAGATCACGATCCTTGCCACGCCGCTTGAAAAGCTCGGCCTACTGAAGGCCGCCGATATCGGGCTTGCAATCGGCCTCGTGATCCGCTTCGTCCCCGAGATTCTCGATCGCTACCGCGCGATCCGCGAGGCGCATCAGGCCCGCGGAATCAAAGTTCGCCTGGCGACCACGCTCGCGCCGCTGATCATCCTGACGCTGCGCGATGCGGACAATATCGCGGCGGCGATTGACGCACGCGGCATTCGGCGTCAATGAACATAGATCTTTTTCGCAAGGAGCCGCCATGAACACCCGCGATCTCGTCCTCTCGGCGCTTTTTGCCGCCATCATCGTGGCGCTCGGCCTCTTGCCGCCCATCCCGATCGGCATCATTCCCGTGCCGATCACGGCGCAGTCGCTCGGCGTGATGCTCGCCGGCGTCGTGCTCGGCGCCAAGCGCGGGACGATCGCGGTGCTGCTGGTGGTCGTGCTCGTCACGATCGGCCTGCCGGTGCTGTCGGGAGGTCGCGGCGGCCTCGCCGTCTTCGCAGGTCCGACGGCCGGCTTCTTCGTCGGCTGGATATTCGCGGCCTTCGTCACCGGCTATTTCTCGGAGAGGTTGGTGAAGCCGGAACAGAGCGGCCTCGTTCAGGGCGTCGGCTTCTTCATCGCCGCCGTCATCGGCGGTGTGGTCGTGCTCTATGCGTTCGGCATTGCCTGGCTGACCATCAATATCGGTTTCAGCAAGGCGTTTCTCGGGTCCTTGGGCTTTGTGCCGGGAGATGTCATCAAGGCCGTCGTCGCGGCGCTCGTCGGTCGCGCCGTCATGGTCGGCTATCCGCTTCTGCCGCAGCGGAGCTAAAGCTCGACTTACGTCAGATATTTATAGAGCCAGTCGCGCGTGTCTTCCGGCAGCGATGCCGGATCGTGCTCCTCGCCACGGACCGCGAGCCAGAGAATTTCCACCTCCGCCGCCAGTTCATTGCCGGTTTCGACCATGATCATGAAGCCGATCGACTTGCCGCCGATCTTGTTGACGCTGATCGAAAAGCGGGCAAGATCGTCATGGTGCAAGGCCCGATGCAGCGAACAGGATGCTTTCCTAGCGATATAGAGGGGCTCGTCGTCGACCAGCGGCCGCGTGCGCCAGAAATTCGAGAGCGCCGTTTCCGCCTGGGAGATATAGGAGGCGATAAACATTTGGCCGTGCCGGTCGATATCGCGCGGCGGCACCCTTACCTCGATGACATCGGATCGTTCTGCTCTCGCCATCACGCAATAATCCTGGCCGACGCCATACTCGCCCTAACAAAAGCTTAACACCGCGCCCCGATAAGTAAACGGGCGCCATTGAGAGTGGTTAAGGCGGGTTGTTGACATTGTAGTGACATTGTCCATGTCCTGTAATAGGCGTCACACCTCATTTATAGATTGGCCCCATGAGCACACGTCTTTATGAACACCCGATCTTCCTGGAACATATTGTTCCGCCTGGCCACCCGGAGCGGCCGGATCGGCTGCGGTCGCTGAATATCGCGCTGGAACATCCGAATTTCGAGCGGCTGGACCGGCGAAAGGCGCCTCCCGCCCATGAGGATGCGATCCTGCTTGCGCATCCCGAAGAGCATCTGGATTTCGTGCTGCGCTCAATACCGGACAGAGGCGACGACGGCGAGATCACCCAGCTCGAGGCGGATACCTATGCCAGCCCGAAGACGCTGCAGGCGATCATGCATGGCGTCGGCGGCGCCATGGCGGCGGTCGACGACGTCTTCTCCGGTGCCGCCGACAATGTCTTCGTCGCGGCCCGTCCGCCCGGGCACCATGCCGAGAAGAACAAGGCCATGGGCTTCTGTTTCTTCAACAACGCGGCAATCGCCGCTCGCCATGCGCAGAAGGCCCACGGCGCCGAGCGCGTCGCCATCGTCGACTGGGACGTGCACCACGGCAACGGCACGCAGGACATCTTCTGGGACGATCCGTCGGTGCTCTTCTGTTCCACCCATCAGATGCCGCTCTATCCGGGCACGGGCAAGAAGGAAGAGCGCGGCGCGCACAACACCATCGTCAATGCGCCGCTGTCGCCCAATACCGGCGGCGATCATTTCCGCGAGGCCTTCAAGTCGCGCGTCCTGCCGGCGCTCAATGACTTCCGCCCCGACCTCATCATCATCTCGGCCGGTTTCGACGCCCACCACCGCGATCCGCTGGCACAGCTGAACCTGACGGGCGAGGATTTCGACTGGGCGACGGGACGGCTGCTCGAGGTCGCCGACCGCAGCGCCAAGAACCGGGTCGTCAGCCTGCTCGAAGGCGGCTATGATCTGGAAGGCCTCGCCGAGTCGGCGGGGATGCATATTCTACGCATGATGAAAGGTTGACGATGAGCGAGAGCGCCAAGGCAGATGTATCAGGCTATTCCTTCGAGAAGGCCGTGGCGGAGCTTGAGAGCATTGTCGCCCGGCTCGAACGCGGCGATGTGGCGCTGGATGAATCCATCTCGATCTACGAGCGCGGCGAGGCTCTGAAGAAGCATTGCGAGGCGCTGCTATCGGCGGCGGAAAACCGCATCGAGAAAATCCGGCTCGACCGCGCCGGCAAGCCGCAGGGCACGGAAGCGCTGGACGGCGCCTAAGACGAAGCGGGAAAGTTTGAGTTTGGCCGGCATTCCCGTTAGGTTGGCCCGGTAGGTTGTGTCCCAACCGAAAGGAGAGCCGATATGTCCTTCTTCCCAGGCAACGATCCCCAGGCCGGCGATGCCTTCGCCTGTGACGCGATCGAGAACCTTATCATTCCGCGCACCAGCGACCTCGGCGGCTTCTCCGTGCGGCGCGCGCTTCCGAGCAGCCGGCGCCGGCTGGTGGGACCGTTCATCTTCTTCGATCGCATGGGTCCCGCAATTTTACGGCCGGGGCAGGCGCTCGATGTTCGTCCACATCCGCATATCGGGCTTTCCACGGTCACCTACCTGTTCGACGGCGAGATCCGCCATATGGACAGCCTCGGCACGGCCAAGGTGATCCGCCCCGGCGACGTCAACCTGATGACGGCCGGGCGCGGCATCGTGCATTCCGAGCGCACGCCGGAAAACCTGCGCGACCACCCATTCGCCATGTCCGGCCTGCAGACGTGGCTGGCGCTCCCTGACGACAAGGAGGAGATAGATCCCTCCTTCGCCCATACGGAAAAGGATGACTTGCCAACGATCGCCGATGGCGGCGTGACCGGGCGCGTTGTCATCGGCGAATTCGAGGGCCTGAAGTCGTCGGTAAAATCCTTCTCCGACACGCTCTACGTCGATCTCCAGCTCCAGCCGAATACGGCGTTTCCTTTCGGGGCAGCGCATGAGGAGCGTGCCGTCTATATCCTCTCCGGCTCGCTTATCGTCGCCGGCGATCGTTTCGAACAGGATCAACTGCTCGTTTTCCGTCCCGGCGATGCGATAACGCTGGAGGCTGCCGAAAAAGGCTGTCATCTCATGCTTTTTGGCGGTGCAGCGCTCAATTCGAAGCGCTATATCTGGTGGAATTTCGTCTCGTCCTCAAAGGAGCGCATCCAAAAGGCCAAGGAAGAATGGCGCACCGGCCGCTTCGATATCGTGCCCGGCGACGAGGAAGAGTTCATTCCCCTGCCGGAAGGCTAACGGGTTCATGACACTCCCACATGTTTCTTGTTCGGGAACACCTTGAATTCGGCGTCTTTTGTCGCAATCTGTTTTGACGTAAAGGCGGACAACCGCCCAAGAATAGCAAGAAAGAGGCATCCGCCTTGACACAAATGCCAGAGACGCCCCTGCTGGACCAGGTCCACTATCCTTCCGACCTGCGAAAGCTGGAGGACCGGGACTTGCCGCAGCTCGCCCGCGAAGTCCGCGACGAGATGATCGATGCGGTATCGCGCACCGGCGGGCATCTCGGCGCCGGCCTCGGCGTCGTCGAATTGACCATTGCCATCCACAGCGTTTTCGATACGCCGAACGATCGGCTGATCTTCGATGTCGGGCATCAATGTTATCCGCACAAGATCCTCACCGGGCGTCGCGACCGCATTCGCACTCTGCGTCAGGAAGACGGCCTTTCCGGTTTCACGCGCCGCGCCGAAAGCGAATACGATCCCTTCGGCGCCGCGCATTCCTCGACGTCCATTTCCGCCGGTCTCGGCATGGCGGTTGCCGCCGAACTGGATAAGACCGACCGCCGCGTCATCGCCGTCATCGGCGACGGCGCCATGTCGGCCGGCATGGCCTACGAAGCCTTGAACAATGCCGGCGCGCTCGACGCACGGCTGATCGTCATCCTCAATGACAACGACATGTCGATTGCCCCGCCGACGGGGGCGATGAGCGCCTATCTCGCCCGCCTCGCCTCCGGCCGCACCTATATGGGCTTCCGCGATTTCGGCAAGAAGCTGACCGCCTATCTCGGCAAGAAGGTCGACCGGGCCATCACGCGGGCGGTCGAGCACGCCCGGGGCTATGTGACCGGCGGTACCATGTTCGAGGAGATGGGCTTCTACCATATCGGCCCGATCGACGGCCATTCCTTCGAGCATCTGCTGCCGGTGCTGCGCAATGTGCGCGACAACGCGCAAGGTCCGGTGCTGATCCATATCGTGACGCAGAAGGGCAAGGGCTATCCGCCGGCCGAAGCGGCCGCCGACAAGTATCACGGCGTCAACAAGTTCGACGTCATCACCGGCGCGCAGACAAAGGTGAAGCCGAATGCGCCGAGCTATACCAGCGTCTTTGCGGACGCTTTGGTGCAGGAGGCAACGCTCGACGACAAGATCGTCGGCATTACCGCCGCCATGCCGAACGGCACCGGCCTCGACAAGCTGCAGGAATTCTTCCCCAAGCGCTGTTTCGATGTCGGCATCGCCGAGCAGCATGCCGTGACCTTCGCCGCCGGCCTCGCCGCAGAAGGCTACAAGCCGTTCGCCGCCCTCTATTCCACCTTCCTGCAGCGTGCCTACGACCAGGTGGTGCATGACGTGGCGATCCAGGGCCTACCGGTGCGCTTTCCGATCGACCGCGCCGGCTTCGTCGGCGCCGATGGCCCGACGCATGCGGGCTCCTTCGATACCGCCTTTCTTGCCACCCTGCCCGGTTTCGTCGTCATGGCCGCGGCCGACGAGGCGGAACTCAAGCATATGGTGCGCACCGCCGCCGCCTATGATCTCGGTCCGATCTCCTTCCGCTATCCGCGCGGAGAAGGTGTCGGCGTCGAGCTGCCGGAACGGGGTCAGATCCTCGAAATCGGCAAGGGGCGCGTGGTGAAGCAGGGTTCGAAAGTCGCGTTGCTGTCCTTCGGCACCCGGCTGGCCGACAGCCTAGCTGCAGCCGAGGATCTCGATGCCGCCGGCCTGTCGACGACGGTCGCCGATGCGCGCTTTGCCAAGCCGCTCGATCACGACCTCATCCGCCAGCTCGCAGCGCATCACGAAATGCTGATCACCATCGAGGAAGGTTCGGTCGGCGGGTTCGGCAGCCAGGTCATGCAGTTTCTCGCCAATGAGGGCCTGCTCGACAATGGCCTGAAGATCCGCTCGCTCGTCATGCCCGATATCTGGATGGAACAGGCAAAGCCTGAAGCCATGAATGCCAGGGCCGGTCTCGACCGTGCCGGCATCGTGCAGACGGTATTCCGCACGCTCGGCCACGGCCGCATCGTCGAAGCCGCCGGCTAGGTTTACCTCCCCCTTTAGGCAGTGCAATCGCATTTGAAATGAGGTCGTTGCCGCTCACCCTTCTCCCCTCGGGCCACCTCGCCGGGGTTGAGCCACGGGTCTCAACCCGTCCTTCGGACCCCCGAGGGGAGAAGGTGCGGCGCCGAATGCGATTGCCCTCCCCTTGAGGGAAAATCGCCGCAAAGCGGCGAGTTGGGGGTGATCTCCCATGAAATGGGACGGGATTTCGACGGATGCCGTCGTTACCCCGCCCCGGCACGGCGTGCCGAACCCTCCCCATCAAGGGGAGAGTTATTGGATCAGAACTCCTCCCAGTCGTCGCGGGCAGCGACAGCGGCCGTCGCCGTTGCCTTGCCGCCGAAGGCCTTGGCGATGGTGCGCCCAAGAGCGCGGGCCGGAGATGCGGCCGGCCTCGAGCGTGCTGTCGCCGCGACCGGACGCGCGGGTACAGCCTGCGCGGCATCGCCGAGGCGGAACTGCTGCAGCAGCTCGTTGAGTGCCGAAGCTTCGCGGGCGAGCGCATGGCTTGCGGCCGTCTGTTCCTCGACCATGGCGGCATTCTTCTGCGTACCCTGATCCATGTTGTTGACGGCCGTGTTGATCTCCTGCAGGCCGATCGACTGTTCGCGGGTCGCAGTGACGATCGCGCCAACATGGCGGTTGATCTCCTGCACTTCGGAGACGATCAACTGGAGGGCCTTGCCGGTTTCGCCGACCAGGGACACACCGGTATTGACCTGATCGCTCGATGTCGTGATCAGCGCCTTGATTTCCTTGGCGGCATTGGCCGAGCGCTGGGCGAGCTCGCGGACCTCCTGGGCGACGACGGCAAAGCCCTTGCCGGCATCACCGGCGCGGGCCGCCTCAACACCGGCGTTCAGCGCAAGCAGGTTGGTCTGGAAGGCGATATCGTCGATGACGCTGATGATGTTGCCGATCTCGCCCGAGGACTTTTCGATCTGCTGCATGGCGGAGACGGCGTTGCGCACCACTTCACCGGAGCGTTCCGCGCCGAGGCGGGCACGCTCGACGAGATGGCCGACATCTTCGGCACGCTTGGCGGAGTCGCGGACGGTCGTCGTTACCTGCTCCAGCGCCGCGGCGGTCTCCTCGACGGCGGCAGCCTGCTGCTCGGTGCGGTGCGCCAGATCGTCGGCGGCCGAGCGGATCTCGTCGGCACCGGCATTGATGGCGGAGGCATTGCGGCCGACGGATTGCAAAGCGGCTTCCAGCTTTTCCACCGCATTGTTGAAGTCGGCGCGGACGCTATCGAACTGCGGCGTAAAGCTATTGCGCAGGCGGGTCGCGACATTGCCGGAAGACAGGGCGGAGAGGCCGCCCGCGAGTGCTTCCATGGCAAAGCGAATTTCACCCTCTTCACGCGCCTTCTGCTCGTCGTTCATCTGACGCTCGCGCTCGGCATCGCCGCGCATGCGCTCGGTCTCGCCGGCAAGACGCAGCTTTTCGATCCCGGCCTGCTTGAAGACCAGGACGGCATCGGCCATACGGCCGACTTCGTCGCCACGGCCGACGGCCGGGACTTCGACATCATGCTCGCCGTTCGCCAGTCGGCCCATCGCGGCCGTCATGCCGACGATCGGACGCACGATGAGGCGCGACAGCAACCAGGCGAGAACGGCGGCAGCGAACGACGCGAAGACGCCGCCGACGATAAGCGTCAGGCGCAGATCGCCGTTGGCATCGTCCTGCATGGCTGCCAGCTCGCTGGCCTTGGCACGGGCAGCCTGCTTGATCTTGGCGGCAGCGTCGCGGAAGCCATCGAGCTGGCCCTTGGTTTCGTTCTGACCGATCTTGACGACCTGGTCGAGCGGCATCTCGGTTTCCTTGCGGGCCTTGGCCTGCGGCTCCGCGAGCTGATGGAAATAGAGATCGGCGGCTTTCTGCATGTTGTCGATGGCCTGCAGCAGATCCGGGGAATCGGCCGCGACCTGCTTGGCTGCGGCGATGCTCTTCAACATCCGTTCGCGATTGTTGAAGATATCACCATAGGTGCTTTCGCTGCGCAGCAGCAGGAAGCCGCGCAGATTGACCGCCTGTTCCAGCATGGCCTGCAGGGAATCGTCGATCATGCTGACGAGCTGCTGCGACTTGGTCTGCTCGGCGGCAGCACCGGCGGACACTTCTTCCTTGGAATAGACGAATGCGGAAACGCAGGCAAAGATGGCGATCAACGCCGTGAACGTGATGGCAAGTTTGCCATTCAGCGAGAGTTTTTTCGCAAACATGGGCGAGCGCCTCCTGAGCGCCGGTCCTGGCGAGCGTCATTAGGCCGCGATTGGGAGGGAACGCGGCCGATGCTCGAAGAATTCAGGGAAGGGCATGATTGGGACGCAGAAGCGCGAAGCCTTCATGGCAGGCGATGATCTCAAAACGATCACCGTAATCACAGGCATCAGTAGAGGCTCGGACTTTAAATTTATTTAATTACGCGCAACCGCATCGCTTCTTCCAGCCGCTCTAATTCGGCGGCACGGCAGCGAGAATGAGGACATCCAGATCGTGTTCGGGATAGAAATCCTGCGCCGTCATCTGGAAGGTGGTCGCGCCGGTCTTTTTTACATCCTTGCCGCAGAAGCTGATGTAATTGTCGGGGCTGCCCTTATCGACCGTCAGCTCGAAATGCTTGATCGGGCCGGACCAGTTGGCGCCCGTCGTCAACACATAGGAGATCCAGCTTTCGGTATAGCCGCGCCCGCCCTTGTCGGCTGCGGCGGCGAGCTTGGCCGCCGTCTTCAGGAAGGGTTCGTCGAAACAGTACTTGGCGCGATAGGCCTGCAGCTGCTGCTTCTGATAGTCTTCCTCGCCGGCGAAGGTGATGGCCACGGTGCCGCCGACGCTCGGCTTGTAGCGATGCTCGACCGCGATCTTCGCCTTGGCCGGGAACCTGGTGCGCCACCAATAGGTCGTATGCAGCGTCCATATCGGCGTCGGATGATGCTTCATGCCCTGACCGTCATTATCGTATTCGTTATCGGCGATCAGGCCCCGGGCCGTCCAATCTTCGAGCACATCGACAGGCAGCTTGGCGACTGCGTCCGTCGCCGCCTTGCTCAGCGGCAACAAGGGAACGCCACGTGCCTTCAGCTCATCCGTCATGTCGACCCCGGCGACCGATACGCGCTGCTGAAGGGTCGGCGTGATGGCCTTGCCGTCCTGCGTCACGGTGAAACCCAGGAAATTGTCGGCATCGACATTTCCGGCATCGACCATGCTGTCTATGTCGCCCTTGATATCGGGCATCGGAAAGGCGACGATGCTTTCGACATCCTTGTCGGACGTATTTTCGAAAACGTAATCGACGCGGACCTGCTCCGCCGAAATGAACAGCTTTTCCTGATCCATGCTGATGTCGCCGGTGCGGACATATGCGAGACCGCCCGTTCTCAGCTCGGCCATGGTGTCGTTCGCAAGCGCCGGAGCGGCCGACATCACCAATAGCGCCGCATAGCCACCGATCTTTCGCATGATACCCCTCGCCCGTTGATTGCAGCGATTATGGCCGGCCACGATCCGGCGTCAACGCCGATATCAGCATAAAAGGCTTGCAACATGGCCCATTGCCCGGCATGGACAGCCCATGTCTGAACCGCAACGCCTCGACCAGCTTCTCGTCACCCTCTCGCTCTTCGCCAGCCGCTCGCGCGCTCGCGATGCGATCCAGCGCGGCACGGTGACCGTGAACGGCAAGATCGTGACGAAGCCGGGGGCGCTGTTCACCGAAGACGCACAGATCAGCATCGATGATCCCGCGCAGGATTACGTCTCGCGCGCGGCGTTGAAGCTGGTGGCGGCACTCGACCATTTCGGCCTCGATCCGCAGGGGCAGCACTGTCTCGATGTCGGCGCATCGACCGGAGGCTTTACCGAAGTGCTGCTGCAGCGTGGTGCAGCCCATGTCACGGCGATCGACGTCGGTCACGACCAGATGCATCCGCGCATAGCGGCCAATCCGCGCGTGACCAATATCGAGGGGCTGAACGCACGCAACCTGACCGCCGAGGACATCGGCAAATCTTTCTCGTTCGTCGTTTCCGATGTCTCCTTCATTTCGCTGAAGCTGGCTCTGGCACCGGCGCTGGCGCTTGCCGAATCGGGCGCGCGGGCAGCCCTGCTGGTGAAGCCGCAATTCGAGGCCGGGCGCGATGCGATCGGCAAGGCCGGACTTCTGAAGGACCCCTCCTCCGCCCCGGCGGTTGCGGCCGAACTCGAGCGCTGGTTCACCGAAGACATGGGCTGGCAGAGCCTCGGCCTCATCGCCTCTCCGATAACAGGCGGCGACGGCAACCAGGAATTTCTTCTCGCAGGGATCAAGCCATGAGCACTGAAAACGTCACCATACAGAAGCTCGGCGCCCAGGGCGACGGTATCGCGCACGGCGCCGATGGCCCGGTCTACGTGCCCTTCACGCTGCCGGGCGAAAACGTCGCCATCGCGCGGGTGAAAAGCCAGGGTACGCTGATGTCGATCGCTTCTGCCTCGCCGGACCGGCAGGAGCCGCACTGTCGGCACTTCGGCCCGCACGGTGTCAACGGCACCTGCGGCGGCTGCACGCTGCAGCATTATGCCGACGCGCCCTATCGCGCCTTCAAGCGCCAACTCGTCGTCGATGCGCTGCGCTCGAAGGGCCTGACGCCCGAGGTGGACGATATCGTTGCCGCGCATCCGGGCGAGCGACGCAGGGTCGTCTTTGCCGCGCGCAAGACGGAAAAGGACATGCTGATCGGCTTCAACCAGGCCGAAAGCCACCACATCGTCGCCATCGAGGAATGTCCCATCGCTTCGCCCGGCATCATGGCCCGTTTGCCGGCGATCAGGACGATCGCGGCGGCAATCGCCATCAATGCCGAAGCCTTCCGCATCTCGGTATTGGAGACGCAGACCGGCCTCGATCTTGCCGTCGACGGCATCAAGTCGCTTTCGGACAAGCAGCGCCGCGGCACGATCGAAACCGTGTTGTCGCTTCGCGGCATCGTGCGTCTTTCGCTGAACGGAGAGACCCTGGTGGAGCCGGTGAAGCCGATCATCGATTTCGGCGGCGTGCAGGTCTCGCCGCCGCCGGGTACCTTCACGCAGGCGACCAAGCAGGCCGAGGACGCCATGGCCGAGTTGGTCGCAGCCCATGTCGGCAAGGCAAAGCGCATCGCCGATCTCTTTGCCGGCAGCGGCACCTTCTCGCTTCGCCTGGCGCGGATCGGGCGCGTGCATGCGGTGGAAGGCGAAGAAAAGCCGCTCGCGGTACTCGATCAGGCTGCCCGTAACACGCAGGGGCTGAAACCCGTCTCCGTCGAACGCCGCGACCTCTTCCGCCGGCCGTTGATGACGCAGGAGCTGAAAGTCTACGACGCCGTCGTCTTCGACCCGCCGCGCGCCGGCGCGGAATTCCAGTGCAAGGAGCTTGCCCGATCCCAGGTCAAGAAGATCGTCGCCGTCTCCTGCAACCCGCTGACGCTCGCCCGCGATCTCGCGCTGCTGGTCGATGGCGGTTACCGCATTACCCGGGTGACGCCGATCGACCAGTTCCTGTGGACCTCACATGTCGAAGTGGTAGTGGCGCTGGAGAAGTAATTCTCTTGATCGCGAGTAAAGTGGCCGACCCTCGTGGTTCGAGGCTGCAGCCCTACGGGCTTTCGCTCCTCACCATGAGGGCGGAGTGGGTCGCGGTCGAAACACGCAAGAGCTTAGCCCTCATGGTGAGGAGGCCTATAGAGGCGTCTCGAACGGCAACGGGGCGGTAAGTGGCGACCGAGATGCGTAAAAGGCTAGCCCTCATGGTGAGGTGGGAGCCCTGAGCTTGTCGAAGGGCGACCCTCGAACCACGAGGGCGGATGAGGGAAAAGAATTGACCTCATGACACACCAAATGGTAGAAAATCGCTCGTCCCCACTTTGAGAGCCCTACCATGGAAGCGACCGTTTATATCCTTCGCTGCAGCGATGGCTCCTATTATACAGGCCTGACCAAGCAGCCGATCGAAGGGCGGGTTTGGGAGCACAATGCGGGCATCTATGACGGTTACACCGCCAAGCGCCGGCCCGTCGAACTGGTGTTTCAGGAAGTCTACGACCGCATCATCGACGCCATCGCCCGCGAACGACAGATCAAGGGCTGGTCGCGGCGGAAGAAAGAGGCGCTGATTGCGTTAGACTATGAGGCTTTGCCTGCTTTGTCTCGTCGTGGGCCGGTGGAAAGCAAGCTGAATGGGGATTAAGGGGCCTGACCCTCGTGGTTCGAGACGGCCTTTCAGGCCTCCTCACCATGAGGGCGGAGTGGTCACCGCGTTTCAAACGAGTCAGCTTCGGCAGCCTCATGAGTAGATCTGCGGATCTGAAAATGATCAAGATAAGTGAAACCCGTGAAGTGGCCAAAGCCCGAAAGGCTCCCGTCGGCTGGTACGGTGATCAGCCCTCATGGTGAGGAGGCCTGAAAGGCCGTCTCGAACCACGAGGGCGGGTTGAGCTTCACCGCTTCATGAAGGCCTCGAAGGCCGCGCGGGCCTCGGCGCTTTTCAGCTGGGCGGCGAAATGCTCGGCTTCTTTTTGAATTCGGTCGAGCACCGCGTCCGGCGGGCCGCGCATCAGGTCGCGGGCGATCCGCAGGGCTTCGGGTGGCTTGGCGGCGAGCTTGGCGGCCAGCGACAGCGTTTCGGCCTCCACCGCTTCCGGTCCGGTCACCCTCCAGATCAGGCCGGCTTCCTTTGCTTCGGCGGCTGAAAAGCTCTCACCGAGAGCGAGCAGGGCGAAAGCGCGCTGATGGCCCATCACGCGCGGGGCAAGCAGGCTCGAAGCCGCTTCGGGAACGAGGGCGAGATCGACGAAGGGTGTCTTGAACAGGCTGCGATCGGAGGCAACCGTCAGGTCGCAATGCAGATGGATCGTGGTGCCGATGCCGATCGCCAGGCCGTCGACGCCGGAGACGACCGGCTTCTTCGTGCTCGCCAGCGCGACGAGAAAATCAATCACTTCGCGTCCCATGTTGCCGCTCATGGCGAAGGCGAGGAAATCGGCCAAATCATTGCCGGCCGAGAAGCAGCCTTCCGTGCCGAGGAAGGCATGAACGCGGATATGCGACGCTTCCTCCGCCGCCTTCAATGCATCAGTCATGGTCTGATACATGGCGCGCGTGATGGCATTCTTCTTTTCCGGTCGGTTGAACCGGATGACCTGAACCTGCGGCGCGGTCTCGGGGCGTTCGATCAGAATATGGTCGGTCATCATATGTCCTTAGGCAAGCGCGATGCGGGCGGCTTCAAGACTGCCGGCTCCGGTAATGACTCGGTCGGCAAGGGCAGCGGTTTCAGCCAGAAGGTTCTCGGCGGCGAAACGGCAAAGCGCAATGCGCTTGCCTCCCTCGCCATCCCCCGCATCGGCAAGCCCGCCCTTGGCGAGATAGGATCCGGTCAGCACCAGGCCGAAGAGCCGCTGGTAAGGCGTGGCGCCTGCCAGAGCCTCGGCAACGGCGCCTTCAGCCTGTTTTGAAAGCAGCCATTCGCTCGCCTTTTCGAGATCGGCAATCGCCGCCCGCAGCCGTGGCGCGGTCTCGCCGAAGCCATCGAGATTCGATTTCGCGACGGTGTCCGCGATCTCAAGCAATTCGGCGAGGAAACCGCGCATATGATCGCCATTGGCGATCGTCAGCTTGCGCACCACCAGATCGATCGCCTGAATGCCGTTGGTGCCCTCGTAGATCGGCGCGATGCGCGCATCGCGCAGCAGGCGCGCGGCTCCGGTCTCCTCGATGAAGCCCATGCCGCCGTGAACCTGGATTCCCAACGAGGCGACATCGACGCCGGCATCGGTGGAGAAGGATTTGGCGATCGGCGTGAGCAATGCGGCGCGCTCCTGCCAGAAGCGGCCCTTTTGCGGATCGCGATGCGACATGTCGATCGCCTCGGCGCAGGCGTAGCAGATGGCGCGCGAACCTTGCGTCAGCGCTTTCATCGTTAGCAGCATGCGTGCGACATCGGGATGCTCGATGATCGGGCTCATGCCCGATGATGTCGTGCCCGGTGCGCGGCCCTGCGTCCGCTCCCTGGCATAGGCGATGGCCTTCTGGGTCGCGGCCTCGGCAATCGCAACGCCCTGGATGCCGACGGCAAGACGGGCATTGTTCATCATCGTGAACATGCAGGCGAGGCCCTTGTTTTCCTCGCCCACAAGCCAGGCGACGGCGCCCTTCTCAGTACCGTATTTTCCATCGCCATAAATCATCGTGCAGGTCGGCGAGCCGTGGATGCCGAGCTTGTGTTCGAGCGAATGGGCGAAATAGTCGTTGCGGGCGCCGAGCGAGCCGTCGTCATTCACCAGGAATTTCGGCACGAGGAACAGCGAAATGCCGCGCGTGCCGGCCGGCGCATCCGGAAGACGGGCGAGAACGAAATGGACGATATTTTCGGCCGCCTCGTGATCGCCCCAGGTAATAAAGATCTTCTGGCCGAAAAGGCGATAGGTGCCGTCGCCGCGGCGTTCGGCGCGGGTGCGCAATGCGCCGACATCGGAACCGGCATGCGGCTCGGTCAGGTTCATCGTACCGGACCATTGCCCGGAGACGAGCTTTTCCAAGTATTTTTTCTTGAGGTCGTCGCTGCCATGGGCAATCAGCGCCTCGACCGCTCCCATGGTCAGCGTCGGCGCGAGACCGAACGCCATGGAAGCCGAGTTCCACATTTCCAGCGTCGCGACATTCAGCATATGCGGCAGGCCCTGCCCGCCGAATTCCTCGGGCGCGGTCAAGCCGTTCCAACCGCCGGCGATCCAATCGCGATAGAGTTTCTCCCACCCGTCGGGAAGTACAACCTTGCCATCGGCCAGACGCGCGCCCTGTCGGTCGCCGATCTCGGCAAGCGGCTCCATCTCCTCGCCGGCAAAACGGCCGGCCTCCGAAAGGATGGCATCGACGACATCGGCGCTCAGATCGCCGAGGACGCCCTCTTCCATCGCGCGTTCCATGCCGGCGACATGCTTCAGCGTGAACGCGATTTCCTCGACTGGCGCCTTGTACATGCTGTTTCCTCCGCATTGGTGCCGTCAATGACCCGCCTCACCCGGATCACCGCTCATCTGTGGTCATAGCTAGTTTATTTTTACGTAAACGTCAATTTTAGCGAAGCGGCAAGATGTTAATTTCCACCCTTTCGCGAACCTTGACATCCTTTACGCCTTGCACGCGCCGCGCGGCTGTGACATCGCCGCCCGCAGCCGCGATTATTCCACCAAAGCACGGACTTGCATAAACAATCGTCATGAACGAAGACTAAGGCAACTGTTCAGACAACGCGAATGATACAGCCATGAACACGATCACGTCAGTCAACACCATACCCGGCTTCATCTGGGCCTATCGTCTCCGTCCAGGCGAAGCCAAGCCGGAGCGGCTACCCGACGATACCGATCGTTCAACGCTCTTTGCCGAAGACGGCTTCCTGTGGCTGCATCTCAATCTCGTCGATGCGCGCGTGCCGGCTTTTCTCGATGATGCACCGGGGCTGAACGAAGCCGCCCGCATAGCGCTGACGAGCCACGAGACGCATGCGGCGGTCACCGTCGACGAACAGATGCTCTTCGGCACGCTGATCGATTTTCAACGCGACTTTGCCAGAGACACCCACGATATCGGCTGGCTGCATTTCGCCGTGACTGACCGCATGCTCATTACCAGCCGACTGCAGCCGCTTCGTAGCCTGGATCGGGCGCGAATGCTGATCGACAAAAACGCCGCGAGGTTTTTGCGGCCGCTCGATATTTTCGAGCTGCTGGTCGTCGAATTCCAGCGCACCCTGATTTCGATCGTCATCGAGATCAGCGAGGAGCTCAATGCCATCGAGGATTTCGTCCACGGGAATACGTCACGCGACGAGCGCACGCGGCTTCCGCCAATCCGCAGGACGATCGTGCGCCTGCATCGCCATCTGCGGACGGTCCTGTCGCTGATGCGCCATGCGGCCGCCTCCGACGATGAGGAACTGCCACTCGGTTTCGAGGACGTTGCCGGGCGCTTGACGGGCCGGCTCGAGGCAGTCGAACACGATGTCTATGCATTGCAGGAGCGAGCCAGGCTTCTGCACGAAGAAATCGACTCGAAGCTCTCTTCCGAAATCAACCGCCATCTCTACATCCTGTCGATCATGACCGCGTTTCTGCTGCCGCCGACGCTGGTGACCGGCTTCTTCGGCATGAACACCTCGAACCTGCCGCTTTCGGGCGGCGCGGGCGGCACAGAATATGCCGTCGGCTTCATCATCGCCTCCATGCTGCTGGCATGGTGGCTGCTCAAGCGGGTCAGCATTCTCTGACGTCGAAGCACGCAAAAGCCGCCCGGCATGGACCGGACGGCTTGCATTGATGATGCTCTCTGAACCGCTCCATCTCTTTGTTGTCTCGCAATTCCGGACGGAAAACCGCTCGGCACTTTTCCCGGAACTGCTTTAGAAATACGGCGAGTAACACTGGCGGCGCGGGCCGGAATTGGGCTGGAACGTGTTGTCGTAGGAGCGATAGGACCGATAGCGCGACTCGCACCATCCGACATGGCGTGGGTTGATCTCAGCGCTCGGAGCCGGAGCCGGCTCATAATAGCGCGGCTGGCTGGCGATCGCGCCGCCGATGAGCGCGCCGGCGCCGAAGGCAGCCAGCGGGAACCAATAGCCATCATGGTAGCGATAGCCATCACGATAGCCTCCCCGATAACCACGATAGCCGCCATACCAGCCGCGGCGATAGTAACCACCATGGCGCCATTGAACCTGTTCGACATTGCCGGGCGCGGCCTGGGCGGGCGCGGCCTGATACGCTGTTGCGATCGGCGCGGCGGGCATCTGGATGGCGAAAGACGGTGTGAAGCTCGTCAGGGCGACGGCGGCCGTTACGGCGACGGTCGCGATTTTTGCACGGAAACCAAGCATCTTCATCTCCATTTCCTGGTTCGACTTATGCTCAAGCCTATAGCATTTATGTCGGGAATGCTTCCCGAGCAAGGTTTCGCCGCCTGCTTCGTCGCATATCCGAGTAGACGACAAGAAACGTGGCAGCGCGTTATTTGGTTCCTCAAATCCCTGCCAATTTAAGGAGTTATGCGGGGCTCCACGATGAATTTATAGTGATTTCATCCTTAACCCAAGATTAACCAGCAATCCTTACTATTATTTCATGAAGGGATACCGGCAGAGTAACCTCCTGATTTGCGGCTTGCTGACGATCCTGACCCTGATGGGGCCGGTCTCCGAGCCTTCGGCCGGCGAAAGCCAGCCTTGGAGCGATCCGAAAAACGCCCTCATCGTCGATGCTTACGAGCTGAACACCATCGACTGGAACGCATTTCTGCAGGACAAACGGATCGCCGGTTTCATCTCCAAGGCCTCCGACGGATTGCCCGAAAGCTTCAGCTGCACCGGCGACCACGGCGGCGATACGGTGGCCCATTGTCGGACGATGTGGCGCAAATATGCGGTCAGCCGCGAGCTGTTCCAGACCCGCCGCATGCTGGCAAAGGCAAATGGCCTGTTATGGGGCGCCTATCACCTGGGACGGCCTGGCAATCCGATCGATCAGGCCAATCATTTTCTCGACTATGCCGATCCGCAGCCGGACGAGCTGATGGTACTCGACATAGACGGCATAGACACGGCGCAATTCATGTCGCTTGAGGACGCCCAGATCTTCGTGGCCCATATCAAGGTCAGGACCGGGCGCTACCCCATTCTCTACGTCAACCATAATACGGCGCGATACATCGCCGATCACCGGGACAACTATCCGCTGCTATCGCGGCTGCCATTGTGGTACGCGCGTTACAAGCCTGACGTGAAGGGCACCTTTCCGCTCGGCAATTGGGACAGCTATGCCATCTGGCAGTTCGCTTCTTCGGACAATTGCTCCGAGAAGAGCTGCCCCTATCGCGTACCGGGCACGTTGACCGATATCGACGTCAATGTCGTGCCGATGACGAAGGTTCAGCTCGCCAGGATCTGGCCGCAGGGCGATCTCCTGCCGGCCAGGCCGCTGCCGGCGCCCGACCTGATGATCGCACAGGCGCCGACGTGCAACGGGCCACGGCAGACGCTCGTCTCGCTGATGGTCGATCCCGTCGTTACGGCATCAACCCCGCAATCGAAACCGGTCGAGATCAACGAACTGAACTATCAGGATTTCTGAAGCGCGCCGCGATCCTTCCGATTCGCTTTTCGCGCTTCAGTATTTTGACTTTGCGCATGTCGTTGCCGCAAAACCGCTGCGCGGCTTTGCGCGCCATGCTTCAGGCCTCGACCTGGACATCCGTCTTCGGACGCGAACAGCAGGCGAGGATATACCCCTCTTCGATCTCGTCATCGAGGATGCCGCCATTGTGGCTCATCTCGACTTCGCCCGAGAGTTTCAGCACCCGGCATGTGCCGCAGAGCCCCGATTCGCAGGCCGCACCGATGCGCACACCGGCGCCGCGCGCGGCCTGCAGCACGGTCTGACCCGCCGCGCAGACGACGTCCTTGCCGGCCATCGTGAAACGGATCGTCGTCGCAGCCTCGCCCGACGCATCATCGGAAACCTCCGCAAGCGGCGTTGCCGCATTCGCCGGCTGGAAGCTTTCCTGGTGGTAGCGCGACATGTCGAAGCCATGCGCCTCCAGCATGGAGCGCACGGCGTCCATGAAGACTTCCGGGCCGCAGCAGAAGATGGTCCGATCCATGAAATCGGGCGCCAGCAGGCCGATCTTCGCCTTGTCGATGCGTCCCTTCAATCCCGACCAGAGATCGGTGCGGCCGCAACCCTCGACGATCAGGCCGAGATTGAGGTTAGGCATGAAGCGGGCGAGATATTCGAGCTCGGACCGGAAGATGATGTCGGCCGGGCTACGCGAGCAGTTGACGAAGGTAATATCCGACAGCGGCGCCGTGTCGGCCATGTAGCGCGTCATCGACATCATCGGCGTGATGCCGGAGCCGGCGGAGACAAAGAGATATTTTTCGCCGGGATGACGGATATGGCTGAAATCGCCAAGCGGGCCGAAAGCCTTGACGCGCATGCCCGGCTTCAGGTTCTCGAACATCCAGCGCGTGCCGATGCTGTCCTTCTGTGCCTTCACCGTCACGGCGACCGAGAAGGGCCGCGACGGCGTCGACGACAGCGTATAGGTGCGCATGACCGGCTCCGGAGCCGTTGGCAGCTCCAGCGTCACGAACTGGCCCGGCAGATAGCGGAACCAGTTGTCCTCGTCGGACCGGAACGTGAAGGTCATCACGTCGGGCGCTTCGGGCGTTGCCGAGAGGCATTCAAGCAGATGCTGCCTGTCGCTCCAGGGCTGCATCTGGTCGAGGTGGCGATGCGAAAGGGGAACGGCCATGTTCATGTTCAGGCAACCGCCGACAGCTTGGCCTGGTCGCCCTGCAGCCGGTTGATCATGAACGTCGTGTACCATTCGACGAACTGCATGACGCCGCCTTCATGGATCTCCGAATAGGGGCCGGGCTCATAGGCCGGCGAGCGGATGCCGAAGGCATTTTCCTCGACGATACGGCGATCCTGATCGTTGGTTTCGGTCCAGACGTGGGTCAGCTCTTCCAGATTATAGTCGACGCCCTCGACGGCATCCTTGTGGACGAGCCACTTGGTGGTGACGGCGGTTTCCTCGGCGCTGATCGGCAGGACGCGGAACGAAATCGCGTGGTCGCCGAGAATGTGGTTCCACGTCGTCGGGTAATGGAACAGCAGCATGGTGCCGATGCCGTTGATCGTCACATCGGGTGAAAGCGGCCGCCTGACGGCGTTCTGGCCGGACATGGTGTAGCTCTCGGCCCCTTCGATCAGCGGCATGCGCGCGGCGCGGAACTGGCCATCCGGCGAGATCTTGAATTCGCTCGGCAGGCCGGCAGCTTCGCAGCGCTGCCAGTGCTCGGTGATGACGGGGTCGTTCATCGCGCCCTGCACGCCTGTGACGGTCGGCGCTTCCGGGAAGGTGCGGCAAAGTTCGGGGTGATTGGCTGCGCAATGGTAGCACTCGCGGTTGTTTTCCCAGACAAGCTTCCAATTGCCCTTTTCGATGATGGTGCTCTGGAAGGCAACCTTGGCTTCGCTGATGCGATGCGGTGCCATGTAAGGCTCGATCGACGCGCGAACCGGCGCGAAGTCCTGAGCGTTCTGCGCTAAGCAGACGAAGATGTAGCCGCCGACGCTTTCGCAATGAACCGGCTTCAGCGAATGCTGGCTCCTGTCGAAATCCTCGGCCATCTGGCGGGCGAAGAGCAGCGAGCCGTCAAGCTCGTAGGTCCACTGGTGATAGGGGCAGACGAGCTTTGCCGAGGAGCCGCGTTCGGTCGAGCAGACACGCGAGCCGCGATGGCGACAGCTGTTGTGGAAGGCGCGGATGACCTGATCGCGACCGCGAACGATGACGACGGGATAATCGCCGATCTGGACGGTGAAATAATTGCCCGCGCGCGGCACTTCGCAATCATGGCCGATGAACAGCCAGTCGCGATAGTAGATCGTCTCCATATCGAGCTTGAAGTAATCCGGATCGGTATAGAATGGTTGCTCCAGACTCAAACCCGTCCGGTGGTTCTTCAATTGCCGCAGAACTTTGCTGCCGATATCCATTTGCCTATCCTTCGCAGTACCAGGAAACGGGCGAAGGACATGCATGGCTGGTTGAAGACAGCCGAAAGCAATGTCCCGACCGCCCGCCGCGATCAGTAAACCATATGTGCCCAAGGCTGGTTTCCGGGCTCTGGAGCGGCCCTGTTTCCAGAGCCCCATGGCACCTTCCCAGGTCGATCGACCCAGTGGCTTAATTCGCCATGCCTTACTCCACCACCGTTGCGGGGGCAGCGCCGGATTTTGACCGGCTTCCCAATTCTCCGTCTCCCTAGCAGACGGCACCTTGAGATTGATGTCATCATATCCCTCGGCCCGATCGGCCGCTGTGCTGCAATGCGACATCCGCTTCGAAATTGACGACAGGCGAAACCGGACGATGGGACGGTTGCATGTCGTGACAATATAGAAAGGTGATTCAATCTCTTAGGTGCTTGCATGGGAGAAGGCCCGCGCATCGCATGCGCATTCCGCCGATGACGCTTTATCCTGATTGCGACAGGCCCGCGAACGGCCGATAATCAGGGTAATGATTGGGCGGCGGAAAGCGCCAGCAGAGCCGCCATCGGGAGCTTTCGGTCCGGCGCGATTAAGCTCGGCTCAAGCTCCATGATCCATCATGTCGCCTAAAGAGTTTATAGCGAGGTCCGGCATGGCCAAACTCAGATATTTCGACGCTGGGAAGCCCGCCGAGCCCGAACCGGCGCCAGCGGTATCGACGACGGGGTACAGCGAGTTCCTGCGCACCGGCCGCATCAACCGCAACAGGCCGCATTGGCTGGCGGAAGAGCGGGAATACCTCACCCATGAACAGGTGGCCGAGCGCACGGCGCTGAAGCTCCGCGACGCCGGCGAAAAGACCCATGACCGGCTCAACAATTTCCACAAGTCCATCCGCTTTCCGAAACTCATCTTTCATCACACGCTGAAGGACACGCCGCATCTCGGCTATTGTCATGTGACGGCCGCGCGGACTCAGTTCGCGCGATATGAGGAAGTGAACTGGGCCTTCTATATCGCCAATTTCTTTGCCCGCATCGGCCAGGAAGAGAACTTCTTCGAGGACATCAGCCTCAAATATTCGCGGATGTATTTCGCCGTCGCCATCCATCCGGACAGGCAAGCGGAAGACAAGAAGCTGACGATCAATCGCGACATTCGCGGCAACGGCGTGCTGTTCCACACCCACGATCCGCAGATCGCCATCCGCAACGTTCTCCTGCTCGGCGCGCGCAACGAGCAGCTTCGCGACATCATTCGCCAGCTTTGACGATTGATCCGAAAACTCGAAGAGCATAAGAACGGCCTGAACTGCAAGCAGGCAGGCCATGGCGCGACACATAGATATTCTCGAACATCCGCAAACGGCGATAGAGGTCGCGACGGCAACCCTTGCCGAGGGCCTGCCAATCGGGCTGCCGACGGAGACGGTCTACGGCCTTGCCGCCGATGCCACCAATCCCACAGCCATTACCCGGATCTACGAGACGAAGGGACGGCCACGCTTCAATCCGCTGATCTGCCATATGAGCGATCTCGCCATGGCGGAGCGCTATGCCATCTTCGACCCGATCTCGCGCAAGCTCGCGGAAGCCTTCTGGCCCGGCCCGTTGACGCTGGTGCTGCCGCTCAAGCCTGATAGCGGCATCCATCCGCTGGCGACTGCGGGGCTCGATACAGTCGGCATCCGCGTGCCCCAGGGCTTTGCCGGCGAGCTGATCCGCGCCTTCGACAGGCCGCTTGCCGCGCCGAGCGCCAATACGTCAGGCAAGATCAGCGCCACAAGCGCCGATCATGTCGATGACGATCTAGGCGAGCGGATTACACTCATCCTCGATGCCGGCGCCTCGGTCGTCGGCGTCGAGTCGACCATCGTCAAGGTCGAGGACGGCGAGATGCGTCTTTTGCGGCCCGGTGGCCTCGCGGCCAGCGAGATCGAGCGAGTGGCGGGCAAAGCGCTGAAGCGCAAGAAGAAGGCTTCAGCCGCCATCGAGGCGCCCGGCATGCTTGCCTCGCATTATGCACCAGGGGCAGCCGTGCGGCTCGACGCGATGGAGGTTTCCGCAAGCGAGGCGCTGATCCGCTTCGGGACGCCCGACATCGCAGGCATCGAAAAGGCTGTCGCCGTGCTGGATCTGAGCGCCAGCGGCGATCTTTCGGAGGCCGCCGCAAACCTCTTCGACTTCATGAAGCGCGCCGATGCCACGGGTGCTACGACCATCGCGTTTTCGCATATTCCTGACGAGGGCCTCGGCGAGGCCATCAACGACCGGCTGCGCCGCGCAGCCGCGCCCAGAGACTAAATCCGGCCAAAGGACACACCATGAGCAGCACCGCCCCCTCTTCCGCCCTCCTCGACCGCTTCGCCGCCATCGTCGGTGAAAAACATGCCGTGCGGGACCCTGCGGAAATTGCGCCGCATCTGGTGGAAAATCGGGGTCTCTATCATGGCGCTTCGCCGATGCTGCTGAAGCCTGGCTCGGTGGAAGAGGTTTCCGCGATCCTCAAGCTTGCCAGCGAGACCGGCGCAGCGATCGTTCCGCAAACCGGCAATACCGGTCTTGTCGGCGGCCAGACGCCGCGCGAGGGCGGCTCCGACATCATCCTGTCGCTGGAGCGCATGAACCGCGTCCGCGATATCGATCCGATCGGCAACACTATAATCGTCGACGGCGGCTGCATCCTGGCGGATGTGCATAAGGCGGCGGCCGAGCATGGCCGCATGTTTCCGCTTTCGCTCGGCTCCGAAGGTTCCTGCCGCATCGCCGGCAACCTTTCCACCAATGCCGGCGGCACGGCTGTTCTTGCCTATGGCAATATGCGCCAGCTCTGCCTCGGCCTCGAAGTCGTATTGCCCACGGGCGAGATCTGGAACGGATTGCGCCGCCTGAAGAAGGACAATACCGGCTACGACCTGCGCGACCTCTTCATCGGCGCCGAAGGCACGCTCGGCGTCATCACCGGCGCGGTGCTGAAGCTCTTCCCGCAGCCGCTCGGCCATCAAGTCGCCTTTGCCGGCCTGCAATCGGTCGATGACGCGCTGACGCTGTTCAAGAATGCCTCCAGCCTGTGCGGCACGGCGCTGACCGGCTTCGAGCTGATGCCGCGCATCGGCGTCGAATTCACCACTCGCCATATTCCGGGCGTGCGCGATCCGCTGGAGACGGCGCATCCCTGGTATGTGTTGATCGACATTTCCACTTCCGATTCGGCCGAAACGGCCGAGCGGATGATGACGACGCTGCTCGAACAGGGCTACGAAGACGGCCTGGTCCAGGACGCGGCCATCGCCAGCTCCGAGGCGCAACAGAAGGCCATCTGGCACATGCGCGAGAGCATGTCGGACGCGCAGAAGCCAGAAGGCGGCTCGATCAAGCACGATGTTTCCGTGCCGGTGGCGCAGATCCCGCAATTCATGGCGGAAGCCGAAAAAGCCGTTGTCGCCGCCATGCCGGGCGCGCGCGTCTGCGCTTTCGGCCATATGGGCGACGGCAATATCCACTACAACATCTCGCAGCCCGTCGGCGCCGACAAGGCGGAGTTCATCGGCCATTGGCGCGAGATGAACGAGATCGTGCACGGGCTGGTGCTGCGGCATGGCGGGTCAATCTCGGCCGAGCACGGCATCGGCCAGCTGAAGCGCGACGAGCTGGCGTCGATCCGCTCCGATATCGAGATCGACCTGATGCGCCGGATCAAGACGGCCTTCGACCCGGCCGGGATCATGAACCCCGGCAAGGTCCTCAAGGTCTGAGAGCTGGTTGGCTGCCTTAACGGCCGCGAGACACGCTCTGAATCTAGGTTGTCATGGAAGGGTTCAGCATGGGCGACAAGCGCATATATGTGACATCAGTGAGCAGCAGCGGTGTGCACGAGTTCAGCAAGCAGACCAAGGATCACATTCAACTGCTGACAGGCCTTGGCGTGGAAGGCGACGCACATATGGGAGTGACGGTGAAACACCGCTCGCGCGTCGCCGTCGATCCGACCCAGCCCAATCTGCGCCAGGTGCATATCATCCACGAAGAGCTGTTCGACGAGCTCACGGAAAAGGGATTTTCCGTCATGCCGGGCGACATGGGCGAGAATATCGTGACCCGAGGGATCGACCTGCTTTCCCTGCCTCAAGGCACGCGCCTGCATCTGGGCGAGGAAGCGATTGTCGAAGTGACGGGCCTGCGCAACCCCTGCAAGCAGATCGACGATTTTCAAAAGGGCCTGCTGCACGCGGTGCTGGACAAAGATGCCGATGGCGGTCTGGTCCGCAAGGCCGGCATCATGGGCATCGTCTCGCAGGGTGGTTGCGTGCAACCCGACGACGCCATCCGCATCGAGCTGCCGCCGCTGCCGCATCTCAAGCTCGAGCGTGTTTGATATCGAGATCGACGCCGTTATGGGTCAGGCAGGCATGCTTGTGGATGATGGTGGCAGGGCCCGGCCAGCTAGCTCTGAGTATGCTGAACCTCTGATACCCCCCTCTGTCACTTTCGTGACATCTCCCCCACAAGGGGGGGAGATTGGTAACCTGAGGCACCCCCTCGCCTTAAGCAAAGATCGAACGCATTGAAATTGCAGCTCGCTATTTTGTGAGCTACGAGCGGCAAACTCCCAACGATCTCCCTCCTTGTGAGGGAGATGTCACGACAGTGACAGAGGGGGGTGCGCACTCTCCGCGATTATCGAAGCCACCCCCTACTCAATCACTCAAAATCCTCATTGCCCGAATTGCCGCCGCCATTGCGGTTGCCGGTGATGATCTCGCGCTTGCCGACATGGTTGGCGGGACCGACCAGGCCGTCCTTCTCCATGCGCTCGACGAGCGAGGCGGCGCGGTTGTAGCCGATGCCAAGGCGACGCTGGATGTAGGAGGTCGAGCACTTCTTGTCGCGCATGACCACCTTGATCGCCTGCTCGTAGAGATCATCGCCGTCTTCCGAGGCAATCGCGCCCTTATCGAAGACGGCCGTGTCCTCTTCCTCGTCTTCTTCGTCCTCGTCGGCCGTGACCGTGTCGAGATATTCCGGACGGCCTTGCAGCTTCAGGTGCGCGACCACCTTCTCGACTTCCTCGTCGGAGACGAAGGGGCCGTGAACGCGGGAGATACGGCCGCCGCCGGCCATGTGCAGCATGTCGCCCTGCCCGAGGAGCTGTTCGGCGCCCTGCTCGCCGAGAATGGTGCGGCTGTCGATCTTCGACGTGACCTGGAAGGAGATACGCGTCGGGAAGTTCGCCTTGATCGTGCCGGTGATGACGTCGACCGAGGGACGCTGCGTCGCCATGATCAAATGGATACCGGCGGCACGCGCCATCTGCGCCAGACGCTGGATCGCGCCTTCGATCTCCTTGCCGGCGACCATCATCAGGTCGGCCATTTCATCGACGATGACGACGATATAGGGCATCGGCGTCAGGTCCATTTCCTGCTGCTCTTCGATCGGGGCACCGGTGCCCTTGTCGAAGCCGGTCTGGACCATGACGTGGATCGTCTCGCCCTTTTCCTTGGCGGAGGCAACGCGGCTGTTGTAGCCGTCGATATTGCGCACGCCGAGGCGCGACATCTTCTTGTAGCGATCCTCCATCTCGCGCACCGCCCATTTCAACGCCATAACGGCCTTCTTGGGATCGGTGACGACGGGGGTCAGGAGATGCGGGATACCGTCATAGACGGAAAGTTCCAGCATCTTCGGATCGACCATGATCAGGCGGCACTGCTCAGGCGTCATGCGGTAGAGCAGCGACAGGATCATGGTGTTGATGGCGACAGACTTGCCCGAACCGGTTGTGCCGGCGACAAGCAGATGCGGCATCTTCGCAAGCTCGGCGATGACGGGTTCGCCGCCGATCGTCTTGCCGAGGCCGAGGGCAAGCTTATAGCCGCTCTTTTCGAAATCGGGCGAATCGATCATCTCGCGGAAATAGACGGTCTCGCGGTTGACGTTCGGCAGTTCGATGCCGATGACGTTGCGGCCGGGAACGACGGCGACGCGAGCGGACAGGGCCGACATCGAACGGGCGATATCGTCTGCAAGATTGATGACGCGCGAGGATTTGACGCCAGGCGCCGGCTCGAATTCATAGAGCGTGACGACCGGACCGGGACGGACATGGATGATCTCGCCCTTGACGCCGAAATCTTCGAGCACGCTTTCCAGCAGGCCGGCATTCTGCTCCAGCGTTTCCTGCGTCATGATCACGCCGGAACGGGCGACGGGTTCCTGCAGCAGTTCGCGCGGCGGCAGCTCGTATTCGCCATCAACGCTGGGAGCGATCGGCCGCCACTCGGGCGGCGTCAGCGACGCGGGGCGGCGTGGCACAACCCGTGACGGCGGTGCATCGATCAGGCGCTGGGCTGCGGCTTCGACCGCCGGAATCGTCGGCGTAGCCTTGGCAACCGGCGCGGCCGGCGCAGGGGCTGCGACCTTGGCCGGCATCGGCGCGACGACCATCATCGGCGCTGGACGGGATTCGATAACCGGAGCGGCTTCCGACCCATAGACCGCAGTTACGAAAGCAGGCGGCGTGAATGTTTTGGTCGGCGCCACCGCAGCCTGCGGCTCGGCAGCAGGTGCTTCGACAACGACGGGCGCCGCCTCGACGAGAGGAGCCAGAACGGCAGCCTCAAGCGCGGCAAGCTCGTCCATGGCCGGCGTGCTGAGATGCGTCGCTGAAAGGCTGGAAGCGGTTTCGACGGGAGCTACGATTTCGGCTGCCGGAGACGACGCGATAAAAGGCTGCTCGCTGGCACCAACCGGGCGGCGGCATTCGACGACGCGGAACTTCGCAATGATCGATTCGGCATCGACTTCCGGCTTGGGCGGCATTGCCGGCTGCTTCGGCTCACCCCTGAGGGCCGAGACGAACTCGCCGTCGAACGGCATCGCATCCCAGAAGGCGAAATCGGAAAGATGGACAAGACGCGACTCGACCACAGGCGCGGCTAGGGACTCGGGAACACTTGACTGTACTGGTGAAGCGTCCAGCGCGATCGCGGGAGCTTTCGAAAATGCGGTAGCGATAACGGTCATCTCCAATGCGTCCGGCGCGGTTGCCGGAGAATTCTGAATTACTGTCGGCATGTAGCTTCCCACCACCAGCGGCATGTCCTCGAGCGGCGGCAGATAGAACTCGTCCCGCCGCGCGGGCGGAACGACAATGGTTGCAGCCGGGGTTGCAGCCGGCGCGGCGGGCGCCTCGACGACCGGCGCCTCCATCATCCGCATGATCGCGTGCGCGGAGACCTGCTGGCGAATCTCGGGCTTCGGCTCGGCGGGCGGACGGCGGCTGATGATTTCGTTTTCGCGCGTGCGGGTGAACCGTACGTTCGGCCCCATCAGGAACGCGTTCTGCCAGCCCGGCGATGCGAGATCTTCCGCGGAGATTCCCTGCGGCAGAACGGGCATTTCCTGCTCGCTTACGATAGCGGCGGCCTGCAGCGCTTCCACGACCGGCGGCGGCGCAGCGGCGGTGCGCTGCCTCACCTCTTCGGCAAGGCGCTTTTCCTCGGCGCGGCGCTGTTCTTCAGCCTGGCGCTTGGCTTCGCGGGCGCTGCGAATCTTCTCTTCCAGGAACGCGCGGCGAGCAGCGATCTGCTCGGCTCGGCGCGCCTCTTCGGCCGCCTGCTCCGGGTCAAGATCGCCCTCCGGCTGGACGCCTTGAGACGTATTGGAAAGTGTCGTTCGGGAAAGACGCATGAGACCTGCAACCCAGTCATTGATATTGCCGTTGGCTTCTCAAATCGAATAGGGCAAGGATGGTTAATAAGTTCCTTCCTGCCGTTGTGGAAAGCCGCCATTCCACACGCATTCAAAGAAGGCGAAAAAATCTCGAACACCCCGTGGAAACAAGCACATGGCGACATCCCCGACGCGCTGAAGCGCGGCAGGAACACACGTTAAATTTTTTGCTTGACGCGTTACCTCGGCGAGGACAGTTGCGCGATGGAAAGCAGCGTGTCGGCACTGATGCCGATGCTCGAGGAAGAGCCCGAGAGAATCGAAAGCGCCGGCGATGTCGAGGAGGTCGTATTGTTCTTCAGGTCATACATCGCCGAGAATCGCTGCAGCAGCTTGTTGACCTTGTCCGGATCCTGGAGGTCGGTCACGTCGACGAACTTGCTGAGCATCTTGGCCTGCGTATCGACATCCATGCTGGAAATCGAACTCGGCAGATTGTAGCTCGTGGTAATCACCTCATAGAGCGCCGCATCGCCCATGATGTCATAGACGGAGTTGATATCGGCCGCCTTGCGCTGAAAATAGAGCGCCAGGCGCACGCCCGGATTGGTATCGCCCTGCTGATCTTCCAGCGTCTGATGCAGAAAGAGATCATTGGTCGAAGCGAGTGCGCCCTGGTTTTGCGCCGTGCCGAGCTTGGTGTCGGTCAGCTTGCCATCCGTGCCGAAATTGAAAGCGTCGACGATGCTCTTGAACTTGGCGCCGTCGTCGGTGTTGACGAAGCTCTTCGAATCGGAGGGATCCGAAGCAAACGCCTTCTTCAACGTCGCCGTATCGACGCTCTTCGGATCGATGCCGTTGGCCTTCAGGATGAAGTTCGTGAGCTTGCTATCGGCCAGAAGATCCGTGACGCTGGTCACCTTGACGATATTGGTCGCAAAATAGGTGCCTGCATCCTTGGCGTCGCTCGTTGCCTTGGTCAGCTCCGCGCCAGTCAGCCCGGTCGTGGCACGGCTGGAATATTGCGAGATATAGCTGTTGACCTGCGTCGGCGACAGAGACTGGATCGGAGGCTTCAGATTGCCCTTGCCGTCGAAATTAAAGGCCTTGGCAAGTTCGGTGAGACGGGGATCCTTGAGCGAATTGACATAGCTCTTCGGATCGTAAGGATCGCTTTCGAGAATCTTCGTCAGCTGGGACTTGGTAACCTCGCTGTCCCCGATCCCATAGGCCCGCAGCGCCATCTGGTAGAGCTCCGGCGCGTTATCGTTGGAGGAAACGCTGTCGCTCGTGTTGCTCGCGAAGAAATCCTTGATAGTCTTCACGTTGGCGATGCGGTTCTTGTAGTTGTTGACGGCATCCGTCGTCAGGGTCGACTGCGATGACTGGTAGGTGCTCATATAGGCCTTGGAGGCCGTGTCGATCTCGCCCTGCGACTGCGCGGTCTGGCCGGCGGCGAGCGTGCCGTCCGATTGGAAATTGAACTGCGAGACGACATCCGTCAGGCCGAAGACGGCCGCGGTCGACGGATCGGTGAAAGCGTTCTTGAAGACGATCGCAGGTGTCGTCGGATCGATGTTATAGGCCTTCTTGATATAATCGAAGAGGCGCGTGTCCGAGGTCAGCTGGTCGACCGAGGTGATCGAACCGATGTGGTTCTTGTAATAGAGATCGTTGTCGGCGGCACCGACGCTCGTGACGAACGAGGGCACGGTGGAATTATAGGCGCTCATCACATCGGCCTGCTGGCCGAGGGTCTGCGGGCCTCCCGGATAGTTCGCGGCATAGGCCGTCGCCGTGGCGCTGATCTGATCCGACGTCTGCGCCTGCGAGCCGGAGGCGACCGTTCCATCGCTCTGGAAATTGAACTGGGCCATGACATCGGTCAAGCCGTTCGAACTCGCCGTACCCGCATCCTTGGCCGAAGCATTGAACTGATCGGCCGTGATGTAGGCGGGGATATCGAATGCGGTCTTGACGTACTGGAACAGCTGCGGATTGGACGTCAGCTGATCGACGGAGGTGATCTTGCCGATATTCGCCTCGTAATAGGCCGTATCGCTGTCCGACGTCGATGTCTTGACCGTGCCGTCGGCATTGAAATTGAATTCCGCGACCAGGGCCTTGTCGGCGGCACTGCCGTTCTGATTGACATAGCTGTTGGGATCGCTGGGATCGCTCGTCAGCATCTGTTTCAGCATGGAGTTCGACGCATAGGTCGGATCGACGCCATAGGCCTGCAGGACATAGTTGCGCAGGCGGGTATTGCCGAGGAGATCATCGACGGTCTTAACGGAGCTGATATTCTGGCTGTAGTAGCTCGTTTCGGTCGCAGCGGACGTCTCCTCATTCGTAAACGACTGCTGATAAAGGCCGATGAGATCGTCTTCCTGCGCGCTGGTCTGTGCCGTATTCGTGCTGCCCGTGCCGAAATTGAACGCGGCGGCCATTTCCTTGTAGCGCGGATCGGTCAGCTTATTTGCGAAACTGCTGGAGTCGCTGAGGTCGCTGGTCAGGACCTGTTTCATAAAGGCCTTGGCATAGGTCATGTCCGAAAGCCCGTAGGCTTCCATGGCGTAACTGTATAGCTGATAGTCATTCAGGAGGCCATCGACGTCGGTTACTTTGCCGATATTGGCCTTGTAATAGTCGATCAAACGCTTGTTTTGCGACTGTGACGCCACCTGGTTGAGCGAGGTCGCCATATCTCTGGTTGCGATCGTATAACCAAGATAAGTGGAAATCATCAGCACAATCCCAATAGATCTCTAATAAAGGGGACGAATCTAGTTGCCATTATTTCATACAAACCTTACCTGAGACTTACATCGGCTCGCCTTATGCGCGCACTATATTGACGTACCGCCCTGCCGTGTATTCATCTTATGGAAACCCTGATGCATTCGATTTCGCTAACCATTTGAGGACGCAAAGTTTTCTTAACCTCGATTTTTAAGCTGTCTGGAAGGGACGGCGCCTAATCTGCCCAACAACGAGAGGACAAAAGTTCTCCGAGAGAAGACCGGAACAACCGGCTCTCAGGTAAAGCAAGGGTAGAAAATCGATGACAAATACCGTCCTGAAGCCCGATTGGGCTGGAACCACACTGCGGCTTGATCCGGCGCGTTTCCCGCAACAGGTCAGCTACGCCATGCAAGGTGCCGTAGGTGATGTCACCATTACGATCGACGAGCGCGGCGCGGTGCTGCGCAAGATCCTGCCGTCCAGCGGCCTGCCGCTGTCCGTCGCCTTGCCGAAACGTGCCTTCAAGGGTGTCGCCGCCCGCGCCATCGACCATGGCGACGGCGAAGTGACCGTGACGCTGGAACTGCATCACTCCGATCCGGATCTCTGCATCCCCCTTCTCGTCGCCCACGACCTGAGCGACATCGCCGCCGACTGGCGCTCCTGGTCGGAAGCCTTCCGCATTCCGATGCTGATGATCGAAGCCGACGGCGTTGCCCGCCCGCTGGAAGAGCATCTCGGCGGCGTCCGCTCGCAGGACAGCCAGCCGCGTCGCCGCCATTCCTATTTCGCCAATCGCCGTCCGCGTTTCCTCGTGCGCCGCACGACGGGCAAGCTCGGCATCAAGATGAAGATCGAAGGCCGCGAGATCATCGCAAGGCGTTGAGCCGCATCAGCTCGAAATCTGGTCATTCGGAAAGACCGGCCGTGGGACGAACAATCCCGCGGCCGAATTCTTTTATGGCGTTAGCCAAATTTTGCTGTCGCTTTCGCCCGGATCCAGTCCCCTCACGGAATCAGAAACAGGAACGACAGGAAGAGACCGGCAAAGATGATCAGGCCGACACGATTGTTCGATTTGAACAGGGCAAGGCACTGCTCGCCATCCTTGATGTCAAGCACGGCAATCTGGTAGGCGAACATGCCGCCGGCGACAAGCAGGCCGAGATAGGCAAGCCAGCTTGCTCCCGCCAGCGCGAAGGACACCAGCATCAGAAGCAATGTCGCGCCATAAAGGCCGACCAGCCATAGTCGTGTCTGGTCGCCGAAGAGCCGCGCCGTCGAGCGCACTCCGATGAGTTCATCGTCCTCCTTGTCCTGATGCGCGTAGATCGTGTCGTAGCCGATCGTCCACAGGATGGAGGCGACGTACAATACGATCGGAGCGAAGGACAGGCTGCCGAAAAGGCCGGCCCAGCCCATCAGGGCACCCCAGGAAAAGGCAAGGCCGAGGAAGAATTGCGGCCAGTCGGTGAAGCGCTTTGCAAAAGGATAGAGCGCGACGATGGCAAGCGACGAAACGCCGAGAACGACGGCAAACCAATTGAACTGCAGCAGTACCAGCAGACCGACCAGGGCCTGCAGCGCGATAAAGCCCTTGGCCTGCGTGCGCGTCACGCGGCCCGATGGCAGCGGGCGCGAGCGCGTGCGCGCGACCGACATGTCGATCTCATGATCGACCAGATCATTATAGGTGCAGCCGGCGCCGCGCATGGCGACTGCGCCGATGAAATAGAGGACGAGGTGGTAGATCACCACGAAGCCCGGCGAGCCGTGCCCCATAGCGACGGAGGCATTGGCGGCCAGCGCGACCGACCAGAAGCACGGCCACATCAGGAGCTCCCAGCCGATCGGCCTGTCCCAGCGCGCAAGCTGGGCGTAGGGCCACAGCCACGGAGGCAGGACGCGATAGACCCAGTTGCCGGATGGCGCGTCAGCAACGCGCCCATTGTCGCCTATGTTTTGCATAGGCGAGTAGTAGTGATATCCGGCGCCGGAGGTCAAGCGGCGGGGCGTTAGAGTCAGATGATTTTAGGTCGCAGCGACCTAAAATCTGAATCCGCTCTAAAATCAAAGAATTGGAGCATGATGTCGTCCGAAAACCGCTCAGACACCTTTCGGCATCATGCTCTGACGCCGCCCATTTCTTAGTTCGTCGTGAAATTGAACTTGTAGCTCGCCGAGACGCCGATCAGCAGCTGGTTGCGGTCGCCGCGCTCGCGCACGAGGCTGCTGTCGGCCGCGGGGCCGGTGAGCCGGGTATATTCGAGGAAGGTGCTCGTGGTCCAGTTTTCCGATGCCTTCCAGGTCAAGGCGCCGCCGACGCCGACGGACTTCACCCCGCCCCCCGGATTGTAGCGGCCGAGGCCGGAAGCGGCCGATTCACGAGCATCGACACCGTAATAGGTGTTGAAGTAGTCGTTGGTGGCCATCGTCATGCGCGGGCCACCCGAGAGGCGCAGCTCCGGCGTAATATCGGTGAAGGCATCAATGGCCGCATCTGCGACGAGGCCGCTATGAGAGCGAATACCCTGCCGGACTTCGATGCGGGCGCGCAGCCAGTCGGTCGGATAGGCTTCAGCGAAACCACCGACTTCAGCACCCCATTTCACCTTCTTCAGCCCCCTCAGCTCGCGCCCGTCGCTGCTGTCGCGGCTCGGCACGAACTTGCCGACGATACCGATGCGGAAGGCATCGCTCTCGATCAGGGCGAAGGACGGATTGTCGTTGCGCGAGGAAAAGCGCGGGCCGGGACCCTGCCGACCGATCGAGACCAGCGGCGACCACTGCAGCTTGTTGTGCCTGCCGCCTTCGAATTTCGGCGCTGAAAAACCGGCCGCACCGACGCTCAGGTACCAATTGCCCGACCAGAAATGCTGACCATCGCCCGCGGAAGCGGCGCCGGCATAGGCGACGGAGAGGCCGAAAATGAAAAGAAAACGCGACTTTGCAAACACACTGCAACTCCATGATACGCAATACAAAGGGCTCTGAACGCAGCCCGAGAGTTGCCGCAAATTATTCGGATCGCGTTACCGCTCTCTTAACCACGCAACCTGAATTCGGTGAAAGAGCCAAATTCAGGTTGCGTGGGCGACGGTATCGGGCATGCGGTGATCTGTCGCGGTGATTTAATAGATGCTTGAGTTACTCAATCATAAGTAATGGCGGGCATAAGTAATGGCGGGCGTTTCTTTCGCCAGCCATTTCGCAGCCCCCTGTTTTCCAAAAAGAGAAACGAATGAAGACCATATCGCTGATTTCCCTGGGTCTCCTCCTTGGCGCCGGCGTAGCGCTTTCCGGCTGCGTCAGCGCCCCGATAGGCGGGGCAAAACAAAGCCAGTTTTCACGCCAAATCGCACCCGGCAAGAAGACGAAGATCACAAGCGCTTCTCTTGTGAAACAGGACTGCACTTTTGCAGGGTTTCCCTATACGGGCGTCGTCAAGGCGCCTGCCCATGGCAAGGTTGACGTCGAGCACGGCCCGGTCGCAGCAAAGTTTCCGAAGGACAGCAACGCCTATCTGTGCTCGGGCAAGACGGTCCAGGGGAACATCGTCTACTACACGCCGAACCCTGGTTTCTCGGGCACGGATCAATTCACCATGCGCCTGACGGGATTGAATACCGACGGAACTGTGCAAGACGGCACATTTATCGTCCACGTCGGCAGGTAACGACCTTCCGGACGCGGGCTGGCAGAGCAAAAGCAGAAACGCCGGACCGTGGGCTTCCACGGTCCGGCGTTCTATAGACGGTCAGAACGTCACCTTCTCCAGAGGCGCGCGCCCTGCCTCGAACTCCTTCAACTTCGCCTCGCGTTCCCAGATGTAATTGCGATTGTCCGGGACGGCGAACTGGTTTTTGGCGATCTGGATCTGCATGATGAACAATTCATCCCAACGGAAGCCCATTTCGGAGCCGGCCAGATAGAACTCCCACATGCGGAAGAACTTCTCGTCGTAGAGCGCGACGGCATCGGCCTTGCGTGCCACCAAGCGATTGCGCCAGTGCCGCAGCGTATAGGCATAATGCATCGGCAGGGTCTCGACGTCCCTCGTCAGCAAGCCCGCCTTTTCCAGCGGCGGCGTGGTCTCGCCGATCGACGGAATGTAGCCGCCCGGGAAAATATATTTCTCGATGAAGGCGTTGGTAGCATAGCTTGGCTTCGGACGCGCGATCGAATGCAGCAGCATGACGCCGTTGTCGTCGAGCAGCTCCGAAACCTTGCGGAAGAACTTGCCGTAGTCGCCGATGCCGACATGCTCGAACATGCCGACGGAGACGATGCGGTCGAACTTCCTGCCGGTCATGTAGCGATAATCCTGCAGCTCGAAGCGGACGCGATCGGAGAGGCCGCGCTTGGCCGCGCGGTCACGCGATACTTTCAGCTGCTCTTCGCTGAGCGTAATGCCTGTCACGTCGAGGCCGGGATAGGCCTCGGCAAGATACATGGCCATGCCGCCCCAGCCGGAGCCGATCTCCAGCACCTTCTGACCGGGCTCGACCAGCAGCTTCGCGGCAATATGGCGCTTCTTGGCCAATTGCGCTTCGTACAGACTGATGCCGGGCGGATTGAAATAGGCGCAGGAATATTGCCAATCCTCATCGAGGAAGAGATCGAACAGCTTCGCCGACAGATCATAGTGATGCGCAACATTGTACTTGTTGCGGTTGATCGGCGAGCGGCTCTTGATCTGCTGCAGGGCGATACGGCCGAGCAGCAGCGCCGCCATGCGGAAATCGAAAATCTCGTTGGTGGTATTCTGCTTCACCAGCGAGAGGAATTCATAAATATCCCCCTGCTCGAGGATGAAGCGGCCCTCCATATACATTTCGCCGAGCCTGAGCGTCGGATCGCGAGCGACTGCATCTTCCGCCTGCTGATCGGCAAAACGAACGGCCACCGTCTCGCCGGTTCCGTCGCCGACCATATGGGTCTCGCCGGATGCGAGCGTAAGCCTAAGTGAACCTTTACGGATGAGTTTCTTGACGAGAGAAAAGAGTGCCGACGCCATGGACGCCTCGAATGTTATGACATGACATTAAGGCAGACTTTAGCGCCTCACAGCATTGTGGCAAGCTTACCTTTTCGCAGTCATTCGCACTCCGGCAACAACGCTGCCAGAGTGTGACATTCTTGCACGGAGTTCCGCTAAGTCCTTATTTTCGTTTAAGTGCGTCGGCCAAAGCGGCTCCGAAACTGCCCTGTTGCTCGGCCTTCGGAGGGGTATTCCCCCTAACGCCAGCGTTGCGCGCGCCACCCTGCTCGCGCGACTCACGCCCGGACGGAGCCGCCACGGTGTCGCCGTCTTTGCGCATCGAGAGACCGATTCGCTTGCGCTTCACATCGATTTCCACCACCCTGACCTTGACGACGTCGCCGGCCTTCACGACCTCGTGCGGATCCTTGACGAAGCGGTCCGCCAGCTGCGAGACATGCACCAAACCGTCCTGATGGACGCCAATATCGACGAAGGCGCCGAAGGCGGCGACATTGGTCACGGTGCCTTCCAGCAGCATTCCAGGCTTGAGGTCGCCAATTTCGTTGACGCCTTCCGCAAAGGTTGCCGTCTTGAAGCTCGGGCGCGGATCCCGGCCCGGCTTTTCCAGTTCGGAGATGATGTCGCGCACGGTCGGCAGACCGAACTTATCGTCGATGAACTGCCTGGGGTCGGCGGCCTTCAGCGCCGCCGTATCGCCCATCAGCGTGCGCAGGTCACGGCCGCAGGCGGCGACGATCTTCTTGGCGACGCCATAGGCTTCGGGATGCACAGCAGAGGCGTCGAGCGGCTCCTTGCCGTTGGGAATACGCAAGAAGCCGGCGCATTGCTCGAAGGTGCGCTGGCCGAGGCGCGCGACCTTCAAGAGATCGCGCCGCGTCTCGAACGGACCCTCTCCGTCACGATGCCTGACGATGGCATCGGCGATCGACGTGCCAAGGCCCGAGACGCGGGCAAGCAGCGGCGCCGAGGCCGTGTTCAGATCGACGCCGACGGCATTCACCGCATCCTCGACCACCGCATCCAGCGAACGCGACAGCTTCTGCTGGTCGACATCGTGCTGATACTGGCCGACGCCGATCGACTTCGGCTCGATCTTCACCAGCTCCGCCAGCGGATCCTGCAGGCGGCGGGCGATGGAGACGGCGCCGCGCAGCGAGACATCGAGACCGGGGAACTCCAGCGCCGCCGTTTCCGAGGCGGAATAGACCGACGCGCCGGCTTCGGAGACGATGACCTTGGTCGGCTTCGGCGCCGGCAATTCGGCCAGCATGTCGGTCACCAGCTTCTCGGTTTCGCGGCTGCCGGTGCCGTTGCCGATGGCGATCAGCTCGATCTTGTGCTTGCGGATGAGCGAGGCAAGTGCGGCCTGCGTGCCGCGCACGTCGTTCTTCGGCGGGAAGGGATAGACTGTCGTCGTTTCCAGGAGCTTGCCCGTGCCGTCGACCACGGCAACCTTGACGCCGGTGCGGATGCCGGGATCGAGACCCATGGTGGCGCGCGAACCGGCGGGGGCAGCCAGCAAAAGATCCTTCAGATTGCGGGCGAAGACATGGATCGCCTCCTCCTCCGCCCTCTCCCGCAATTCGCGCATCAGGTCGAGCGACAGCGACATCGAAAGCTTCACGCGCCACGTCCAGCTCGCGACTTCCGTCAGCCAGCGGTCGCCGGGCCGGCTTGCGCCGATATCATAGGCCGAGGTGACCATGCGCTCGACCGGCTTGTTGGGCGAGACGGCATCGGTATCGATTTCGATGTTCAGCGTCAGCACCTCTTCATTCCAACCGCGCAGCATGGCGAGCGCGCGGTGGCCCGGAGCCGTCGCCCAGCGTTCCTGATGCGCAAAATAATCCGAGAATTTGGCGCCGGCCTCCTGCCTGCCGTCGACGACGGCAGCTTTCAGCGTGGCATTGGTCTTCATGTAATTGCGCAGCTTGCCGAGCAGAGCGGCATTTTCGGCAATGCCTTCGGCGATAATGTCGCGCGCGCCTTCGAGCGCCGTCTTCACGTCGGCCACATCGGCGGTCAGGAAACCTTCGGCAAGCGCGGAAGGCTCCTTCGAACGATCGGCAAGGATGGTTTCGGCAAGCGGACCGAGGCCACGCTCCCTCGCAATCTCGGCGCGGGTACGGCGCTTCGGCTTATAGGGCAGATAGAGATCTTCCAGCTCGGACTTGGTGGCCACAGTTGCGATCTTGCCCATCAGCTCGTCGGTCATCTTGCCCTGACCGTTGATCGATTCGATGATGGTGGCGCGACGGCCTTCCAATTCGCGCAGGTAGACGAGCCGTTCCGCGAGGTTGCGAAGCTGCGTATCATCCAGGCCGCCGGTCACTTCCTTGCGATAGCGGGCAATGAACGGCACCGTCGCGCCTTCATCCAGCAGCTCGATGGCGGCCTTGGCCTGATCCGGGCGGGAATTGATCTCGGCGGCGATGGTTGCGGCAAGGGAACGAATATCGGCGGCCATGTGTCTCTCTGAGCTGAACGATCGTGAAGGGACCATAAGCATGATCCCGCGGACATAAGAAGCGGTTTTCGCCACCGAACACGCCAATCCGGGCAGGAGATGGCGCGAAGCAGAAGCCGCTTCCGCTTTAGCGGGATAAAAAGGCAAGGCAATGTTGCAGGCCCCGCCTCCACAGGATTTGCCGCTTGACCTTTGGCCCAACCCCGCTTAACCGCGCAAATGGATGCAACGAGAGGGCAAGCCATGAGAGTTCTGTTGATCGGATCGGGCGGACGCGAGCATGCGCTGGCCTGGAAACTGGCGCAATCGCCTCTCATGACGGAATTCTATGCCGCACCTGGCAATCCGGGTGTTGCAGAGCACGCCACGCTCGTAGCACTTGATATCGACGATCATGACGCCGTCGTCGCCTTCTGCAAGGAAAAGGCCATCGACTTCGTCGTGGTCGGCCCGGAAGCGCCGCTGGTTGCCGGCATTGCCGATAAACTGCGCGCCGCCGGCATTGCCGTCTTCGGCCCGTCGGCAGCGGCCGCCCAGTTGGAAGGGTCCAAGGGTTTCACCAAGGATATCTGTGCCCGCTACAATATTCCGACCGGGGCCTACCAGCGCTTCAACAATGCACCCAAGGCGAAAGCCTATGTTCGCGCTGAGGGCGCCCCGATCGTCGTGAAGGCGGACGGCCTTGCCGCGGGCAAGGGCGTCACCGTTGCGATGACGGTCGACGAAGCGCTTGCGGCAATCGACGATTGTTTCGAGGGTGCCTTCGGCGAGGCCGGCGCCGAAGTAGTGATCGAAGCCTATCTCGACGGCGAAGAGGCGAGCTTCTTCTGCCTTTGCGACGGCAAGCATGTGCTGGCGCTCGCGACCGCGCAGGACCATAAACGCGTCGGCGACGGTGATACCGGGCCGAATACCGGCGGCATGGGCGCCTATTCCCCCGCCCCCATCATGACATCCGAAATGGTCGAGCGCACCATGAAGGAGATCATCGAGCCGACGATGCGCGGCATGGCGGAAAGCGGCCATCCCTTCAGCGGGGTCTTCTTCGCCGGGCTGATGATTACCGCCAAAGGCCCCGAGCTCATCGAATACAATGTCCGTTTCGGCGATCCCGAATGCCAGGTGCTGATGATGCGGCTGAAGAGCGATCTGCTGCCGCTGCTCTTTGCCTGCGCCAACGGCACGCTGGATCAGGTGACGGCCGAATGGAGCGACGATCCGGCGCTGACCGTCGTCATGGCCTCGAAAGGCTATCCCGGCTCCTATGCCAAGAACACGCCGATCGCGGCGCTGCCGGCCGACGGCGACGGCGCCAAGGTGTTTCATGCCGGCACAGGCCTGAAGGACGGCGCGCTGGTCGCAACCGGTGGCCGCGTCCTGAACATCACGGCGACGGGCAAGACAGTGGGCGAAGCAAAAGAACGCGCCTATGCCCTGGCCGGCGAGGTGAAATGGGACAATGGCTTCTATCGCAGCGACATCGGCTGGCGTGCCGTCGAGCGCGAAAAGTAAACATCGCGGCGCTTCCGTAAGTGCAAGTCCATTCAATTTTTACCTAATCTCCTGACGGGATGGAAATAAAGGCCCGATAAAGTCTTCGTCACCATAGACGGAGTTGTTGTTATGCGTTCCTTCTTTCTGACCTTGGCATGCGTTCTGGCCGGCGGCTCCGCCATGGCCTCCTCCATCCAGTCTATCGACGGCACGATGCAGAGCGGCGACAGCAGCATCATCGATAAGAACTGTGCCAACTGCCCTCCCCTCAAGCCGAAAGTGGCTGAAAAGGAGTATACCGTGCCGACATTGGCGCCAGGCACGCAATCGGTCGTGGTTCGCAGCGTAGACGGCGAAAAGAGGGTCGTACGGACCGAAGCCTGGATGGGCGGATCCCCCGTCATGTTCGTCAGCAAGCCGACACCGGAAGCCCTGGCTGCCGCCGGTGGGTCTGGCGACGGCATCGACCTGGCGGTAAAAACCGCAGCCCTGCCGGATGTGGCGGCGGCTTCCAAACCCCTCGACCTCTCAGGCTTCCAGCTGCGTCAATAGCCCGCAAGAGCCGATCGTTCCCAGGCATTCGCCGACGGTCGCTCAGCCAAGGGAGCAACGGTTCGCCAAGCACGTACAATATACATAAATATTCGTCTTTCCTAAACTACAAGGAGACGAAGTGGAACGGCTGAAGTTATTTGTAAGCCTGCCTAAGTATTATCGATATCAAGGCAGCATATCGCCGGTTACAACTCGCGAAAAATACAACCAAACCCCTAAAATTAAAGATTTTTTAGACATAAACGGCGATTTTACTCATCACCGGACAGCAGCATGTCATTCGAGCGGCGGCAAACGTATTGAGAATCTCTCAGGCGATCGCACAGGCGGTAGGATACCGCCCCGGTATTCACCTACCTGTGAGAGGCACTATGAAGAATCTCAAGATTGCGCATCAATTATTTGCCCTGCTCGGCGTCCTGATGGCCGCCTTCGCCGTGGCCACCTATTTTCAGATCCGGTCGCAGGCCGATTCCATCTATGACGACCGCTTCGACATGCTGCGCACGCAGGTCGAATCCGGCATCTCGGTTTTGAACCAGTATTATCAGCGCGAAAAATCCGGCGAGATGACGCATGAGGCCGCCCAGGCCGAGGCCTTCAAGATATTGTCGCATGTCAGCTTCGCGCCATCAGGCTATTTCTTCGGCTTCGACTACAATGTCGTACAGCGCATTCACCCGAGCCCGGTCAACATCGGCAAGGACATGTCCGGCCAAGTCGACAAGAACGGCACCCATTTCAGCAAGGAAATGGTGGAAAAGGCCATCAAGGGTGGCGGCCGCACGATCTACTATTGGAACAAGCCTGGTCATCCTAACAGCGACTTCTTCCTGAAGGGCAGCTACTCGGCCGCTTTCGAACCCTGGCAGATCGTGCTGGGTTGCGGCGTCTACATGGATGACCTGCAGGAGCAGATCAACGCGACGATGTGGCGCGCCCTACTCATCTGCGGCCTCGTCTTCGTGGTCGGCATCGCCGCCGCCTTCTATTTTATCCGCGGCATCACGAAGCCGCTCGCCGAAGTTCATGCCGCCCTCAAGGCAGTGGCCGACGAAGACGTGAAGATGGTCATCCCACATGCCGAGATGCGCAACGAAATCGGCCTGATGGCCAAGGCGACGCAGGCGCTGCAGGAGAAGGTTCGTGAACGTCATATGCTGACCGACCGCCAGGCAGCACAGGAACTCGAAATCAGCAACGAGCGTGAACAGAACCTGCGCCAGCAGCAGGACGAGGCCCGCGAACAGGCGCGCGTCGTCTCCATCATCGGCCGGGCGCTTGAGGACCTCGCCCAGGGGAACCTAACGATACGCTGCGGCGACCTCGGTGCCAGCTATGCCGGCCTTCGCAGCAACTTCAACGAGGCGCTGTCGCATCTCGAAGCCGCGATGGGACGCGTCAATGCCAAGGGCAACGACATCGGCCTCAGCAAGGAAGAGATCCGTCGCGCCTCCAACGAACTGTCGCAGCGCACCGAGCGCCAGGCCGCCAGCCTGGAAGAGACTTCGGCAGCACTGGACGAGCTCACCGTCGCCGTCCGCCAGACTGCGGAAGGCGCCGATGAGGCCAGCAAGCGCGTTCATGCCGTCAGCGCCGAGGCATCGCGCAGCGATGCCGTGGTTGCCCAGGCAATCGAAGCGATGAGCGGCATCGAGAAATCCTCGGCCGAGATCGGCAAGATCATCGGCGTCATCGACGAGATCGCCTTCCAGACCAACCTCTTGGCGCTCAACGCCGGCGTTGAGGCCGCCCGTGCCGGCGAATCCGGCAAGGGTTTTGCCGTCGTCGCCCAGGAAGTGCGTGAACTCGCCCAGCGCTCGGCAGCCGCCGCCAAGGAGATCAAGGACCAGATCGCCCGCTCCTCCGGCCAGGTCGACCAGGGCGTCCGCCTTGTCGGCGAGGCAGGCGAAGCACTGAAGCGCATCTCTGACCAGATCAAGGCTGCGAACGAAATCGTCTCGAAGATCGCGCACAGCGCCTCCGAGCAGGATACGACGCTGCGCTCGATCTCGTCCTCGATGAACCAGCTCGACGCCGCCACGCAGCAGAACGCCGCCATGGCCGAGGAAACCACCGCATCGGCCGAGACGCTCGCCGCCGACACGGAGGACCTTCTCGCCCTCATCCGCGGCTTTCGCGTCAACGAAGGCCGCTCGGCAACGGATCACCGCCGCGCGGCCTGAGCAGCATAGGCCGGAAAATAAGAAACCGCCGGGCTTGCGTCCGGCGGTTTTCTTTTGAGCCGAGAGTCGCTAATTCAGTCTGAGGTCTTCAGCCGCTCGACCAATCTCTCGATCGGAATAAACCTCGATACCGGCTTGCTGCAGCAGCGCCGCCGTGACGCCCCGTCCGCTCTGCCGGCCGCCGGAAAATGTGCCGTCGTAGATGAAGCCCGAGCCGCAGGATGGACTGCCGTCGATCAGGAGAGCGTAGCGACAGCCGGTTTCTTTCGCGAGCGCCAGTGCATTTTCCGCCGCCCGACGAAATTCCGCCGTGACATCGCCGCCGGTGATCTCCGCGACGCGCGCGGTGCCGGCAAGCACGTCTTCGCCGGTAGCGCCGCCTGCAATTTCGGCCGGCGGCCTCGGTACGGCCATGCCGGCGGACATTTCCGGGCAGATCGTCACCAGCCGCCCCTCCTCGCGCCAGCGATCGAGCGCCGGATGGATGAGCGGTTTGGAACGGCCGTCGTAACGGACGGCATGGCCCATGAGGCAGGCGCTGACGAGGATTTTAGGCTTCATGCAGCCGCCGCGACAGCGAGATGCACCCCAGTGGATTGCTGTAACTGGCTGATAATATTGAAAAGATTGTCGGCACGCGGATTACCCTTGGCGCTGAACATGCGCATCAGGCTCTTTGGCGGGATGCCGACTTTTTCGGCGAGGGATTCGAAGCCGATGGTGGCATTGATGAAATCGCGCAATACGTCCTTGCCCACATCTATCTCGCCGGCGAGCAGTAACTCGATGGCTTCCGAAAGTAGCCCTGCCCGGAACTCTGGATCGACCTGAGCACGGGCCATGACCGTTTCCTTAAATTCTCGCGTCAATGCCATGTCAGTCTCCCTTCCTTTGTTTGTAGTCCAGCCAACGTTCTTGTGCGGCCTCAATATCCGCTTGCTGCCGCTTTTTTGTTCCGCCGGCTAACAAGATTATGAGCTTATCGCCGCGACGAGCGAAATAGATGCGATAGCCCGGTCCATAGTCCAGGCGATACTCCATCACACCGCCACCAACGCTTTTGACGTTCGACGTATGGCCGTGCGCAATCCGTCCGACAGCGGTGCGCACCTTCAAAGCTGCTCTGGTATCAATTGTGGCGAACCACGGCGCAAAGGGGCTTTTCCCCTGCCGATCGGTATACTCGATAAGTTCCATGCTTGTTAATGGTAACATATACGCTACCATTAACAAGCACAAAAGACTTCAAGTACCAGCTCAGCCCGCGATCTTCGAGAAGTCGGCGACCGTGCCGGTCGCTTCGCGGATCAGGTGCAGCAGTGCCAGGCGATTGGCGCGGATGGCGGCATCCTCGTCATTGACGAGTACGTCTTCAAAGAAACGGTCGACGGGCGCACGCAGCTTGGAAAGGGCTGACATGGCCGAACGGAAGTCTTCCTTGGCGATCGCATCGGAGGCCTCGGCGGAGGCTGCCTTGACGGCGGCAAAGAGATCCTTTTCCGCATCGAGCTTCAGCAAGGCTTCCGAAACGCTATCGGCAACGACGGTGCCCTTCTTCTCTTCGGCGGCCAGAAGCTGCGTGGCGCGCTTGGTGCCAGCGAGCAGGTTCTTGCCGTCCTCCGACGTGATGAAGGCGGTCAGCGCCTCGACGCGGCGGGCGATCATCAGCAGATCGTCCGTCTCCGGCGTCAGCACGGCGTCGATGAGATCATGGCGAGCGCCGAGATCGCGCAGGTAGACCTTGAGACGATCGTGGAAGAAGGCAAGGAGGTCGCTCTCCCCGCTTAACGGTGAATACTCGTGCTGCCAAATCGGAAAAAGATCAGCCATCTCCCTAAATAAGTCTGCGCTAAACCAAACGAAATTGAAATACGAGGGGTGTCCCGTAACGCCTGAGGTGATGCCAGTCGAGGCGTTAAAGGCACGCATATACGGAATTCGATGATGGTCCAGAAACTCGCGCTGTTCGGAGGGGTTTCCTTGGAACTGATGAATTTGTCTTATTTTCTCCATCTGTGCCATCGCATAAATTCTGACAGCGCAATTCATGACTTTGAGAAGATCTGCCCGCACGCCTCGTTCGAGCAGAATCCTAACAACGCCTAAAGCCGCACGGCGCAGCGCATAAGGGTCCTTAGAGCCAGTCGGCTTTTCGTCGATCGCCCAGAAGCCGACGAGCGTATCCAGCTTGTCGGCGAGTGCTACTGTTATCGCCACCTTGTCCTCGGGAACGCGGTCGGAGGGACCCTGCGGCTTGTAGTGATCTTCGATCGCGGTTGCCACTGAGGCATTCTCACCCTGCAGCGAGGCATATTTCCGGCCCATGAGGCCCTGCAGCTCGGGGAATTCACCAACGGCTTCGGTGCGCAGGTCAGCCTTGGCGAGCACGACGGCGCGGTTGACCAGGGCGGCATCGGCGCCGGTGATCTTGGCGAGGTCGGCGGCCAGCGCCCGGATGCGGGCGACACGCTCGCCCTGGCTGCCGAGCTTGGCATGGAAAGTAACACCAAGCGCATCGAGTTTGGCCATGCGCTGATCGAGCGGCTTCTTCAGGTCGAGACCGAACTTGGCGGCGGCGGCTTCCAGCGTTTCAAGATCGGGCAGATCGCCCTGGTCACGCTTCCAGAAGTGCAGCGCGTCGGACAGGCGGGCACGCACGACCTTGCCGTTGCCGTGGATGATTTCCTTGCCGCCATCTGTCGCCTGGATATTGGCGATGAGAATGAAGCGGTTGGACAAAGCACCCTCCCCTTGAGGGGGAGGGTCGGCACGCAGTGCCGGGGTGGGGTGATTTTGTTGAGACGAGAGATCACCCCCACCCGCAGCTTCGCTGCGACCTCCCCCCTCAAGGGGGAGGTGGGAACCTTGCGGGCGGGTGACGAAACACTTCTGATTGGTCTTGATGGTCAGACGGATGATCTCAGACGGGATCGACAGATAGTCTTCCTCGAAGGAGCCCATCAGCACCTGCGGCCACTCGACGAGGCCGGATACTTCTTCCAGCAGGCCTTCGTCCTCGACCAGTTCCAGGCCGTTGGCAAAGGCGACATCACGGGCGTCGTGTAGGATGATGTCCTTACGGCGCTCGGCATCCAGGACGACATAGGCCTTTTCCAGGCTCGCGACATAGTCCTCGAAACGCTTAACCGTGATCGCGTCAGGCGCATGGAAGCGATGGCCGTAGGTGACATTCGAGGCGACGATGCCGTCGATCTCGAAGGGGATGACCGTGGTTTCTTCATGCTCGGTGCCATAGACGCAGACGATCGACTGCAGCGGGCGCACCCAACGCAGCGAGCCGGGCTTGGCCGATGCCTTGCCCCAGCGCATGGATTTCGGCCAGGGGAAATTTCTGACGATATCGGGCATCACGGCGGCGACGATTTCCTCGGCGGCACGGCCGGGCTTGGAAATGACCGCAACGTAGAAATCGCCCTTCTTCGGGTCGCTACTCACCTGTGCTTCGGAAATGGAGGAGAGGCCGGCGCCACGCAGGAAGCCTTCGATCGCCTTCTCATTGGCGTCGGTGCGCGGTCCCTTGCGCTCCTCGCGCACATCGGCCGAGCGCGCCGTCAGGCCGCGAATATCCAGCGTCAGCCTCCGCGGCGTCCAATATTCCCTGGCACCTTCATAGGAAAGGCCTGCTTCGATGAGCGCATCGGTCACCAGCTTCTTCAGATCACCGGCAGCCTTGCGCTGCATACGGGCGGGAATTTCCTCGGAGCGGAGTTCGAGCAGGAGATCGGGCATGTCAAGGTTCCTCACCCTCCCTTTGAGAGAGAGGGTCGGCACGGCGTGCCGGAGTGGGGTGAAAACAGTCGGCCTCTGCTAGCAAAATTTGTCGCTGCTGCACAATGGCAAATATCGTATCCAGGACAGCCTCGATCTCATCCATGACCTCGGCATTCCAGAATCGGACGACATGGTAACCCTGGCTTTCAAGAAAGGCCGTGCGCTCGGCATCGTAACGCCTCGCCGTCTCTTCCGCGTGCTGGCCGCCATCAAGCTCGATAATCAGACCTATCTGATGACAAGCGAAATCAGCGAAATAACGCCCGATCGGAACCTGTCGGCGAAAATGCGTCCCTTCGATCGGGATGCGCCACAAGTGCTTCCAAAGCTTCGCTTCCGCATCGGTCGAACCAGCGCGCAGACGCCGGCTGTTGGCGATTTTGAAACGGTCGAGCTTGGAAGGGTTTTTGGGCACAGAATCTCCGTGTTGTTGAGACAGCGAAATTGATGCATCGAGACCAACACCTCCCCCTTGAGGGGGAGGGTGTCTGTTCACCATCCGCCACCACCTCCACCGCCTCCGCCGCCGCCGGAGGACCCGCCGCCACCACCACCGCCTCCCCCATCGCCGAAGGCCGAGGAGGAGCTGGATACGGGTGCGGGAATGGTCGAGGCGATGGTGGAGGCCATCGAGGAGGAAAAGTCGCCGATGGTTCCGCCGATATTGCCGGGGTTGAAGTTGCCGGAATACCAGACCGGCGCATAGGCGGCCGCCGCGGTCGCTCCCGCTGCTGTGGCGAGCCAGGTTTCGAAAGCGCTGGACCAGGGCTTTTCGACGCCGAGCGCGACCGCGTAGGGCAGCAGCTTTTCGAAATGCTGCGGCGACATCTGCGGCGCGCCCTGCATGTTCATCCGGTCGCGTTCGGCCAAGGTCAGATATTGCCGGAGCCCGGCGATGCCATCCATCAACGTTCGCCCGAGCGGCGTCGGCGCGCCCATCAGGAAATAGAAGACGACGTTCAGCGCGAAGATGCCGACAATGCCGGCCACCAGCGGCAGCAAGCCCGCCTCCCATAGCGGCACGACCGCGGCGGCAAGGCCGCTGACAGCAGTCGATACGAAGACGAAGCCGAAGAAGGCAAAGACCAGGACGGAAATGACGCGCCGGGCGAGGCTGGCATTTCGACTGCGAAACCTGCGGCCGATAGAACTGGCGAAGAGCGTCACGAAAATCGACAGGAAGCCGGGTACGATGATGAGCGGCAGGGCATTCTCGTGCAGGCGACCGAAGATGACGATGGACGCCAGGATGAGGATCGAGAGCGCTATGCCGGCAATGACGTAGAGCGCATTGGCCTTGTAATACTCATTGCGATGGTCGTGCTCGATCGCGCTTCGGAACTTCAAGCCGAGCCGCTGCACCGCCTCGCCATTTTCCTTGTCGATGACAAGCGGTGAGAATGGTCCGACAGCCTGCATCAGCACCTTGTCGCCGCCACCCAGATCGCTGCCGGCCTTGCCTGTGGGGCGGACAACCACTTTTCCCTTGAGATCGTCGAGGATGACATAGCCGCGCACGGCGAGATCGATCGCCGTCGCCGAGAATGCCGTCCAGCTGGAGCTGGCGAAACCCTTATTGTCGATATAATTGACCAGCGCCGGCGAGATGCCTTCAGGCGGATCCCAGCGCGGAACCATGACACCGGGCGCAGGATCGCGGCCGACGGCAATCCAACTGCGCATATAATAGGCAAACAGCAGGATCAGCCCACCGATGGCAATAGTCGTGTCGAGATGATCCCGCAGGAACCAGCCCCATTGCTGGCTTGCGCTCGGCGGCGCGATCGTCCCTTTCGCCAGCTTGACGGCGATCGTCAGGCCTTCGGCCATGGCGAGCGGCCTGGTCGTGACAAAAGTGACGATGCTGCCCTGCGCGCTAGCGCTGGCGTTCTTGCCATTAGCACCGAGCGGCCCGGTGAAGAAAGCAAGCTGCTGAGGCCCGACGCCATCGGGCAATGTAACGGTCGCCTTGGCATTGACGATCGGGAACAGCCAGCCATTGCCTGTCACGTTCCAATAAAGCTCGTCATGATCGTCGAAATAGCGCATCTGACGATTGGTGTCGTAGGTGAGGCGGAATGTATGGGGTCCTGAGTTGAGGCTTCGATCGGCCTTGCCGATATAGATGCGCTCGCCGCCCTTGATGCGCTCGCTATGCCAATCCTCCGGCTGCCCGTCGCGCTCGACGGACACGACCTTGAAATCCACCTCGATCTCGCGGCCGTTGGCATCGGTCGTTGTCAGCGGAAAATCCCGGAAGATACCGCGGCGGATATCACGCCCTTCCGCATTCACGGAGATCGTCTCGACGACCCGCATGGAGCCGTCACGATGCAGGTCAAACGCCTGATCGAAGTTGGTGATGAGTTCGGCGGCCGTTACCGCCGTTGCGCATAGCAGCAGGCACAGAGCCAGGAAGAACCCGCAAAGCCGTGTCATCACTCCCCCAAAAGGATGGCTGCGACGCCGTTGCCGGCGCCGCTTCACGTCAGGAATATGTCCGCGCTCAGCCTTCCCTTGAGATGGCGGAGCGTCAGTCTTCGTAGGTGACACCCAGCGACGCCAGCACGTTCCAATAGGACGGGAAGGTCTTGGCGACGCAGTCGGGGTCGAGAATGGTGATGCCACCGATCTTCAGGCCGGCGAGCGCAAAGCTCATGGCGATGCGATGATCGGCAAAGCTGTCGATCTCGGCCGGCAGAACCTTGCCCGCGAGGCTTGGGTCGGAAGCGACGATCAGATCGTCACCCTCTTCGGTGCCGAGGTTCGGAACGATGCGCGACAGGCCGCTCGACAGCGCCCGGATGCGATCGCATTCCTTGACGCGCAGGTTTTCGATGCCGACGAAGCGCACCGGCGTTTCATTGAAGGCCGCCAGGACGGCGAGCGTCGGAATGGCGTCCTGCATCTGCGAACCGTCGATGACGGCAGGCAGATGCGGGAACTTCGAGATCAGATCATAGGCCTTCGCATCCGGTTGCGAGAACTGCTCCGCCGGCGTGCCGAGATCGATCTTGCCGCCGCTCAGCACTTCGGCCGCCCAGAGATAGGTCGCGGCGGAGGCATCCGGCTCGATCACGAAGTCGGCCGCATGATAGCCGGTGGGCTCGACGCGCCAGGCGACCGGGCTCACACGCTCGACCTTGGCGCCGAAAGCGCGCATGGCAGCAACCGTGAGATCGATGTAGCCGACAGCGCCGATATGTTCGCCAAGCAATTCGACATCGACCGGGCGATCGCCGCCGGCGGCCATCATCAAGAGCGCCGAAACATACTGGCTGGAAAGGCCGCCATCGATCTCAACGCGGCTTGCTTCGAAACGACCTGTGCCGTTGACGGTCACGGGCGGGCAGCCTGTTTCGGCCGAAGCATCGATGCCGAGCGAGCGTAGCGCGTCGACGAGCGGACCGATCGGCCGCTTGCGCATATGGGCATCGCCATCGACGACGACCTTGCCGTCCACCAGAGCGGCGGCAGCGGTCAAAAAGCGTGTTGCCGTGCCGGCATTGCCGAGGAAAAGCGGGGCCGCCGGCGCCCTCAGCTTGCCGCTGCCGGTCACGATGAAGCTCGTATCGTCGGGCTCGTCGATGACGACGCCCATGGCGCGCAGCGCTTCGGCCATATAGCGGGTATCGTCGCTCTTCAACGCGCCGGTCAACCGGCTCGTGCCCTTGGCGAGACCTGCCAGCAGCAGCGCGCGGTTGGTGATCGACTTCGATCCCGGCGGCATGGCGCGTCCGGTCAAAGGCTTGCTCGGCGGGATAATCGTGAGTTTGGCTCTGCCCATCATCATTCTCTTTGGTCAGTCAGGAAAACGGCCGATGGCCGGCGGTCGGCATCCTTTACCGCCTGATATGAAAAACCGATAGCGGAAATCTCAGAACTTGACCGTGGGAACGGCGCGATCCGCTTCGTTGGTGATCTCGAAATAGGCCTTCTTGACGAAGCCGAAGGGACCGGCAATGAGATTGTTCGGGAAGGTCTCGACCTTGACGTTCAGATCGCGCGCAGCACCGTTGTAATAGCGGCGCGACATCTGGATTTCGCCTTCCACGCCCTCCAGCGAGCGCTGCAATTCGAGGAAGTTCGTATTGGCCTTGAGGTCGGGATAGGCTTCGGCGAGCGCGATCACGCGGCCGAGTGCCTGCGACAACAGGCCCTCCACCTGACCTCGGGCGGCGACATCCCCCGCCGGCACGGCCTGCGCCTTGTTGCGCAGTTCAACAACCTCTTCCAAGGTCTGGCGTTCATGGCCGGCATAGCCTTTGACCGTCTCGATCAGGTTGGGGATGAGATCAGCGCGGCGCTTCAATTGCACGTCGATGCCGGACCAGGCCTCTTCCGCCACCTGGCGTGCGCGGACGAGCCCATTATAGGCGAAGACGGCATAGAGCGCGGCCAGCACTATGATCGCGAGAAGAATAAGCATCTGAAATCCCCGTGGCGACTGCAACCACAGGGACACTAGGCAGATTTCACGCCAATGTCACCCGGCTTTAACGGCGGTGGAAGGCCAAGATTGGGCTAGCGGCGTCCAATCCTGGGGAAACTTGCCTCGGAATTCTGAAGAAAGCATACGCCACGAACGACGGCTTTGAGGAGCGCCTGCCCAAACGCTCCGGTCGCATTTCAGGCTTACGCGGCCTGCTGGTTCCAGTTGATGCCGCCGGCATCTGTCAGCAGGAAAGCTTCGCCGCAAGCCTTGGCCAGCGTGCGCACGCGCAGGATGTAGCTCTGGCGTTCCGTCACCGAGATGACGCCGCGGGCATCGAGCAGGTTGAAGACGTGGCTCGCCTTGATGCATTGGTCGTAGGCCGGAAAGACGCATTTGTGCAGGCGATGGTTCTCGCTGTCGCCGGGCGCGCCGGCGGCCAGCAATGCCTGGCATTCCTTCTCGGCATCTATGAAATGGCGGTGCAGCATCTCGGTATTGGCATATTCGAAATTATGCCGGGAATATTCCTGCTCGGCCTGCAGGAAGACATCGCCATAGGTGATCTTCTCTTCGCCCTCGAGGCCGTTGAAGTTCAGGTCATAGACGCTGTCGACGCCCTGGACATAGGTCGCAAGACGCTCCAGACCGTAGGTCAACTCGCCGGCGACCGGCGCGCATTCGATGCCGCAGACCTGCTGGAAATAGGTGAACTGCGAGACCTCCATGCCGTCGCACCAGCATTCCCAACCGAGGCCCCATGCGCCGAGCGTCGGGCTTTCCCAGTCGTCCTCGACGAAGCGGATGTCATGCAGAAGCGGATCGAGGCCGATCGCCTTCAAGGAGCCGAGATAAAGCTCCTGCAGATTAGGCGGATTGGGCTTCAAGATGACCTGATACTGGTAATAGTGCTGCATGCGGTTCGGGTTCTCGCCGTAGCGGCCGTCGGACGGACGGCGCGACGGCTGGACATAGGCGGCCCGCCAAGGCTTCGGACCCAGCGAACGCAGCGTGGTCGCCGGATGGAACGTGCCGGCGCCGACTTCCATGTCGTAGGGCTGCAGAACCGCACAACCCTTGTCGGCCCAATAATTGTGCAGCGTCAGGATCAACGCCTGAAACGAGCGCTTCGGGTTCATGTGGTCGGGCACGTTGGCAGTCATGGGATCAGCTACTATCTGCTTGGTGTAGGGTGGCGCGACAGGTGCCACGATAGGAGACAAGGGTCAAGAGATGACGTATAGATAGCGCTATGCGTCTTTGCGCTGCCTTGGAAAAGACAATGAACGTAAAAACCGAAATCACATTGTCCGAGCACCATCTCCGCCTTGCGGAAAAGATGGTCGAAGAAGGTGCCTTTTCATCGATTTCCAGCCTTGTCGAAGCTGCGATCGAGCAGATCGAGCAGATAAGGCACCATGATGATGCGCCGGCCGATGCGGTTTCCGGCATGGCGGACGAAATTCGCCGCCGGATGGAGCTGCCTCAGGATCAATGGATACCACTAAAGGGCGACACTTTATTTGACGACGTCCGAGCTCTCATCCGCAAGAAAATGGATGAGAAGCAGAATGGCGTATGAGGTTCATCGCCATCCCCTCGTTCGAGACGACCTTTTTAATATCACGATACTGATTGGCGAATATGCAGGCTATGCCATAGCCGAAAGCAAAATCGAGCAAATCGAGAAGAAATTGAACTCGCTGACCGATTTTCCCCATATCGGAACGATACGCGACGACATCCCGGTTTACGCGCCATTCCTGCGGCGGAAAAAGCAGTCGTCTGCTTCACGGTCAACGAACAGACTGCGCCCGTTAACGTCATCTGCATCAGCTACGCAGGCGCGGACTGGGGGGATCGGATAAAGGAGCGACGCTAGCGTTTTCATCAAACCGTGCGTTAGCCTCTTCACGATTGAACGTCCAATTATCCGGCAGTTTCAGCTTAAAAGTCCTGAGCTTATGCAGTATCTTCAGCCGTTCCTCGCCGTTGATCGCCACTGTCATTCATCCTCGCGCTTCACACGATATTCTCCCGTCTTCGGATCTTTGACCAAGGTTCCCATGGCGCCGGTGCGGCGTTCCGTTTCGGCGCGGCGGGATTTCTCGGCAAGCCTCCGGGCATCGCGCACGAAGCGGCGATAGAGGAACCAGATGCCGCCGACGGCGATGATGAAGAAGATGATTTGGGGCATCAGGCAGCGCTCCCGATTACAATCCGTACCGGCTCCACAATGCCTTTTCCTCTGCCGCTTCGGCAAGCCCGGATGCTAGCCCGGCGCCGAGGCCGTCCATACCGCCAAGCGAAATGCCCGGAGCCTTGCGACCGAAAAGGCTGCGCGGCGTGGTAATCAATGTAGGCTTGACCTTGTCGCCGAAGCGCTTCCTCAATTCCTGACGCATGTCGCCGAGGCCGTCGATCAAGCCAAGCTCCAACCCACGACCGCCGGTCCAGAAGAGGCCGGAGAACACCGTTTCGTCCGCCGAGAGTTTTCCAGTCCGCCGTTCAAGCACCATATCGATGAAGACCTTGTGGATCTCGAGCTGCAGGCTCTTCAGATATTCAATGTCCTTTTCCTTCTCCGGCTGGAACGGATCGAGGATCATCTTGTTCTCGCCGGCGGTATAGACGCGCCGCTCGATGCCGATCTTCTTCAACAGATCCGGAAAACCGAAGCCGCCGGAAACGACGCCGATGGAACCGACGATGGACGTGGCGTCGGCAATGATCTCATCGCCCGCGAGCGCGATCATATAGCCGCCGGACGCGGCGACATCCTCGACGAAAACCAAGACCCTCTTGTTTTTCTCGGCGGCAAGATCGCGAATGCGATTGTAGATCATCCGCGATTGCACCGGAGAGCCGCCCGGCGAATTGACGACGATGGCAACGGCAGGCGCTGCCTTCACGTCGAAAGCCTTTTCAAGCGCCTGCGACACGCCCGCCAGGTTCAGCGATTGCCGCAGCGGCCCGCCGCCGGAGGAGATGACGCCGCTCAGGCGGACAACGGGGACGATCACCCGTTCCTTGCGGAAGCGCTTCGGAAGCATGCGTCTCAAGAACCCAACCATTCGTCATCCCTGAATCATGATGTTTGCTGCCCCGTGATGTATGCATGGAAACGGCAAACGCAACATTGCGGATCGCATTTCGTGAACAGATTCACCGAAGCTGCGCGCTATCGGCGCCGATAGGCGGCGCGGCCATTGTTCAGATCGTCGACGAAATCGGAGAATTTATGCGTTCCCTCGCCGTGCATGATCAGGGGCGCACGCAGCGCCAGCCTCGCTCTCGAACCCTTTATTCCCGTCACCAGGATGCGCACCGCATTCTCGCCTTCGCGCGGATGGATCGGCGTGATCTCGATGCCACCGAAGCGGCGGCCGCAGGCGGCGATGATCTCGCCGATGGATTCCGGCCGGGCAATCAGTGAGAGCTGGCCGCCGGGGATCATGATCGCGCCCGCCGTGCGTATCCATTTTTCGAACAGCCCATCCGTCATGGCATGCGCTTCGGCCTTCAGCGCATCGGGCGTCAGCCTGTCGCTGGCATCGTTGAAGGGCGGGTTCATGATGACATGATGGAAGCTGTCGTCGACCAGGCCCGCCTCGTTACGATCCTTGCCGGTCAGCGTAACGTCGGCTTCGATGACCGAGATACGATCGGCAAAGCGGGCATTTTCCGGCAGAAGCAGGCTTTTGCGGGCGTACTCGGCCATGTCGGACGAGCGCTCGAACAGCACGACCTTCGCCTGGTCGAGGCGAGACGCGACGGCCATTCCGGCCGCCCCCGCCCCCGCGCCGAGATCGGCCACCCTGATCGTGCGGTCGTCGGCGACGAGTGCCGCCAGCAGCATGGCATCCATGCCGGAGCGGTGCCCCCTGCCCTTCGGCTGGACGATATGGAAAGCGCCGCGATGAAAGGCATCAATGGTTTCCGAGGGGTTGCCGGTCATGGCGGACCTCAGGTCCGCGCCGGGCGCAGCTCGTCGCCGAGGCCCGCATCGATCAGGATGCGCCGCGCCTGATCGGCACGCTGTTCCTCTACCAGAAAACGGCGCGGCAGCATGCCGAGAGATCCCTCCAGGATGCTCATCGCCTGATCCGCCACCAGGCAATGAATTCCGGCATCCTTCATCAGGCTCTCCGCGAAGGAGAGAAGGACCGGGTCGTTGGTGCGGATCAGCTCGTGCATAAGCCCTAGAATTCCTGTCAAATTTACGCGACGAGACAATTCGCCTCTTGCCGCCTCTTTCGCCCCTTCTTATTGTGCTTTGCAGAAAATGAACAGGAGTCCGGATCGTTGGGCGTCGTGATACCGCTGGAAGAAAGCAAGAATAAACTGGCATCCATCAAACCATTGGTGGATCTGACCAAGGCGGACATGGAACGCGTCAATCAGCTCATCCTGTCCAAGGCCGGCTCCGATGTGCAGATGATCCCCGAGGTTGCAGAGCATCTCATCTCCTCCGGCGGCAAGCGCCTGCGGCCGATGCTGACGATCGCCTCCGCCGCACTTTACGGCTATCAGGGCGACAATCACATCAAGCTCGCGACGTCGGTCGAATTTCTGCACACCGCCACGCTGCTGCATGACGACGTGGTCGATGAAAGCGATCTGCGCCGCGGCAGGTCGACTGCCCGCATGATCTGGGGTAATCAGGCAAGCGTTCTGGTCGGCGACTTCCTGCTCGGCCAGGCCTTCCGCATGATGGTGGAAGTCGGCTCGCTCGATGCTCTCGACGTCCTGTCCTCGGCTGCCTGCGTGATCGCCGAAGGCGAAGTCCTGCAGCTCTCCGTCTCCAAGAACATGGAAACGACGGAAGATGATTATCTCTCGGTCATCCGCGCCAAGACCGCAGCGCTTTTCGCCGCTGCGGCCGAAGTCGGCCCGATCGTCGCCAATGCCGGCAAGGCGGAGCGTAATGCGCTGAAGTCCTACGGCACCAATCTCGGTCTTGCCTTCCAGCTCGTCGACGATGCGCTGGACTACGGCGGCAAGGCTGCCGATCTCGGCAAGAATGTCGGCGACGATTTCCGCGAGGGCAAGATCACGCTGCCGGTGATTCTCGCCTATCGCCGTGGCACCGAGAAGGAACGCGCCTTCTGGCGTGACGCTATCGAAACCGGCAACAACAGCGACGAAAATCTTGAGAAGGCCCTCGGCCTGATCACGAAATACGGCGCGCTGGCCGACACAATCGCACGCGCCGTGCACTACGGCACCATCGCCCGCGACGCTCTGGCGCCATTGCCGGAAACGCCATGGAAATCAGCACTTCTCGAAGTGATCGATTTCTGCATCGAACGCGTTAATTGATAGCGGCGACCCGAATTTGTTGCGGGGCCGCTTCAAAAAAGCCATCCTGTTGTGAATCAGTTGACACGAATGCGTTGTGCCGCCGGCGATTTCGCCGGCCATTCCCTTGATGAAAGGCTTTCTAATGCGGCAGAGACTTGCCATCCGTTTCCTTTCGGGCGTAGCCTTGGCGGCGATCCTTTCGGTGTCGGCCCTGACTGGCGCGCGCGCAGAGGATAAGCCGGTAGCGCCGGAGGTCAGCACCCCGGTCGCTTTCGATCCGGATAGCGTCGATACGTTCGCCGGCGCCTTCTTGGCTGCCCGTACGGCCGATGTCGACCACGACTACGATACCGCCATCGCGCTTTATAAAAAGGCGCTGATGATCGACCCCAGCAATCCGGAAATCCGCCAGCGGCTGATGATTTCGCTGCTGCTCAACGGCAATCTCGAAGAGGGCGTCAAATACGCCAACGAGCTGAAGAGCGATCCTTCCGTCGAGCGGGTCACCACGATCGTGCGCGGCATGGATGCCATCCGCCGTCATGAATACCGGACGGCACAGGAAATCCTCAAATATAACGGTCCGAACGATCTCGACCGGATGATGACGAACCTGGTCTCCGCCTGGGCCCGCGCCGGATCCGGCCGCGGCAAGGAAGCGATCTCGATGATCGACAAGATGAAGGGCCCGGACTGGTTCAACATCTTCAAGAACTATCATGCCGGCGCCATAGCCCTGACGATGGGCGATCTGAAATCGGCCCGTTCGCACCTTAACGACGCAATCCTCGACAAGACGGGGGGTGCGACGGCTCCCGATACCTTCATGCGCGCCGTCATGGCGCTCGCCCGCCTGGAAGCCAAGGCCGGCGACAAGCAGAAGGCGCTGGATACGATCTCGGTCGGCGACAATCTCGTCAGCAACTACGCACCGCTGAATGCGCTGCGCGACAGCATCACCAAGGGCGATACGCCGGACCAGCAGGTCACCAATGCCAGCCAGGGCGCGGCCGCCGTGCTCTTCACCATCGGTGCCGCGCTGAACCGCGACGGCGCCGAGGATGTCGTCTCGCTCTACCTGCAGATTGCCAATTCGCTCGATCCGAAGGCCGCCGATACGCTGGTTCTGCTTGGCGGACTGGCTGAAAAGCAGGAGCAGACCGATCGCGCCATCGCCTTCTACAAGAAGGTGCCGGACGATTCGCCGATGGCCCGCATTTCCGAGCTGCAGCTCGGCCTTGCGCTTGCCCAATCCGGCAAGGTCGACGATGCTCGTAAACATCTGAAAGCATTGATCGATTCCGATCCAAACGATGTCCGCAGCTATCTCGCCTATGGCAGCGTTCTTTCCGACGCCAAGGACTTCCAGGCCATGGCCGAGAATTACGACAAGGCCGTGCAGATCATCGGCCCGGCGCCGAAGCGCAGCGATTGGGCCGTGTTCTTCCAGCGCGGCATTGCCTATGAGCGGCTGAAGAAATGGCCGGATGCCGAGCCGAACTTCAAGAAGGCCCTGGAGCTCAATCCGGATCAGCCGCAGGTGCTGAACTATCTCGGCTATTCCTGGGTCGACATGAACACGAACCTCGACCAGGGCCTGAACATGATCAAGAAGGCCGTCGACCTGAAGCCGGATGACGGCTACATCGTCGATTCGCTCGGCTGGGCCTATTTCCGTCTCAATCGCTTCGACGACGCGGTGAACGAGCTGGAACGGGCAGCACAGCTCAAGGCCGGCGATCCGACGATCAACGACCACCTGGGCGACGCTTATTGGCGTGTCAATCGCAAGCTCGAAGCCGTCTACCAGTGGAATCGTGCGCTGGCCTCGAAGCCGGAAGAAGCAGATATTCCGAGGATCAAGGAAAAGGTCGAGAAGGGCTTGCCCACGCTCGACAATGATCCGAGGACCGTCGACAAGAGCAAGCAACCCGATCCCGCGCCAGCACCCTCGCCCGACACGAACGCTCCGGCGCCGATCGACAAGAAGTCCTAAGACTTCCATGAACACGATCTTGGCAGCGGGCGATTTCGACCTCACAGAGGAAGCGCCCGCAAAGATCAATCTTGCGCTGCATGTCACTGGCCGCCGCGCCGACGGCTATCATCTGCTCGACATGCTTGTCAGTTTTGCCGGCCATGGAGACCGTCTCGGCTTTCGTGCCAGCGAGCAAGATGAATTCAGCCTCTCCGGGCGCTTTGGCCCGCTTCTTTCCGCCGACGCCGAGGCCGGCGACAATCTCGTGCTCAAGGCGCGGGATCTGTTGCGGCAGGCTGCCCGTGCGGCTGGCTTCGATGCACCCGCCGTTCATATCCATCTCGAAAAGAACCTGCCGATCGCATCGGGTATCGGCGGGGGCTCGGCGGATGCGGCCGCGACATTGCGCGGGCTGATGCGGCTGTGGCAGCTCACGTTGCCTGACGAGAAGGTCAAGGCAATCGCCTTGAAGCTTGGCGCCGATGTGCCGATGTGCCTTGCCAGCGAGCCGCTGGTGGCGCGCGGGATCGGCGAGGCGATGGACTTGCTGCCGGCGTTTCCCACCTTTCCCATGGTTCTCGGCAATCCGCTCGTCGGCGTCTCGACGCCGGACGTGTTTCGCCATCTCTCCCGCAAGGACAATCCGCCGCTGCTGTTTCCAACGCAGATGCCGCGCGGCTCCAGCGAGTGGATCGAGATGATCCGGAACCTGCGCAACGATCTCGAACCGCCGGCACGCTCGATCTGCAGTGAGATTTCGGTGCTTTCCGGTCTGATCGAAAGCCAAAATCCGATCGTGACTCGCATGTCCGGCTCCGGAGCTACTTGCTTCGGGATTTTCGAAAGCATCGAACAAGCGGAGGCTGCTGCCGTTTCCCTTCACAGGCAGAGGCCGGACTGGTATTTCCAGGTAACGGAAACAATCGCGGGAGAGGCATGATGGCGGGCTCAATCGACAAAAGATCCTTCATTCCCGTCGGCATCGCCGTGCTGACCGTTTCCGATACGCGCACGCTCGCCGACGACAAGTCCGGCGATACGCTGGTCGCGCGTATTGCCGAAGCCGGCCACAGGCTGGCGGCCCGCGCCATCGTTCCCGACGACAAGGAGCGCATCCGCGCGCAAGTGGAAGCCTGGACGAAGGACGATGCGGTCGACGTGGTGATTACCACCGGCGGCACAGGCTTTACCGGCCGCGATGTCACGCCCGAAGCGCTGGAGCCGTTGTTCGAGAAGCGTATGGACGGCTTCTCCGAGGTCTTCCATCGCATCTCCTATGACAAGATCGGCACGGCGACGATCCAGTCGCGAGCAACCGGCGGCGTCGCCAACGCCACCTTCATCTTCGTACTGCCGGGATCGCCGGGCGCCTGCAAGGATGCCTGGGACGGTATCCTCAAGGCGCAGCTCGATTACCGCCATATGCCCTGCAATTTCGTGGAAATCATGCCACGCCTCGACGAGCATCTGAGGCGCGGCGCCGGCTCCATCGCATAATTCCTTGAATCGGAATCGCTTTAAGGGAAAAATTATGCAGCATTTCAAATGTTGCAGCGTCCTTGGCGCGTCTTGAAAGACGCGCGGCGCTGTCAGTAGATCCTGCGCATGGCAGGACATTATCAGCCTGCTATGCCTTCGGCTCCGGCAAGGCAGGAATTGATTCCCAATTATCGCCACTGAGGATGATGCAGCTACGGCCCGAGGCGTCGCTGATCAATAGCGTCCAGCTACCGCTCTCGGCGGCATAGATTTCCACGATCGTATTGGGATCGAGCTTGCCGACCGCCGAAAGCTTTTCGGAAAGATGATCGCCAAGAAAGGCGACGATATCGACGCGCTGGGCGCAAACCAGCTTCGCCTGGGAATCTGCAACGCCGGGATAAAGAATTGCAATTGGCATGAGAGCCATTGCCATGAGGCGGTAAAGCATCGTGCGTTTCATGACGCACCTCCTTTCGCCGGTATCCCGGCGGACAAGGAGTGTGCCGCTGACCTGTTCCGCCGCATATCGGCATCTTATGGTCGACCGCCCGACGCGACACGCGTAAGGTGCCGCCACGGGAAAATTATCGCAGGTATTTGCAACTTTTCAAATGAAATCTGGAATGGAGCACCCAGCGCTATCGAGCCGCCCGCGCCACCCACGAGGGGATGAGCTCGCTTGAAAGGTTCCGGCCCTTCCGGCCCTTGGCAAATTCGGCCAGCCGCATACCGGTTCTGGCGACGGCGATGGCCTGAGCCTTTGATAGCAGCAATCCCAGCTCCAAAGGCGGCTTGGCCTTGCGAATGCGCTGCAGGAAAGGCCGGCGATAACCGCGCGATGCGGTGAAGCGGGCCGGTGCCTTATTCAGGGAGACATATTCCGCGATCTCATCGATCCAGCCCGCCTGCGGCCGCGCACCCGGCTCGACCAATAGCAGCCAGTCGCCGCGCGCCGAGCGCAATATGTCCTTGATATCCCATTGCGAATAGTAGCGGCATCCAGCGGCATCCGCCACCCGGGATGTTCCGTCGCTGGAGCCGTGGTCGAGCACGACGACATCGCAGACCAGCCCCTCGATCGCGCCTGCCACCAATGCCGCCAATGTCTGCGCCAGCTCGGGTTCGTGATCCTGGCATTCGATGATGACCGTCAACATTGCCCATTTATAGAGCGGCGCATATTTTTTTGCCAGCGTCTAACCCTTGGGCCGGAACGTTTAAGAAAAGCCTGATGCACCACCCCGAAACCGCGCCGCGCCGTCACCAAACGCCTCGAATGCGGGAGACGGAAGACGGCGATCTTGATTTTTTGTTCTTGCAATGTTCTCATTTGTCGGATAGGAATTTAATCATCTTAGACGCGGCATGCGATGGCATGAACCGCCCTGGAGCTACCGATGAACGAGCAATCCCTTGCAGGGCAGGCCGCATTCGCGCCAGCCAATACGGCAGATGTTGCCAATGCTTTGATCACCGACGCAGGTCTCAGGGTCGACGCGGAGCGCCGACGCGGACGCGGCGCCGGATTGAATCCGAGCGGCCGGTTCGAGCCGCAGCAACGTGAGACTGTCGACGACGGCTGGCATACATGGGAAGAGCTCCCGCCCTTCAAAACCGAGGTGCAGGTGGAAAAGCCGCGCACCGCGATCACGCGCAACGAATCGCCCGATATTCCCTTCGATCGTTCGATCAATCCTTATCGCGGCTGCGAGCACGGCTGCATCTATTGCTTCGCGCGGCCGACGCATGCCTATATGGGCCTGTCCGCGGGGCTGGATTTCGAATCGAAGCTGTTTGCCAAGCCGGATGCGGCCAAGCTGCTGGAGCGCGAGCTGGCGAAGCCCGGTTACAAGCCGCGCGTCATCGCTATCGGCACCAATACGGACCCTTATCAGCCGATCGAGAAGGAATGGCGGATCATGCGCCAGATCCTCGAGGTGCTGAACCGGGCCAACCACCCGGTTGCCATCGTCACCAAATCGGCGCTGATCATGCGCGATATCGACATTCTCCAGGAAATGGCCGCCAAGAACCTGGTGCGGGTGGGATTATCGGTGACGACGCTCGACCGGAAGCTGGCCCGCACCATGGAACCACGGGCAGCAACCCCGCCACGACGGCTGGAGGCGATCCAGGCGCTCAGCGAGGCCGGTATTCGCACCTCTGTCATGGTGGCGCCGATCATCCCGGCGCTCAACGACCACGAGATCGAACGTATTCTCGATGCCGGCAAGGCCGCCGGCGCGCTGGAGGCAAGCTATGTCATCCTGCGGCTGCCGCTGGAGGTGAGCCCTCTGTTTCGCGACTGGCTGCTGCAGCACTACCCGGACCGCTATCGCCATGTGATGTCGCTGATCCGCTCGATGCGCGGCGGCAAGGATTACGATGCCGAATTCGGCAAGCGCATGAAGGGCGCCGGCCCCTATGCCTGGCAGATCAGCCGCCGCTTCGAAATGGCGACGCGTCGGCTCGAACTCACACGTCGCAATATCGCATTGCGCGATGACCTGTTCGTGCCGCCTGACGGCAGCGGCGTCCAGCTGTCGTTGCTCTGACATTCCTTGCGGGTTTTCCCTGTACCCGCTGGAAAAGCCCTCCGGTTCGCCGCCCTGATCCACCGGGGGCTTGCAGGAGATCGGGTGGTGTGCGAGCTTCGCCGCATGCCACGCAGCACACCACCCGATTCTCCAATGCTATTCGAGGACATCCCGCTCGTCCCGACCTTCGAGCTGGAACTGATCGCGCGACGCGCCGGACATTGGCCGGTCGCGGGGGCGGACGAGGCTGGCAGAGGCCCGCTCGCAGGACCGGTCGTGGCGGCTGCCGTCATTCTCGATCCCGAGCGCATTCCGAATGGGCTGAACGATTCCAAACAGTTGACAGCCGCCAGACGCGAGGAACTGTTCGTCGAAATCCTGGCGACGGCGACGATCTCCATCGCCTCATCGAGCGCAACCCGTATCGATACGACCGATATCCGCAAGGCAAGCCTGGATGCGATGCGCCGCGCCATTTGCGGGCTGGCGGTTCCGGCAAGCTATGTGCTGACCGACGGGCTCGATGTGCCAGCAGGGCTCGCCTGCCCCGGAAAAGCAGTGATCAAGGGCGATGCACGCTCCTTCTCGATCGCAGCCGCCTCGATCGTCGCCAAGGTGACGCGCGACCGGATGATGACACGCGCAGGCGTCGTTTTCCCCGCCTATGGTTTTGCAGCCCATGCCGGCTACGGCACTCCGCAGCATCGCGCCGGCATCGAGCAACATGGTCCCTGCTCGCTGCATCGCATGAGCTTCCGCCCGCTCAAGAGGGAAGCCGTCTAAAGCGGTTCAGTTTTTCACGGAATCTCTGAACCGCTCTATCACTTTGTTTTCGCACAATTCCTGATGGAAAACCGCTGTGCACTTTTCCTGGAATTGCTCAAGGTCTCAATTCGTCAGCCCCGCGACGATCTCCGGCGACCATTTCGCAATATAGGCAATATCTTCCCTGTAGATCCGGTCATGCCCATCCTGCAGATTCCGGCGGTAACGCGCGATGCCGCGCGCAGCTTCCCGTTCCATGAAGGCCAATAGCGCTTCGAGCCGCTCGACGATGGCGGCCGGAAGTGAACTGCGCTCCTCAACCGGCAATCCGTAGGCATCGACGAAGATTCGCGCACGCTGGATCTGGCTCGCAAGACGATCCAACCCTTCTTCCATCGCCATACTCGAGGACAATGGCGCCCAGCGATAGACCGCATAGGCTAGGTCCCAAAGCCGTGGACCGGGATGGGCTGCCTCGAAATCGATGATCCCGGTCACCTCGCCGTCGTTCATGACGACATTGTAGGGTGCGAAATCGCCGTGACAGATGACCTCGGCCGGCAGCCGGGGTGGTAGCTGCCAGGAGCACGTTGCGGCAAGATCGTGCAAGACCAGCGCGGAACTATGATGATACCGGCCCAGCAATCGGGCGGCCGATTGCACGGCCTTCTCCGAGCGCATCTCGATATTGCTATCAAGATCGCCCGTGACACCAGGCAGATAGCTCACTCTTTCCCAGACGTCATCAAATCCGCCCGGCTTCGGGGCGGCATCAAAGCCATGCAGCGGCAAGGCAGCCAGCAGAGCGTGCACGCCCGGTGTCCAAGGGCGGACCGGCCTCACGATAATATCGCCTTGGCGAAATGGCCCGTCGTCTGTCGCTGGCTGCATCTGTCCTCCCCCAGTCTCCTGATCTAGCCGTTCGTTGCGGCGATGATCAACCTGCGAAGGCAGGATGCGCTATCAAATCGGAGATTTGAATGAGGTGCCTCACCACCCGCTCTCTTGGTTCGAGGATGGCCCCAGCCCCTCCCACCAACAAAAAAACCCTGCCTAAGCAGGGCTTTTTCAAATCTCGATGTTCCGCGCGCTCAGTTCAGCCGCGTCTTCACTTCCTTGACGGCATCGTTGAAGAGGCCGGACTGGATGCTGCCATCGGCCTTTTTCGCAAGCACCGATTCAGCAGCGGCAATCGCCAAATCGACGGCGGCGGAACGAACCGCCTTCATCGCGTCGGCTTCGGCCTGCTTGATCTTCTGCTCGGAGAGAGCCGTGCGGTTGGCGACGAATTCCTCCGTCTTCTTCCGGGCTTCAGTCGTCAGCATTTCGGCTTCGCGCTCGGCTGCGGCGACGATATTCGCTGCATCAGCCTCGGCTTCCTTACGCTTGCGCTGATATTCGGCCAGCAGGTGCTGAGCCTCTTCGCGCAGACGCTTGGCTTCCGCCAGTTCGTTGCGGATCTGATCGGCGCGGTCGTCCAGCGACTTCGCCATCATACCCGGAACTTTCAGGTAGACGACGAGACCGATGAAGATGATGAGCGCAACAAATGCAAAGAAAGTTTCGTCAAGACCAAAAGTCATAACTTAGCCCTCCCGCTTCGCAGACGCTGCGGCGACAGCCGAAGCGACATCAGCCTTGCCGGCGACATTGCCGACCAGCTGTTCAACGACAGCAGAAGCAGTTTCTTCCGCAATCGCACCGACATCACCAAAAGCCTTCGTCTTGATCTCGGCGATGCGGGCTTCCGCAGCCTTGAGCTTTTCGGAAAGGCTTGCCTCGATCGTCTTGCGATCTTCCTCGGCCTTGGCCTTGGCAGCATCGCGGGCACCGGCGCCGATCGAATTCGCCTTGGCGCGCGCGGCAGCCAATTCGCTTTCATAGGTCGCGACGGCGGCGTCGGCTTCGGCCTTCAGGCGAGAAGCTTCCTCGATATCCTGAGCGATCCGGTCGTGCCGGCTTTCCAGGATTCTGCCAACGCGCGGAATGACAATCTTCTGCATGGCCACGTAGAAGATGACGAAGGTGATCACCAGCCAAAGCAGCTGTGACGGATACGTCGTATGGTCAAACGGCGGAAAAACGCCGGTGTGGTGGCCTTCATTCGGCGCACCCGTTTCCGTATGCACCTCGCCGGCGGCCGGCGGTGCTTCTTCAGCATATGCCGGGGTCACAAACATGCTCACCTCCAGGTGGTCTGCAAATGCAAAGAATCACGGCTCGCTGCCCGCGAACCGTGATCTATGACGCCGCTGATATCAGACGGCGAAGAGCAGGAGGAGAGCGATGAGCAGCGAGAAGATGCCCAGAGCTTCCGTAACGGCGAAGCCGAATACCAGACGGCCGAACTGGCTGTCAGCAGCAGACGGATTGCGTAGTGCGCCGGACAGGTAGCTGCCGAAGATATTGCCGAGGCCGAGAGCCGTGCCGGCCATACCAAAGCAAGCCAAACCTGCGCCGATGAACTTTGCTGCTTCCGCGTCCATGTTGAACTCCTTTGAAATGGTTGTGCGGTGAATGACTGACGCCCTTAGACGCCAATGTCTTTATCCTTAGTGGCCACCCGGATGGATCGCGTCGTTGAGGTACATGCAAGTCAGCACCGCGAAGACGTAAGCCTGGAGGAAGGCGACAAGGAACTCGAGACCGGTGAGGGCGACGGTCATGATGAGGGGAAGAATTGCGCCACCGATGCCGAGCGCGCCAAGGGTTCCGAGCGAGGCGACGAAGCCTGCGAACACCTTGAGCGTGATATGACCGGCCAGCATGTTGGCGAAAAGACGAACGGAGAGCGAAATCGGCCGAGACAGGAAGGAGATGATTTCGATCACCACCACCAGCGGCAGAAGGATGCCCGGAACACCCTGCGGCACGAAGAGCTTGAAGAAGCCGAAGCCGTGCTTGATCAAGCCATAAAGAATGACCGTCAGGATGACCAGCAACGCTAAGGCGAAGGTGACGATGATCTGGCTGGTGACGGTATAGAAATAAGGGACCATGCCGAGCAGGTTTGCCGTCAGCACGAACATGAAGAGCGAGAAGACCAGCGGGAAGAACTTCATTCCCTTCGTTCCCGCCCCTTCCTTCAGCATCGAGGCGATGAACTCGTAGGCCATTTCCGCAACCGACTGAGAGCGGCCCGGAATAACGCTACGCTGCGCGCTGGCAAAATACAGGAAGCCGGCAGAGATCACCGCGGAGGCGACCATGAACAAGGAAGCGTTGGTGAACGAAAAATCAATTCCACCGATATCGATCGGAATAATCTTGAAGATCAGGAACTGATGGGTAGGTCCGTTTGCCACCGCTTGTTCTCTTTCATTTTCCCGCTCGAGCGAGCGGATGCCTCTCACCTGGAAACGGCGCCGCAGCGTCGCTTCCGCTCATTTCTTGTCTCGGCCTTGCTCATCCAGCGCCGGTGTCGCCACCTTGCCCGCGGAGCGCAGCACATTCAGCACGCCGGCACAGAATCCGAGAAGCAGCAAGATAATCATGCCCCACGGCGCCGTACCGACAAAACGGTCGAAGACATAGCCCAGAACAGCGCCAACGATGATGGCGGCAATGAATTCGCTGGAAAGCTTCATCGCCTGAGCATAGCCTTTACGGCCTTCCTCGGCGCGAACCTCCCCGTATTCATCCTCTTTCGCGGCAGCGCGCTTGCTCGCCAATTCGGCTCCCAACTGCGCCCGCCGCTGTTCCAGACTTTCGTCGCGGTCGTCCGTCATGGTGACATCCTCCTCCTTTTCGTCGCGCGTTATCCCTATACCCCGGTCAACGCGTAAACGAACAGCAGGTTTCGCCACCTTTCGGCCCGTTTTGAAGTCGCGCGCAACATAGTTTTAGGAAAAAGCATAGTCAAGGCGTAGACGACATCTGTCCAGCCATAAATTAGCCCAATTAAATCATGAGTTTAGAGTGAAAGAGCCGTACCGGACGAAAACTGAGCCGAAGAATCCTCTTCAGCCCATGCTTTTCTGTGGCTTTTTTGCCAGCCGCCACGGCACTCCCGGGCGCCAATCCACAAACTTCGAACGCTTCAGCTCCAGCCGCCGCCATAGGTGCGGTAGAAGATATGCATGCCGATGCGGCCGACCTTCACCATCTCGGCCGCCCATTTCGGCCGGACGTAGACGGCATGGTAGTGGGTGGCGGAGCCGACTTCCGGCAACCAGATCTTGCCGGCCGTCACCGCCATCGCGACCTGGCGGGCGATGCGCCAGTGTTCCGGCGAATTGACCCGATCCTTGACGTTATCGCAGGCAAAGGAGAACTGGCAGGCATTGCGCCAATCCTCGTTCTGATAGACGACGCCGCAGATGGTCTTGGGATAGGCGGGATTACGGACACGGTTGAGGATGACCTGGGCAACGGCCGCCTGCCCTTTTACAGACTCGCCGCGCGCCTCGAAATAGATGCCGGTCGCAAGGCATTGCTGCTCATCGGACGAAAATACAGATGGCGGCAGGACATTGGCTGCCCATAGATGATCCTTCGGTCCGATCTGCGGCACGAAACGGCCCTCGCCGTCCTGATCCTTGGCGAGGATGGAATCGAAAGGCGAGACCCGGGCATAGTCCGGCGCCGGCGATGCATAGGCTGCAGCCAGAACATCGGCATTCCGATTGGTGATGAGGTTTGCCAGATAGGCCGGCACGCTATCGTCCGGCTTCGGCGGCTGCTTCTTGTAGAAGGCGGTGGCAATCTGGATTTCCTTGCCGTCGAGCTTCGGCCTCAGGAAGGCGGTGCGCTCACCGGTATCGGATTCCGGCCGAAACAGCATGCTTTGCCGCTCCAATACGGAGCCCGCGGAGAAATCCTTCGGCGGCTGCATCGGCGCAACGGCAACGACGCGGCCTTTCTTGTCCTGGCGGTTGATCCGATCTTCATCCGGTCGGGGATCGCTGCCTTTTTGCTCCGACTGGAAAGCAACCCGGCGTCCATCCGGCAGCACCAGGCCGCCGTCGCCCACTGCAGCGGCTGCCCTGGCATCGCCGAAGGCCAATTCCGCCTGATGGGTGGAGCCGGCCGGCGAACTTGTCATCACCATGCGCCAATTCGCCCCTTCCCTGTCGATGCCCGCAAGCAGGCCCGCGAGATCGCCGTAGGCGGCCGGAGACGGGAAGATCAGCCAGGCACAGAGCCCGAAGACGGCCGGCGAAGTCCAGTTTTTCGGCAAGAAACTCAATTTTCGGCTGACATAACGCGAGCGGGACAACACCGGACTCCAAACGGCACTCGAAACCAGGAGCCGGAATAATCTCCCATTAACCTTGATGGATGGTTAATTCGGACAAGGCCACGTGCAGGAATGAAATGTGCGAGCACGCCGTCTCAGACAACGGCAAGGAGCTCTTTAACGGCTGGCGGCGCATCGATGTGCTCCGCTTCCATATAGCGTCTCGTCAGGACGACGGAGATATAAGTCCAGCCCATCACCTGAAAGCTCAGGGAAATGATCATTACGACGGCCAACGGGATATTCGGTCGACCATCCATCAACAAATCGGGACCGGTGAAAATAGCCGACACGATGACGGCCGCCATCGCGGCGAGCACAGGCATAGTCACTCCGGCCAGAACGCGCCCATACGTCGCCAAGAATCGCACTTTTCCTCTTTGGAACGCATCGCCAAAACTTGAGTTAACGCCGTGCAGTCCCGCGGGAAGCCAGGTGCCGAAGAATGCCATGACGATGCTGAAGATCGCGGAAAATATCAACATGCCCGCAAATATGGACCAGAGAGCAAAGGAAAAGAGGTCGCGGCCTTTCAATAGGAAATAAAGAAAAGGCAGCATGATGAGAAGCGCAATCAGGAAAAGAGCCGCGCTCTTAAAAAAGAAGCTCAGGAGCGAGAAACCACCAGGTTTGAAAAAGAACCTCAGGAGCTTGAAATCACCATGTTTGACTGTTGCCTTGAAATCAAGATTCCACAAAATAGATTCTTGTACATTCATTGAGAGCGTACACAATAAAAACGTACTGACTACGGTTGAGCTGGATCCCTTAAGATATTCGTCGGCAATTTGAGCAGCGAACAGCAGCAACACATAGGTTATGTAGATAACCACATTGCGGCGTGCGATCGAAAAGGCTTCTTTGAGCATCAGCAAGCATCCTCCCGAAAATGTACCGTGGCGATTCTCCTTAAAATTGAACTTCATCGCATCCCACTTACGCAACAGAAAAGTCAAAAGGCCCGGTGAATGTCCACCGGGCCTTCGAACGAATGGCGATAAAATCAGCCTTAGATGATGACGTGCGAGCCCAGTTCCACCACGCGGTTGGCCGGCAGGCGGAAGTAGTCTGAAGGGTCGGTCGCGGCATTGGCGAGCGCGATGTAGAGCCGGTCCTGCCAGTGCGGCATGCCCGACTTGGCGTCCGGCACGAGCTTGCGGCGACCGAGATAGAAGGAGGTCGACATGATGTCGAACTTCAGGCCGGTCTTGCGCAGGGTTGCGAGTGCCTGGGAGACGTTCTGCGATTCCATGAAGCCGAAGCGCAGCTCGACGCGCGAAAAGCGGTCGGAAACCTTTTCGACCGAATAGCGGTCCTCCTGGAGGACACGCGGCTTGTTGGTGGTGCGGATCGTCAGGATCACATTCTTGTCGTGCAGGACATGATTGTGCTTGAGATTATGCAGCAGCGCGGCCGGCGCGGATTCCGGATCGCTCGTCAGGAAGATCGCCGTGCCCGGCACATGGGCGGGCGAGTGGTCGCTCTTGCGCTCGATCGAGCTGACGAAGGACGACAGCGGGATATCCGTATGCCGCGTCTTTTCCATCAGGATCGCGGTGCCACGGCGCCAGGTCCACATGATGACGGTGAAAGCGGTTGCGATCAGCACCGGAACGTAGCCGCCATCATGAATCTTGATCAGATTGGCGCCGAGGAAGACGAATTCCAGCAGCAGCAACGGCGTCAGCACGGCAACAGCCATCGGCAGCGTCCAGTTCCAGCGAACGCGGACGAATTCGAAGGCCATGATCGATGTGACGACCATCGCGCCGGTGACCGAGATACCATAGGCCGTCGCCAGGGCATCCGAGGTCTTGAAGGCCAGGACCAGAAAGATGACGCCGAAGAACAGCACGGTGTTGACCGACGGCAGGAAGATCTGGCCGGTATTGGTCTCAGAGGTGAACAGGATTTCCATGCGCGGCAGGAAGCCGAGATGGATGGCCTGGCGTGTGAGCGAGAACGCGCCGGTGATGACAGCCTGGCTGGCAATGATCGTCGCCATGGCGGCGAGGATGACCACCGGCAGGATCGCCCAATGCGGAAACATCAGGAAGAACGGATCGGACATGGCCATGGGCTCGCGCAGCACGAGGGCACCCTGGCCGAAGTAGTTCAGCGTCAGTGACGGAAACACCAGCACGAACCAAGCCCACTGGATCGGACGGCGGCCGAAATGGCCAAGGTCGGCGTAGAGTGCCTCGGCACCGGTGACCGTGAGGAACACCGCGCCGAGCACCACGACGCCGAGAAAGCCTTCCCGCATGAGGAAGCTCACCGCATACCAGGGATTGAACGCCGCCAGGATGCTGTAATCATCGGAAATGTGCATGATGCCGGCAAGGGCCATGACGATGAACCAGAGGGCGGTGATCGGACCGAAGAAGCGGGCGACCGCACCGGTGCCATGCGACTGGATCACAAAAAGCAGCGCCAGGATCGCAACCGATATGGGGACGATATAGTCTGACAGCGTCGGCGTGACCAGCTTCAGGCCTTCGACAGCCGACAGAACCGAAAGCGCCGGGGTGATCATCGCATCGCCGAGGAAGAGTGCTGCGCCCAGCAGGCCCAGCAGCATCAGGATGGCGGTATGGCCGTTTGCCGTCTTCATCAGCAGCGCCAGCAGCGACAGCGTGCCGCCTTCGCCGTCATTGTCCGCGCGGAGCAGAAAAAGGACATATTTGATCGTGACGATGATCGTCAGCGTCCAGAACATCAGCGAGACGACGCTGATGACTTCGCCGCGCGTCAAACCGTCAGCGGCTACCGGCTTCAGTGCTTCGCGAAAGGCATAGAGCGGGCTCGTACCGATATCGCCATAGACCACGCCGACCGAACCGAGGGCGAGGTATGCGAGCTTACGAGCGTTCATTTTCCCGTCGGGAGAATGATTGGTTTCGTTAGACATTCAGGATCACTAGACTCTCAGAGCCAGCCTTTCCAGCGAAAAAAGAAAAACGGAACGATGGCGGAAACCACCATCAACAACAACGATGCCGGGTAGCCGTAGGCGAAATGCAGCTCGGGCATATGCTCGAAATTCATGCCATAGACGGACGCGACAAGCGTCGGCGGCAGGAACACCACGGAAGCGATCGAAAAGATCTTGATGATGGCATTCTGCTCGATATTGATCAGCCCGAGCGATGCATCCAGCAGGAAGGTGATGTTTCCCGCGACGAAGGATGCATGTTCGGACAGGGATTGCACATCCCGCGCAACATTGCGGCACAGGTCCTTGGCCTCACGGTCCTGCTGCATGGCGGTGATGGTATGAAGGAAGGTCAGCAGCCGGGATAGCGAACTCAAGCTGTCACGCACCTTGCTGAGCGTGCGGTGATAGCCTGCGATGTCCTTGAGCTTTTCTTCCAGGTAGTTTGCCGGGCGGCGGACCTTCTTCACGCGATCGCCGAATACGTGCACCGACAATATATCGACACCGGCGACGGTCTGTTCAAGCACCTCGGCGGTACGGTCGACGATGGTTTCGAGAAGTTTGGCAAGGAGCGCGACACCCGTGCGCCGCTCCTGCGGAATGCGCTGCAGAGCAGCTATGAACAATGCGAAGGATTTCGGCTGTGCGTAGCGGATGGTGACCAGCCGATGTTCCGTCAGAATGAAGGCGACATCGGTGAGCATCGGCAGATTGGTATCGGCCTTCCACAGCAGCGAGGCGGTCAGAAAGACCGAACCGTTCTCGACATAGAGCCGGCTGGAGGGCTCTATGTCCTTCATGTCCTCGCGCGTCGGGACCTCGAGCCCAAGCAGGCGCTCGATATCGGCCTCTTCCTCACGCGTGGGATCGACCATGTCGATCCAAGTGGCATTGTCAGGCAAGCGGTCGGCGGCCGAGAGATCGGGGAGTTGAAGCGGTTTGGAATCTGAGCAATAGGCAGTTATCAACTGCTTGCTCCCACGACAGCGGAGACGGCACTACGGCCGAGGCACTTTGCGCGCACTCGCTGCGATCCCACCAATGGCCAATGAAAAAAGCTCATAAAACCCCGGTCGTATCCCGCCGGTCCGGCCGGGAATCCGTGTCCATGTTCCATTGCGCTGCTGTACCAATCCTTCGTCCGTCCTGGCGAAGCCGCCTGCTCGGACGAAATAAAACCACCATGCGGCGGAGGGCGGTCATCGGAAATGCTCGACCAGTTCCACGCCGGCGGCGCATATGCAGCAAAGCTCGCAAAGAATCAAGTCACAACCTCTTCATTGCGCGATTTCACCGCAGTTTCGATGATCCTGCGAAGTCATAGCACAGGATGCCGACAAGACAATCCGTCGCTATACAGAAAGCAGATATGTCTCTGTGAATCATTCGAATACGATCGACGGGGCAGCGCGCTGCGGTGTGCTCGCCACTTGTTTCCAGACCTTGGCGGCGATCTCGCGATAAATGTTCGCAATGACCCCGTTCGGCTCGGCAGCGACGAGCGGCGTGCCGGCATCCGAGGTTTCCCGAATGCCCATGGTCAGCGGCACTTCGCCGAGGAAAGGCACGCCGATGCGCTCGGCTTCCCTGCGCGCGCCGCCATGGCCGAAAATATCGTAGCGGGCGCCGGTATCCGGCGCGATGAAGTAGCTCATGTTCTCGACGATGCCGAGGACGGGAACCTCGACCTTGCGGAACATGTTCAGGCCCTTGCGCGCATCGATCAGGGCGAGGTCCTGTGGCGTCGAAACGATGACGGCGCCGGCAAGCGGCACCTGCTGCGCCATGGTCAACTGCACGTCGCCCGTGCCGGGCGGCATGTCCACCACCAGGACGTCGAGCTCGCCCCAGGCGACTTCGCGCAGCATCTGCAGGAGCGCGGATTGCACCATCGGCCCGCGCCAGATCATTGCGGTTTCTTCCTCCACGAGGAACCCCATCGACATGACCTTGAGGCCGTAATTCTCCATGGGATTGATGATGCGGCCGTCGATCTGGGTGGGACGTCCGGAAATCTTCAAGAGGCGCGGCATCGAAGGGCCATAGATATCGGCATCCAGAATGCCGACGCGCAGACCGTTGGCAAGCAGGCCCAGGGCAAGATTGACCGCCGTCGTCGATTTGCCGACGCCGCCCTTGCCCGAGGCAACCGCGATGATGGCCTTCACCCCCGGCACGCCGATCTTGGCGGCGCGGGGCTGTTGTTGCTGACCATGCGGATGGGAATGGCCGTGGGGGGCAGCTTGCGCGGGCGCCGGCCGGGCGGCGGGCGCGCCCGCCTTCTTGTCGGCCGTCAGAGCGACCATGGCGCCCTTGACGCCGGGCATCTCCTTGATGACGCGCTCGGCGGCAAGGCGCATCGGCTCGAGATCCTTGGCGCGCTCGGCGGGAACGGTAATGGAAAAATAGACCTTGCCGTCGGAAATGAAGACATCCGACACCATACCGAGTTCGACGATATTGTGCTCCAGGTCCGGGCCGCGAACCGTCTTCAACGTTTCCAGCACCTGTTCCTTGGTGATGTCTGCCATTCCACCCTCACTGCACGATCTTCATCCAGAGCGCAGGATCGGCCACACGGGCCGCACGCTTTCCGGCTTAGATAGTGGAGCGGCGGGACTTCGCCAAACGAAATCCAAGGCGCTGTCGATAAAAAGCGCCTTCGTTGCGGCCGGCCGACATAGGCAACCGCTCGGAAGGAATAGGGCAAGGTTGGGAAAATCGCCTCATCGGCCGCTTCGATCAGTGTGAACGTGCCAAATAGGCAACAACCGCCGCCAACACCCTTCGCCTGGAGAAGCTATGGCGACGGCATCGGCGACGGTCGTTTGATCCGCGCTCGTTTCATCGGCGCTGTTATCAAAGTCCCCTCTGGACCTCTGCCATATACCAAGCAGGAAGCATGCCAGTTTTCACAAAATTGAAGAAATCACCGCATTTCAAATACTTGATGAGGAATTCCCGGCATGATGCGACGGGCGTCGCCGATGCTCTTCATCATATTTTATTCGCAGCGCACAAAATTCATTCAGGAGCTGCCCGAATTGCGGTCAATACGCCGCGTCCCGCCGGCAATTAAAACTGACGGCGGCACATCAGCGAGCCCCGCAAGGATCACTTGATCAACCCAACGCGCAGCGCCTTGGCAACAGCCTGCGTGCGGTTGACGGTGTCGAGCTTCTTGGTAGCGCGGTTGAGGTAATGGTTGACCGTATGCTCCGACAGCGTAAGGATTTCGGCTATTTCCGCGCTGGTCTTTCCCGCCGCAGTCCAATTCAGGCAATCGATCTCGCGATCGGTAAGGGCATCGACGACGCGAACGTCGAGATTGCGGATTTCGGCGAGCCGATCGAAGACGTGAATTGCGATGTAGGAGAGATCCTTGATCTCATCGGACGAAAAGAGATCGCGATCCCCGGCCAGAGAGACCGCACCGCGGAGGCCGGAGGCATCATGGGTCGGCAGATAGAGGAATCGCATCATGCGAAAGCGTTCGAACAGGGCGACGACAAGATGCGATTTGCCTGCCTCGCGATTGGGGCTCGCCACCACCTCATAGATGAAGGGAAGCGTGGAACTGCGCAAGCGCAGCAATGGGGGGCTGGTCGGCAGCAGGCCCTCCTGATCATAAATCGACAGCAGCTCGGCCGGCCAGTTGTTGATCACCGAATTGCTCTGCAGTTCGAAAGAGGTAATCGGCGGCAGATTGAGCACCATGAAAGCGCGGCAACGATAGGCCTCGGTCAGCCCCTTCATGAAACGGAACACATCAAACTGAGTCTTCAGCCTGCCGATTTCCTCGATATAGTCCTCGCCGCGAGGGGGCGTTCCCGCCTGTACCAGTGCCGCCATCATCAGTCTTCTTTAGTAAAAGAGGAAAAAAATACGAAATTTCCGTATCTTGTCCCACGCGATTAACGTACCAGCGCCGATATCAGGCACCTGCCGAAATATAAGTTTTCGAAATTCATGGCAGCTTCAACGATCGTTACTACGTCGTCCGGTCATAACCTCGCCAAATCCTCGATGATTCCAGCAATCATTTGCGGATAATGGCAGCTCTTACGCATATCTCAACAATAAAATTCAAGTTAAACGGGCAATTTGGCTAAGGTCCGGCATTGGCAGCATTAAAATTGACAAGGCCTGGGCGGCCGCGACGAGAATTTGCGGAACTAGCGTTTCGGCCCCATGCGATTGCGCATATCCATCATGATCGAATCAGCCGTAGCCACCACCAGCGGCGCCCATGCCTGCAAGCTCTGCGACGTGACACGATAGGCCGGCCCGGTGACCGAGATGCCGGCCAGCATATGACCGTCATCCGAACGGATCGGGGCCGCAACACAGCATATGCCGTTCTCGTGTTCCTCGAGATCGAACGCATAGCCGCGCCGCCTGATCTCCGAAATATCCGAGAGCAGCTCCGCGGCGTTGCGAAGCGTCTGCTCTGTATAGGGGCGGAATTCGAGATCGGCGATGCGGATCGCAAGCTCGGCATCGTCGAGTGCGGATAGTGCCGCCTTGCCGACGCCGGTGCAATAGGCCGGCGAGGCATTGCCGATCTGCGAATACATGCGCACGGACTGTCGTCCTTCAACCTTGTCGAGATAGATGACCTCCGCGTCATGCAGAACGCCGAGATGCACGGTTTCGCGGGTCACGTCCTGCAGGCGTTGCAAATGCGGCTCGGCCACGGCGCGGAATTCATTGCGCGCCCAGCTGCGCGAGGCGAGCGTCAAAAGCCTAAGACCAATAAGATAGCGACCGTCGCGATCGACCTCCAGAAGGCCTTCCTCGACGAGATGCGACAATTGGCGATGCAGCGTGCCGCGCGGCTGATCGGACAGCGAAAGAATATCCGTAAAGCGCATGGGGCCATCGGCAAGTGCCACGAGATCGAGCAGCGCGACGAGCTTGCCAAGCGTTCCGGTCTCCCGGTCGCGGCGGCCATTCGCCTTCACGTCTTGCGAATTCAGATCCATGCCCTTTCATTTATCGCTGGCACCGCAGCGTTATCCTTGACACGATGGAAGGGTAATCCGATAATTCCATATAGTCAAATAATGTTCCGAATAATGGAACTTCGCTACCTATCCCGGAGGAGAGATCTTGACTGAGACGCAAGCGCAATTTCCCGACCTGAAAGATCGAACCGTGCTCGTCACCGGCGGCGGCTCCGGCATCGGCGCAGCACTTGTGGAAGGTTTCGCCAGGCAAGGTGCGAAGGTTGCCTTCATCGACGTTGCCGAGGAGCCGAGCAAGGCGCTGGCCGCCAGGATTTCGGCAGGATCCGCCCATCCCGTCACCTTCTATCACGCCGACCTGCGCGACGTCGGCGCTATCAAGAGCACGGTCGCGGCAGTCGAATCCGATCTCGGCGCGATCCGGGTGCTCGTCAACAACGCAGCCTGGGACGACCGGCACGACATCGACACAACGACCGAGGAATATTGGGACAACAACCAGGCGATCAACCTCAAACAGGTCTTCTTCGTCTCACAGGCGGCGGTCCCCGGCATGCGGGCCGCCGGCGGAGGCGCAATCATCAATTTTTCCTCGATCGTCTTCAAGACCAACCCGCCGCTGCTGTCCTCCTATGCGGCGGCGAAATCCGGTATCATCGGCCTGACCAAGAGCTTTGCCGGGCGTCTCGGCCCTGAAAATATTCGCGTCAACACCGTTCTGCCTGGCATGATCGTGACCAAGCGGCAGCTCGACCTCTGGCTGACCGAAGACGGCATGGCCAAGACAATGGATCGGCAGTGTCTCAAGCGCGTGCTGAGCGCCGACGATATGGTCGGACCGGTGCTTTTCCTGGCGTCGGACTGCTCGGGCGCCATGACCGGACAAGCCATCACCGTCGATGGCGGCATCTTCTAACGAAAGACTTTGGAGCATTTCTCATGACTAAGCCCGCATATGTCGCGGTGGACTGGGGCACCAGCAGTTTCCGTCTGTGGCTGATCGGCGAGGACGCCAGCATTCTGGCGGAGCGCCGGAGCGGCGAAGGCATGACGGCGGCGGCCCAGACCGGCTTTGCCAAGGTCCTGCAGGCCCATCTAGAAGCCGTCTCGGCGCCCGGCGATATCCCCGTCATCGTCTGTGGCATGGCCGGAGCGCGGCAGGGCTGGGTGGAGGCCGGATATATCGGCACGCCGGCATCGCTTGCAGCGATCCTCACCGGCGCCGTCTCCGTGCCCGGACAATCCCGCGACATCCGCATCCTGCCCGGCCTTGCGCAACGCAGCAAGGAGATGCCGGATGTCATGCGCGGCGAGGAAACGCAGCTGCTCGGCACGATCGCCGCCGATGCCAAGGGCGAACAGCTCGTCTGCATGCCGGGAACGCATTCGAAATGGGTGCGCGTGCTTGACGGCTACGTAACCGGCTTCTCCACCTTCATGACCGGCGAGCTCTTCGACATCATCACCAAGCACAGCATCCTGTCGCATGCCGTTGCCGGCGCGGCAGACATGCCTGCCGATGCGAAGGCATTCGAGATGGCCCTCAGGGCAGCGTTCGACAAACCCGCCCTGTCGACCAACCTGTTGTTCACCGCGCGCTCCGGCCAACTTTTGCACGGACTGACGGCTGCCGGTGCGCAGGCGCTGATATCAGGAACCCTGATCGGGACGGAGATTGCCGGCGCGCTGGCCTCCGCCGGGCAGAACGCGACCATTACACTTGTCGCTTCCGGCCGCCTGCAGGCTCTCTATGAGGATGCGTTCCGCGCCCTATCTCTTACCTACAAAACCATCGACGCCGACGCCGCCGTCCGTCGCGGGCTTTCCGCCGCGGCCGAAGCGATCTGGTTCAAAAAAGAAAGCAAAAGCTGATGACGACCCGCATCCCCTTCCCGCCCATGAAGCGCCCGCTCATTGCCATTCTTCGCGGCATCAAGCCGGAGGAAACGGCCGATATCGTCGGCGCGCTGATCGAGACCGGCTTTAGCGCGATCGAAATTCCCTTGAATTCGCCAGAACCTTTCCGCTCCATCGAAATCGCCGCCAAGATGGCGCCCGCCGATTGCCTGATCGGCGCAGGCACCGTGCTGACGGTCGAGGATGTCGACCGATTGGACGGCGCCGGCGGCAAGCTGCTCGTCACACCGAATGTCGAGCCCGCGGTCATCAGCCGCGCCCGCGACAAGGGCATGGTGACGATGCCGGGCGTATTCACCGCAACGGAAGCGCTTTCCGCCGCCCGCGCCGGCGCCACCGGCCTTAAATTCTTCCCCGCCGGCGTGCTGGGCGCCTCCGGCATTACCGCCATCCGCGCAGTCCTGCCGCCGGAGCTTGTCATCGCCGCGGTCGGTGGCGTTTCGGACAAGAATTTCGCCGATTACACCAAGGCCGGCATTCTGGCTTTCGGCCTCGGCACCAGCCTTTACAAGCCGGGGATGACCGCAGCGGAGGTTGCCGAACGCGGCAAGGCCACCATTTACGCCTATGATGCAGCCCTAGGAGCCTGATCTATGACCGATATTCATGATTTTCAGGGCAATATTCTCTGCAATACCTCATCCGTCCTGGGTGAAGGCCCGACCTACGACCCCGACACGGACACCGTCTGGTGGTTCAATATTCTCGGCAAGGAACTGCACGAGTTGCACCTGCCGACCGGCAAGAAGCAGGTTCACGAGCTGCCGATGATGGCAAGCGTGCTCGCCCGCGTCGATGCGGAACGGCAGATGATCGCCACGGAGCAGGGTCTCTTCCTCCGCGACATCGCAACCGGCGAGCTGAGTTTTTATGCGGCGATCGAGGCGGACAAGCCGGAGAACCGCTCCAATGATGGGCGCACGCATATTTCCGGATCACTCTGGATCGGCACCATGGGCAAGCGCGCCGAGATGCAGGCGGGCGCCATCTATCATGTTGCCGGCGGCAAGGTCACCAAGATCTTCGATCAGATCAGCATTCCGAACTCCATCTGCTTTTCGCCCGACGGCACGATCGGCTATTTCACCGATACGCGCGTCAGCCAGCTCATGCGCGTGCTCGTCGACCCCGAAACGGGGCTTCCGGCGGGCGAGCCGATCGTCATGGTCGACAGCATGGAGGATCCGGGCGGGCTCGACGGCTCGGTCTGCGATGCCGACGGCTATATCTGGAATGCGCGTTGGGGCTCCGGCTTCGTCGACCGCTACAGCCCGGATGGCCTGCGCATCGAGCGCCATCGCGTGCCCGCTATGCAGCCCTCCTGCCCGGCCTTCATCGGCAAGAATGCGGACCGGCTGGCGGTGACAACCGCCTGGGAAGGATTGGACGACGAAGCCCGTTCCATGCAGCCCCAGGCCGGCGCGCTCCTGGAACTCGGCCTGACCGTGAAGGGCGTCTTTGACCCCCAATACAAGCTCTGATAGAAATCCGTTTTCAGCCATTCGGCGCTGAAGATGGCATTGCTTCGGTGATCAATGCGGTATCAGGCTCCGCCAGCTTGCGGAAAAAACTGAAATCCGCATTGATCATTCTCTGATCCAGACAGTCCCCCAGGTTGTTTTTCAAAACAACAACCTATTGTTTTAATGTTATATTATTCCAATTTTCAATTTATATCCATTGGCTCCTGCAACTTTTGACGGAACCAAAACCTCAGTGAACCATTTGTTCTTATGACCGGCACGATAGAGGCCGGCAAATAGAGGTTCCACTCGCGCTGGTAAGCATGCGCGCTCGTTTAAGCATGCCCATCAGAATGAAAGGTAGGTTCACGATGACCGGGAAACTCTTCACTTCTGTCGCTGCAGGCGCAATCTTCGCCACGGCCTCGGTGCTTTCGCCGATGGCGTTCGCTCAGGCGCAGCAACCGTCGAATGGGGGCGCTGGCAATACCGGCAACAAAGCGCCGCTGACGCAATCCGCACCGGCGACGCCGGATGCCACTAAGCCGGATAACGCGATGCCGCAAACCAAGGCCCAGGCGCCTGCCTCGACGACAGGCACTGAACAGGCTGGCGGCTACATGACTACGCAGTCGGCTGACCAGATCAGCGCCAAGACCTATATGGGCCAGTCTGTCTATAATGGTCAGAATGAAAGCATCGGCAGCATCAACGACCTGATCCTGCAGAAGCAGGGCGGTGTTGTCGCCGCTGTCGTCGGCGTCGGCGGCTTCCTTGGCATAGGCCAGAAAAGCGTCGCCGTACCGTTCGGCAAGATCAATGCCGCGCAGAACCCGCAGGACGGCACCATCAAGCTCACGACGACCGAAACGGCCGGCTCATTGAAGGCCGCGCCGGAATTCAAGACGCTGGCAATGCAGGCTTCCGACAAGGCGGCAAGCTCGGCGGGTACGCCGACAATGCCGGCGACGGACAACACCACGACTTCGTCGACCAACAAGTAATATGATGGTCAGGCGAAATACAGAAGCGGCGGCCCTCACCGGCCGCCGCTTTCTTTGCTGGCACAGAGCCTTTATGCCCTTCTTTAGAAAAGCGAAAACGCTCCATCTTTTTTAGGCAATTCCGGATGGAAAGCGCTATGCACTTTTGCCGGACTTGCCCAAGGCATGTCGCAAAAGTGTGCAGCGTTTTTGCGATGACGATGCCCTTTAGGCGATCTCGCGTTCGGTGCTGACGTCGAAATAATGGCTTTGCAGATAACGAAGCGTCGCGGCGCTATCTGCCGGCTTCCCGAAATAATAGCCCTGCCCCATGGCGCAGCCCAGCGCCTTCAGTTTCGCCGCTTCGGCATGTTCCTCGATGCCTTCCGCGACCACGCGCAGTTCGAGCCCCTCGCACATGGCGAGCACCGCCTTGATGATATGTTCGGATACCCGATCCGAATTCATGCGAGAGACGAAGGCCCTATCGATCTTTACCTTGTCGAAGATGAATTCGCGCAAGCGCCCAAGGCTGGATTGACCGGTGCCGAAGTCATCAAGGGAGATGCGCGCACCCGCTGCGCGGAGATCGGCGATGATGCGATGCGCCGTATCGGCCGAACTCACGACCGCGGTTTCGGTGATTTCGAGTTCGAGGCGATGCGGATCGAGGCCGACACGCGCAAGGATGGCAAGGATGCTGCTGCTGGTGCCGGGATCCATCAATTGCGCCGAAGACAAATTGAAGGACAGGAAAAGCTCGCGCGGCCAGGAAAGTGCTGCCTCCGCCGCCTTTCGCAGAAGCGTTTCGGACAGGGCATCGATGAAGCCGCGCTCTTCGGCGAGCGGCACGAAGACAGCGGGCGAAACGAAGCCGAGATCCCGATCGTTCCAGCGGGCAAGCGCCTCGAAGCCGACTACCATGTTGTTGGCGAGCGAAACGATTGGCTGGAAATGCACATCGATGGCATCCGAAATGATGGCATTGCGCAGCGCCTGCTCCAGCTGCGTCGCGCGCTTCATTTCCTGAGCGATTTCCTTGGAATAGACGGTGATCTGCCCGCGGCCGCGACGCTTCGAACGGTAGAGCGCGGTTTCCGCATTCTTCAGGAGATCGTCGAATTCCTCACCGGCGAAAGGATGGATGGCGAAGCCGAAAGAGGCGGAAAGCCTGACGTTGCGATCACCGAGATCATAGGGTGCCGAAAGCACCTCGCGGATCATCTGCCCGAACTTCTCGGCGCCGACGCGCTCGAAGACCAAGGGAAGAACAAAGGCGAATTCGTCCCCGTCATGGCGCGTCACCATCGCTCCGTCGGGGATGCAAGCCTTGAGGCGATGTGCGACCTGGCAGAGAATCTCGTCACCGGCTTCGACGCCGAACAGGTCGTTGATCGGCTTGAAGGCATCCAGATTGACGATGCCGATGGTGAAGGGTGCCGGATCGCTGGCCCGCTCGAGCGAAATCGAGCGCGTGCGTTCGCGCATGCGATGTCGATTGCCCAAGCCGGTGAGCGGATCGGTATAAGCGATTGCCTGTGGCTCCTGAATGACTGGCCCTGGCAGCATTTCAGCCGATTTCATATTCGGTCCCGACGTTTTCTCCACCCTGCAAAAGCATGACGGCGAAGTCTTAACAAAGGATAGCGTGAGAACGGTGAATCAATGCCGGCGATAAGTTGCCGTCACGGATGATCTCATTGTAACATCTATCTATTTTGCGCTTTGTGAGGGCTGCGCATGTACTTCTGGAACACCGTCTCGATGATATCGGGGCTAACCGGTTTCAGGATGAAATCGTCCATGCCGGCATCCGCACACTCCTTGCGATCACACTCGAAGGCCTGCGTCAGCACACCGATGATCGGCGTATGGGAGCCAGTGTCCTTTTCAGTGCCGCGGATCAGCCTGGCGGATTCGAAGCCGTTCAAGCCCGGCAGCGAAATGTCCATCAGGATCAACTCCGGGCGATGCTCCTGCCACAACCGCACCGCCTCATCGCCGCTTGCGGCGATCACGTAGCTGTATCCCAGTCCCTCCAGGATCTGCGAGAAGACGATCTGGTTGATGTCATTATCTTCGGCGACGAGGATCTGCGCGCGGCGATCGTCGCCGGCCGTGCGCCGCCATTCCGGCAGGAGCCCCGCTTCCGCAACATTCCCGGGCTCGCCGCGGATATTGCGGTTGAAATGACGGGCGATCAGGAAGGCAAGTTCCGTGGCAAGCTGCGAGCCATCCAGCGACAGGGCGGCAAGGTTCTGCCGTTCGGCCAAGTCGATGCCGCGCTTGCCCAACTGGTTGTCGACGATGACAAGATCGATCTTGACGCCGTGCGCGCTCGCCACATCCAGAAACGCCGCCTCTTCGTTCTCATTGTGAACAACGCAGGCTTCGAAACCGTATTTCTCGAGCGTTTTCAACGCGGCCGTTTCCGCGGCAAAATCGGGCGTGACGACGAGAACCTTGCGGCCGCTGAAATTTTCCGGGACGAAGGTCTCCATGGCGGCCGGACGGCGTGAAATGGTCTGCAAGGCGGCCATGGGAACATAGGCACGCCGATAGGAGCGGTCGCTGTTTTCCCGGATATGCGAGGCAAGGGCGAATTCATCGAAATCGCCACCGTCCTTGGGCAGGTCCTGCATGGTGCAGACCAGGAAATAGCGGCCGGATTTGCCGATGCGCTGCTTGCGCGTCACGATATCGCGCTCGATGCCGTCGCGGGCAATCTGGCGCTGCCGCGAGATCGACATCTCGCCGGTTTCGATCACATGCAGGTCGCTCTCATGGAAGCGATTGGCAATATCCGTGGAAAAGAGATCGATGCTCTTGCGGCCCCGCACCTCATCGGCCGCGGTCTGGTACTTGTCGCAGAACGCCCTGTTGACCGCGACATAGATGAGATTCTGGTCCTTCACGAAAACCGGAAACGGCAGGTTGTCGAGAATATCCTCGGTGAGCTGCGCGCGCTCCATGTCGACGCGCCACTGTTCCTCGCGCTTCTTCATTTCGGAGACATCGGAGATGATGCAGAAGCCGATGCCGGAGGACAGTCGCCGCTTGCTGATGCGCACCCAGCGGTCGTCGATGAAATGCTCCGTCGTCTCCAAGCGCTCGCGCCAGTGCGAGGCAATGCGCTGCGATATCCAGCTATCGCGGTTGGCGGCCGTCTTGGCCTGATTTGCCTGAGGCCGCACGCCCGTGTCGAAGACGGCGCCGAGGAAGTCGCGCAATCGGGTCGATGGCTGCAGGTATTCGGGTTGGATCGGGAAGAAATTCAGAACCTGACGGCTGGCGAACAGCAACAGATCGTTCTTGTCATAGGCGAAGAAGGCGCTGGAAAGACCGTCACAGAAAGCGTCGAAGAACATCGCCTGCAGATTGCCGCCGAAGGGCGCATCCGCAGTCATCATTGCCAGGGCTGCCTTGTCAATCTCGGCAGTCATTCGTCCGATTCCTACACTCAACCAGTTTCACGGCAAGACCACCGACAGGGCGGCGTTCGCTCTACAAAGGGATGTTTGAAAAGTTGCATGCTGGCCTGTGCACTTGAAGCAGATGGCACCTGGCTCATGAAAGTTGACGGCCACCAACCTGCCATCAAGAGCCGTCGGCATGCACGAAGCGCGCCACCTGTAGTCATTTCAAGCTTCTTTCCCACAACCTGTCATCATTCCCTTAAGCATTGATTAAATTTCTGAACAAAGCCCATAGACGGAAACGGTGAAAGAAGATGGGCCAATTGCCTTTCCTCTTTCCACGCTGCCGCGAATCCACGACAATGAGAGCATGGCCATCAAGCAACTCTCCGAAACACTGATCAACCAGATCGCTGCCGGCGAAGTGATCGAACGCCCGGCAAGCGCCGCAAAGGAGCTGATCGAAAACGCGCTGGATGCCGGTGCGACCCGCGTCGAAATCGCCACCGCGGGCGGCGGCAAGGCGCTGCTGCGGGTGACCGACAACGGCTCCGGCATGGAGGAGGCGGACCTTGAACTCGCGGTCCGGCGCCACTGCACCTCGAAGATCTCCGAGACGCTGGACGACGTCCGCACCCTCGGCTTCCGCGGCGAGGCCCTGCCTTCCATCGGCTCGGTGGCGAAGCTCTCGATCGCGAGCCGCAGGGCGGGTGCAACCGGCGGCGCCGAGATCGCCGTTGCCGGCGGCAAGGTTCTGCACTTACGCCCGGCGGCTGCCAATCCCGGCACGATCGTCGAAGTGCGCGACCTGTTCTTCGCGACGCCGGCGCGCCTGAAATTCCTGAAAACCGAGAGGGCGGAGGCGGCGGCGATTACCGAAATCGTCAAACGCATGGCAATCGCCTTTCCGCGCGTGCGTTTCGTGCTGTCGGGCAGCGACCGCTCGACGCTGGAATTTCCGGCGACCGGCGACGATCATCTCGCCCGCATGGCGCAGGTGCTCGGAGCCGAATTCAAGGACAATGCCATCGCGCTCGATGCGGTGCGCGAGGATGTGAGCCTCACCGGCTTTGCCGGCGTGCCGACCTTCAATCGCGGCAACTCCGCCCATCAATATGCCTTCGTCAACGGCCGGCCGGTACAGGACAAGCTGATCCTGTCAGCGATCCGCGGCGCCTATGCCGAAACCATCCCCGCCGGACGCTATCCCGTCGCCGTGCTTTCGCTGACGCTCGATCCCGCGCTGGTCGACGTCAACGTCCATCCGGCGAAATCCGATGTGCGCTTCCGCGATCCCGGGCTGGTGCGCGGCCTGATCGTCGGCGCGGTGCGCGAAGCGCTGGCGCGCGAAGGCGACCGTGCCGCCACGACCGGCGCGGATGGCATGCTGCGCGCGTTTACCGCCGGCCGGTCCGGCTTCCAGCCGGGTTGGCGGTCCTCGCCGGCGCCGACCCCATGGACGGCCGAAACGTCACCCTCTCGCCCCTATGAAGGAGCCGCGGCTACGGCCGGCTACGGATTTGCCGAGAAGCCACAGGCCGCCTTCGAGGGCCTTGCCATGCCCACCGCGCGCGCCGACGTGGTGTCCCCGGTGGGACCGGTGCGTGCCGAGGAACCGGCGCGCTTTCCGCTGGGCGCTGCCCGCGCGCAGCTGCACGAGAACTATATCGTCGCCCAGACGGAGAACGGGCTTGTCATCGTCGATCAGCACGCCGCGCATGAGCGGCTGGTTTTCGAGGCCATGCGCAAGGCGTTGCATTCGAAACGCCTGTCCTCGCAAGTCTTGCTCATTCCCGAAATCGTCGACCTGCCCGAAGAGGATTGCGACCGGCTGATGGGATTTTCCGAGGAACTTGGTGAGCTTGGGCTCGCTATCGAACGCTTCGGTCCCGGTGCCATCGCCGTGCGGGAGACGCCGGCGATGCTCGGCGAGGTCGATGCGCAAGGCCTGGTCCGGCAATTGGCCGACGAGATCGCCGAATGGGATACGGCCTCCGGGCTGGCCGCCAAGCTGGAATATGTCGCCGCGACTATGGCTTGCCATGGTTCGGTGCGCTCTGGCCGGCGCCTGCGTCCGGAAGAAATGAATGCGCTTTTGCGGCAAATGGAGGCCACGCCCGGCTCCGGACAGTGCAATCACGGCCGGCCGACCTATATAGAGCTGAAGCTTTCGGACATCGAGCGGCTCTTCGGGCGCAGCTGACGCAGGCCATTTTCGAAAGGAACTTTTCCGGGAAATAGTCTGGAAAAGTCGCGCCCGCTGCATAATTTTGTCCTTAAGCCGAAATCGATTTAAAGACAAAATTATGCAGCAGCTTTGAAGTGCTACAGCGACCTTTGCGCGTCGTATTTGACGCGCGGCGCTGTAGTGCGGTATGGCAAACAGATGACAGAGATCAAGGACGGCATCAGATGAATCTTTTCGAAGGACATGGAAACCGCGAGGCGAAGATTCGCTATCTCGACGGCGATTTCCAGATCCTGATGCCGGGCTCCTATGTCGTCTGCGCCATGACCGGAAAGCACATCGCGCTCGACGAGCTGCGCTACTGGAGCGTTGCCCGACAGGAGCCCTATGCCGACGTCATCATCTCGCTCGAGGCCGAAAAGCGCGCCGGCGCGCTGCCCAACCAGAAGCGCTGATTTCTCTCGCCAGATAGCGGCCTTGGCTTTAAGCCGTTTTGCTGCTGCGTTTTTCCCGCAAGCGGCGCTCGCGCGCGGCTGCAATGGCCCTGTTGATGATCAGTGCCGGCGCCTGCGGATCGGCAAAGACCATGTCGATCTCGATTACCCTGCAGCGCTGCAGCAATTCGTCGGCGCGGCCATGATGCCCGATCAGGCGTACATAGTCCTTCGACGTAGTGACGATCTCCAGCCCTTCGCGCGCGGCTATATCGAGCATATCGGAAACGTCGTCTTCGCCGGGATGTTCATGATCCCCGAAGCTGCGCCTAACGGCGATATCGGCGCCCAGCGTCTCGACCGTGCGGAAAAACTTGGCCGGATCGGCAATGCCCGCAAAGGCAAGCACCTTTCGGCCGCACAAATCTTCCTGCCCGCGCACTCTGACGCTCGCGGCAAAGAAGGGCTTTCCGGCCCTTGCCGCAAGCCGAACGACGCGATCGGCGGCGTTGCCATCACCAACCTTCAAGAGAGCGGACGCATAGAGAAGCTGGGTGCGCAGCGGCGCGCGCACCGGACCGCCAGGAACGAGATGGCCGTTGCCGATGCCTCTGCCGGCATCGATCACCACAAGAGCGTAGTCGATGGCGAGCTGCGCGCTCTGGAAACCGTCATCCATGATGATGATGTCGGCGCCTTCGCGCACGAGCCTTTCCGCGCCATCGGCCCGCCGACGGGCGATCACCGTCAGCGCCTCGCGGGCAAGCAGCAGCGGTTCGTCGCCGACGGCCGTGGCGTGGTGATGCGAGGGATCGACGACCGTCGTGATATCGAGCGAGCCGCCGTAGCCTCGGCTCAGGAAGCCCGGCGTCAGCCCCTTTGCCTTTGCCGCCTGGGCGAGCGCAAGCGCCGTCGGCGTCTTGCCGGCGCCGCCGACCGTGAAATTGCCGACGCAGATGACCGGCACCGGCACGGAAGCACGTTTGCCATGCACCATCCGGTGCCCGGCGATGCGGCCATACAGGAAAGAAAAGGGTGAGAGCCCCCAGGCGCGCCAATCCGGTTTTCGCCACCAGAAAGGTGGGGCTTCCGATACCATACCTCTAATCCAGCCCTATTCTTGTGCCTGCGATAAACCGGCAAGAAAAGCCAGATTGCGTGAAAAAGCAAGCCATTGCCAGGATCAGGCCGATTGGGCGACCGGCATGAGCAGGTTTTCCAGCTCGGTAATGTCGTTGAGGCAATAGTCCGATGCGGCCGTCAGTGTTTCGCGCGAGCCGGTGCCCGTCAGCACGCCGACGGTCAGACCGACGCCGGCATTGCGCCCCATATGGAGGTCGTGATTGTTGTCGCCGACGACGGCGACCTGCGCCGGCGAAAGACCAGTCGCCGCATAGAAGCCGAGCACCATGCCCGGCTCCGGCTTGGTGCCGAAACCGCTGTCATAGCCGGCGATGTAATCGAGATAATCGATGAAGCCGAAGCGGCGGGCGGTCTGGCGGATGGAGCGCTCGTTGTCGCTGGAGGCAACGCCGAGCTTGTAGCCCCGTTCATGCAGTCGGCGGAAGAAACCGGCGAGATCAGTGACCGGCGACGAGAAGTCGGCCGCGTGCGCAAAGAGCACATCGAGCTTCTCCACCAGCTCGGCGACATCCATTTTCGAGCCGGCGGCCACCAACCCCTCGGAAATCTGCCTGGTGTTGCCGGCTGCCAGCAGGCTGTCGGGCACGATATGGCCGGAGATCGGGTCCATGCCGCATGCGGAGAGAAGATGGTCGGCGAGAAGCGGATCGTCGTGAGCGGCGATCCTGGCAAGCTCGCGATTGACCGGCAGCCAGCTCTGGTCATAGTCGAGCAGCGTGCCGTCCTTGTCGAAAAGAATGCCCGCAATCGCTCCCAGCTTGACCGCCGCCATGCCCCTGCCTTCTTAACCGTTCGCCATCGTCTTCGGCATCAGCCGCGCCTTCACCGAAAGCGGATTGATATAGGGCTCCAGCCCTTTCACCGTTGCCGCCAGTGCACCACGCATCTCATGCACGGCTGCGAAGCCGGCGTCGATCATGCTGCGTCGCGCCGTGTCGTTGGCCAGCAAATAATGCACGCCGCGCGCCAGCATCTCGGTATCACGCACCATTCGGGCGCTGCCGCGGCGGGCGAGCAACTGATAGGAGTCGCGGAAGTTCTGGACATGACCGCCAGTCAGGATCGCGCAGCCGAGCATGGCCGGCTCGAGCGGATTCTGGCCGCCTTCGTTGAACAGCGATTTGCCCATGAAGGCGACTTCGGTCATCCGCAGGTAAAGCCCCATCTCGCCGATCGTGTCGCCGAGGAAGACGTCGACTTCAGGCGAGAGAATATCGCTGCGGGTGCGGCGCGCTACCTTCAGGCCCTGTTCCACGAGCATCGCCTCGATCGCGTCGCAGCGCTCGGGATGACGCGGCACGATGATGGTGAGCTGGCCGTTGTGCTCCTTCAGCATCTTATGGACGGATGCCGCGGCATTTTCCTCACCATCGAAAGTGGAGACCGCGGCCCAGGTCTTGCGGTCGCCGACCTGCTTCATGTAGCCGGCAAGCGTCGATGCATCGTGGGACGGCGCGTCCGTATCCACCTTGAGATTGCCCGACCTGATCACCTGCACGGCACCGAGATCACGGAAACGTTCGGCGTCGAGGTCCGACTGGGCCACGACCAAAGCCAAGTTTTCAAACAGCGCCTCAGCAAGGGTGGGATGGCGGCTCCAGCGGGCAAAGGAGCGATCCGACATGCGGGCATTGACGAGGATCTGCGGAATGCGCCGGCGGCCGAGCTCCGTGATGGTCGTCGGCCAGATCTCGGATTCGGCGAAAATGGCGCAATCGGGCTGCCAGTAGTCGATGAAGCGCTTTATGGCCGGCTTGAGATCGAGAGGAACATATTGATGGATGACCTCCTCGCCGAGGCGCTGATGCGCGACCTTGGCCGAGGTGATCGTGCCCGTCGTCAGCATGACGTGAATGTCGCGGCGGCGGATTTCACGGATCAGCGGGATGACGGCAGACGTCTCGCCGACGCTTGCCGCATGGAACCAGATCAGCGGCCCTTGCGGACGATTGGCGCTCGCATAGCCGGAACGCTCCAGTTTGCGGGAACTCTCTTCCTTGCCCTTCGCCGCGCGAACGGCAAGATAAGGCCCGATGAACGGATAGACGGCGATCCCGCCAAAACGATAGGCGCTCAAGGCAAGACGCGCCCTGAGGCTACTCATTTCGATCGCCTCCGATCCCAGCTGATCATCATCTATGCCAAATCCCGATTGTCAGACGGCCGAATAAGCAGCCGGATTTTCGTTCTTATTGTGTCAAGGATACTGCTTCATGGCCGGATTTAAAGCGAGAACGCCTCACCGGATGGAGATATCAAATGCTAATTCGGTATGAGGCGACCTCAAGATGCCGCTTTTTCCTGCGGATCGAGCAAACGATGCAGATGGACGATGAAATAACGCATATGGGCGTTGTCGACAGTCTGCTGCGCCTTGGATTTCCATGCCGTCAGCGCGCTCGCATAGTCGGGATACATGCCGACGATATCGAGCTCGTTGAGATTACGGAATTGAACTTCTTCGAGGTTTTCCAGTTCACCGCCGAAGACTAGGTGCAGGAGCTGTTTTTTGCCGGTATCAGTCATTTTCGTCTCTTTCTACTGTCGTCCCCCTCCGCTCTTCATCTGAGGGATTTTGACCAAAAGGTCAACCGTCTCGTCGGTGGGAAAGCTGACGGAGAAACTCCGGTAATTGCGATGCCGATGCTCCGCAAAGTTCGTCATGCGATACCTCGGCGCGATTGTAGCGCAGGGCATTGCCCGCGAGATCCACGAGAGCGCCGCCGGCCCGCTCCAGAATGAGATCGGCAGCCGCCAGATCCCAGTCATGCGAGTTGCGCTTGACGATGGTCCCTTCCAGCCGCCCGTCCGCCACCATGGCGAGACGATAGGCAAGCGAGGGAACATGCTTTACCCGCTCGACCGTCTTGCGGAAATCCGGATCGAAGCCCATCAGCATATCCTCGCCGGTCGCAAGACGATGGATGCCATCGCCGACCCTGCGGGAAACGCTGATCGGCTCGCCATTCTTCAAAGCCTGCCCATCGGCCGTCGCCACGAACAGTTCGTCAAGCGCCGGCGCGTAGAGAACGCCCGCCACGGGCCGCCCGTCTGTAACGACGGCGACGCTGACGCACCAGAGATCCGACCCCGAGAGAAAGCCCCGGGTGCCGTCGATTGGGTCGACGACGAAAACGGTCGCGTGCTTCGGCCGTGCGGCATCGTCATCGGTTTCCTCGGAAAGCCAGCCATAACCCGGCCGCGCCGAGCGCAGGGTGGCGGCAAGGCTTTCATTGGCGGCAAAGTCGGCGGCGCTGACCGGGGACTGGCCATTGTTCTTCCACCAGACCTCCGGCGATTGCCGGAAGAAACCGAGAGCGATCTTGCCCGCCTCGAGCGCAGCACCCACGATCAGGTCCACATCGCTCAATCGGCCGGCCTTCTGGCTATCGATCATTCACGAATTCCAATCTCCGCTCGTTTCTCAGCGGCCAGCCAGCGTCATGCCTTCGATCGCAAGCGTCGGAGCGGCGACGCCGAAATCGCGATCGATATCGCTTGCCGGCGTCACGCGCATGAACATGTCCTTCAGGTTGGAGGCGATGGTCACCTCCGAAACCGCGAAGGTCAATTCACCGTTCTCGATCCAGAAGCCGGTCGCGCCCCTGCTGTATTCGCCGGTGATCATGTTGACGCCCTGACCAATCAACTCGGTGACGTAGAAGCCCGTTCCGACGCTGCGGATCAATTCCTCCGGCGAAATATCGCCCGGCTCCAGCGCCAGGTTGGTGGATGCGGGCGATACCGCCGTGCCGCCGCGCACGCCACGGCCGTTGGTCTTCAGGCCGCCGCCAATCTCCCGCGCCGTCGCCGTGGAGAGGAACCAGGATTTCAGGACGCCATCCTCGATCATCACGAGCCGCTTGCCGGATACGCCCTCGCCGTCGAAGGGGCGCGAGGACGGGCCGCGCACGATCAGCGGATCGTCCGTGATCGAGAGGCCTGATTTCAGCACCTGCTGGCCCATCTTGTCGCGCAGGAAGCTGGTCTTGCGGGCGACGGAAGCGCCGTTGATCGCGCCGGCAATGTGGCCGACGAAGCCGCGCGCCACGCGCGGATCGAAGACGACAGTGACGTTCTTGTCCGTCGGCACCTGGCGCGGATTGAGGCGCTTGACCACGCGTTCGCCGGCGCGGCGGCCGATCTCCTCAGCTGCATCCAGCTCCGCGAAATAGAGGCGGCTGTCGAAATCATAGTCGCGCTCCATGCCGGTGCCTTCGCCGGCAATGACGCTGACGGACCGTCCGAAGCGCGAGCCCATATAGTGACCGGCAAAACCATGCGACGTGACGAGCACGAGACCGCCCATGCCGGCCGAGGCGCCGCCCCCGGAAGAATTGGTGACGCCGGAAACGGCGAGTGCCGCCGCTTCGGTCGCAAGGGCTGCTTCACGCAGCTGCTCCGAGGAAACCTCGGTCGGGTCGAACAATTCGAGATCGGGATAGTTCCTGGCGAGATCCGCCTCATCGGCCAAGCAGGCAAAGGGATCTTCCGGCGACACTTTCGCCATGGCGACCGCGCGCTCGGCAAGAGCGGTCAGATCGAAGCCGGGGTTGGCCGAAACGCTGGCCACCCGGTTGCCGACGAAGACCCTCAGCGAAAAATCGTCGCTTTCGGAGGACTCCGTGCCCTCGACCTTGCCGAGGCGCACGCTGACGGAATGGGCTCGCGATCGGACCACGACGGCATCGGCCGCATCCGCGCCGGCCTTCCGGGCGAGATCGATCAACTGGCTGGCGCGGGAAAGCAGAGTGGCGGAATCGATTTCAGAGGTCATGACTTGGCCTTTCCTTCGCGTTCCATTTATTGTGCACTACATGAAGCATCAAGGGCGGCAAAGCCGATTCTTGTTCTAATCCCTTCACGCATGGTTGTTTATCATAATCATGCGCCGCAATACCGCCTGCCCCATGGAAAGAAACAGACGATGTCCGCCACCAATAGTCTCTTCACCGAAACCCTGATGCTGCTCGGAGGTGCCGTCGTTACGGCGCCGATCTTCAAAAAACTCGGACTGGGGACAGTGCTTGGCTATCTGGCGGCCGGTGTCGTGATCGGCCCTGTCCTGCACGGCATCGGCGACAGCGAAGCCGTGCTTGCCGTGGCGGAGCTGGGCGTCGTCTTCCTGTTGTTCATCATCGGCCTCGAATTGAAGCCTTCGCGCCTCTGGCAGATGCGGCGGGATATTTTCGGCCTAGGCTCGGCGCAGGTGATCTTAAGTGGTCTTGCCCTGATGCTTGCCGCCTATTTCGGCGGGATTGCCGGATGGAAGGGCAGCATCATCATCGGCTTCGGCCTGGCGCTCTCCTCGACCGCGTTTGCGATGCAGATCCTGGAACAGCAGGGCGACGTCAATACGAAATACGGGCAGCGTTCCTTCTCGATGCTGCTGCTGCAGGACCTTGCCATCGTGCCGCTGCTGGCGCTCATCACCGTTCTCGACGGGCCGAAGGAAACCACCAATCCGCTCCCCGATCTTGCGATCGCCATCGGGGCGGTGGCGGCAATGGTCATCGCCGGCCGTTATCTGCTGACGCCACTGTTTCAGGTGATTGCGCGCACCGGCGCGCGCGAAGCGATGATTGCCGCCGCCCTCCTCGTCGTCATGGGATCGGCAACGCTGATGCAGCTTGCCGGCCTCTCCATGGCAATGGGCGCCTTTCTCTCCGGCGTGATGCTTGCCGAATCCTCCTATCGTCACGAGCTGGAAGCGGATATCGAGCCTTTCCGCGGCGTGCTGCTCGCCATTTTCTTCATTGCCGTCGGCCTGTCGCTGAAACTCGAGGTGATCCTCGACAATTGGGTGCTGATCCTGCTTGCCGTACCGGTCATGATGATCATCAAGGCGATCGTGATCTATGCCCTTTGCCGCGTGACGGGCTCGCCGCACAATGATGCCGTCCGCATCGCAGGCCTCCTGCCGCAAGGCGGCGAATTCGGCTTCGTGCTCTTCAGCGCCGCCAGTGCCAGCGGCGGCCTCTTCTCGGCCAACACCGCCTCGATGCTAATCGCCATCGTCACGCTGTCGATGGCACTGACACCGCTAAGTTCCGCGCTTGCGAAGCGGCTGATGAAGGGCGACACGCAGGAGGAGCTGGACGAGGATTTCGAAGGCGCCGGTTCCGAAGTGCTGATGATCGGCTTTTCGCGCTTCGGCCAGATCGCCGCGCAGATCCTGCTTGCCAGCGGCCGGGATGTTACCGTCATCGATTTCTCCGCCGATCGCATCCGCCAGGCATCGAGCTTCGGCTTCCGCATCTATTTCGGCGATGGCACCCGCAAGGAAGTGCTGCGATCGGCGGGCATCGACCGCGCCAAGATCGTCATCGTCAGCACGCATCAGCGCGAGCTGACAGACAAGATCGTCGAGCTCGTGCAAACGGATTATCCGCACGCACGCATCTTCGTCCGCTCCTATGACCGCGTTCATTCGATCGACCTGCGTCGCAAGGGCGTCGACTACGAGTTGCGCGAGACGGTGGAATCCGGCCTGCTCTTCGGCCGCCGCACCCTGGAAGCACTCGGGGTCAGCGAGGCCGAAGCCTATGAGATCGGCGAAGACATCCGCAAGCGCGATGAGCAAAGGCTGGTGCTGCAGGTCAGCGAAGGACTACAGGCAGGCACCGACATGCTCTATTCCCGCCCGGTCAAGCCCGAACCGCTGGTCAAGCCGAAACGCGCCGCCGATACCTACAGCGACGCCGACGATCTCGTCGTTTTGCCCCAGGAGGAGCCGGAGCGGGTTTAGAGCAATTCCAGGAAAAGTGCGCAGCGGTTTTCCGTCCGGAATGCGTAGCAAAACAAGAAGATAGGGCGTTTTCGCGATTCGAAGAAAAGCGGAAATGCTCCAGGCGCTGTCGTTTGTATAGCCGGGGAAAGTAGCGCTGCTCGATTCCGGTGGAATGCCCTAATTCTTCGCCGTCATCACACGATCGAGGGCGAATTTCAGCTCGTCCTTGATGCCGGCCGACATGGCGAGGATATCGCGCGCCTTCAGGAAATCGAGGACGCCCGTGCGGCCGATGGCCGGGCGGAGGAAGATCTGCGGCGCTTGCAGCCGCAGCTTCAGCGCGATGTTGGACTGCATGGTGAGCTGGCCGGCGCCGAACAGGCTTTCGATCCGGTTCGGAATATGCCGGCCGGCGCCTTCCGGGCCGCCGACGACGTCGATGCCGATGATGATATCGGCAAGGCCTGCCAGATGCTCATAGGGAACCGGATTCATGATGCCGCCGTCGATCATCACGCGGTCTCCGAGCTTGACCGGCATGAAAACGGCGGGAATGGCCGCGGAAGCGGCAAGCACCGGAAAGAGCTCGCCCTTCTCGATCACGACTTCGGCCTGATCGTAGTAATCCGTTGTCACCACCTTCAGCGGTATGTGCAGTTCCGAAAAATTCTCCGGGAATGTGGTCGGCAGGAACGTGCGCAGGATGCGTTCGAGATTGAACTGGCCGAACCGGATGCTGCGCATGTTGACCGGCCGCAAGCTCCAGATCTTGTTGAGCACGGCGGGACGATTGCCGACCGTTGCGAGCGTATGGTCGCGGATTTCCGCGCCGCTCATGCCGACCGCCATGGCCGCGCCCATGATCGAGCCGATGGAAGAGCCGGCTATCGCGACCGGGCGGATGCCGAGTTCGTCCAGCGCCTCGATGATGTGGATATGGGCGAGCCCGCGCGCGCCGCCGCAGCCGAAGGCGACCGCGACGCTCGGGATGCCGGAGGCGGCAACCGGGTAATCGCTGCCGACAAAATCAGCATAATCGCCCATATCTTTCTCCTTCCTCCGTCAGGCCGTCCGCGGCTGATAACGGAAGAAATGCATCTTGCTGTCGCCGAAGGTCCGTTCCTCCAGAAACAGGAAATCCGACGGCGCGGCAACGGTGACGTCGGCACGCTCCTCGATGATCGCAAGCGCGCCGGGCACCAGCCAGCCGCCCGCCGCCGCCGCGGCAAAGGCTTTCTCGCCCAATCCCTTGCCATAAGGCGGATCGGCGAAAACAAAATCGAAAGGTTCGAGATTGCCGACGCTGCCGAGATCCGTCGCGTCACGGCGCAGCATGCGCGTGCGGCCGTGCAGGCCGAGCGCATCGATGTTTTCCCAGAGAAGGCCCCTGCCCTCGACGCTGCTTTCGACGAAGAGCACATGACGGCAGCCGCGCGAGGCCGCCTCCAGCCCGACGGCGCCGGTGCCGGCAAACACGTCCATCATCCGGGTGCCGTCTATGGCTTCAGGATAGGCGTGGCTCAGGATGTTGAACAGGCTTTCGCGCGTGCGATCCGCCGTCGGACGAATATCGTTCGATTTCGGCGTTGCAAGAGAGCGACCGCGAAATTCACCGCCGACGATCCTCACCGCGCGTCAGCCCCTGCCGCCCTTGGGGCCGCCCCTGCCGGGGCCACCGCGACCGGAGCCGCCGCGCGGACCACCGGATGGGCGACCTGCGCCACCCGGCTTGCCGCCAAAGCCACGCGAGCCACCGGGCTTCCCGCCCGGCTTGCCACCAAAGGATTTACCGCCGCCCGGCTTCTTGCCGAAGGGCTTGCCGGCCGGCCGGTCGCCAAAAGAGCGCTCGCCTTGAGGGCGATCACCGAAGGGCCGGTCACCACGCGGCGGACGATCGCCAAATGGACGGTCACCACGGGGGCGCTCCGAACGCTGCTCACCATCGAAAGCTCTGGCGCGAGGACGCTCATCACCCTCAGCGCGGGGCCGGCGTTCGCCATAGGGACGATCGCCACGGGGTTTATCGCCATAGGGGCGATCACCACGAGGCTTGTCACCGAAAGGCCGGTCGCCGCGAGGCGGACGGTCGCCAAACGGGCGATCACCGCGAGGACGCTCGGAACGGCCTTCGCCATCGAAAGACTTAGCGCGAGGACGATCACCGCCCTCCGGCCGCGAACCACGTGGCTTGTCACCATAGGGACGATCACCGCGAGGCTTGTCGCCAAAAGGCCGGTCGCCCCGCGGAGGACGATCGCCGAACGGGCGGTCGCCACGGGGACGATCGGAACGCTTGCGGTCCGAACCTTGGTCATCGCCACGCCCCGTGCGCGGAGCTTCCTCGCTCGAACGAATCCATTCGCCATCCGCCTCGGCCACGCGGTTGACGCGAACGCGCGGGCCTTCGTCCGGGCGGTCGAAGCCACTGCGCTGCGGGCGTTCAGGTTCGCCGCGCCGGGAGGCGGTCTTTACATTCTTGGCAGCCTTGGCCGCGGCCTTTTCACCGAGCGGCCTGGCACCAGGCGCCATCCAGACATTGGCGCTGCGGCGCGGGCCGAGCGGCTGGCGCTTCTGACGGTCATCGTCCTTGTGACCACCATCGCGGCCGCCTTCGCGACGATCGTCGCGCTTGGCATCACGCTTCGTGTCGAGACGGCTCAAGGCGCGTTCGCGCTTATCTTCGGGACGTTCGCGGTCGCGCCTCGGACGCTCTTCCTTGACCGTCCGAACCGGCTTGGCATCCACCTCTTCGGCTTCGGCAACGGCCGGGGCATTGTAGAGCGGCGCGTCGAAATTCGCCTTGGCGTCCTCGACCAGACGTGGGCCAAGCTGATCGCGCAGCGTGCGGCCGCGCACTTCCAAGACGTGACCTTCCGGCAGCTCGCCGAGCTGGAACGGGCCGTAGGAGATGCGGATCAGGCGGTTGACCTCGAGGCCGAGCGCGCCGAGGACATTCTTGATCTCCCGGTTCTTGCCTTCGCGCAGGCCCATGGTGATCCAGACGTTGGAGCCTTGCGTGCGGTCGAGCGTCGCCTCGATCGAGCCGTAGAGCACACCGTCGACTGCAATGCCTTCCTTCAGCTTGTCCAGCGCTTCCTGATCGATCTCGCCATGGGCGCGGACGCGATAGCGGCGCAGCCAGCCGGTCGTCGGCAGTTCCAGAACGCGGGCCAGGCCGCCGTCATTGGTCAGCAGCAACAAACCTTCGGTATTGATGTCGAGGCGGCCGATCGACATGACCCGTGGCAGCTCTTCCGGCAGATTGTCGAAAACAGTCGGGCGTCCTTCCGGATCGGCATTGGTGGTCACCAGGCCGGCCGGCTTGTGATAGAGCCACAGGCGCGTGCGCTCGATGCCGCGGATCGGCACGCCGTCGACCTCGATCTTATCGGCCAGCGTCACGTTGACAACAGGCGTATCCAGCGGCACGCCGTTCAGCCTGACGCGGCCGTCCATGATCATGCGCTCGATATCGCGGCGCGACGCCACGCCGGCGCGCGCCATCACCTTGGAAATGCGCTCGGCCTTCCCATCTCCTGCCACGGTTTCATCCGCGGCCTTGACGGTTGCGGCTTTTGCCGGCTTCGCGCCATCCGATTTCATCTGCTTGTCGCGAGCAAAGGGTTTAGGCCCAGGCCGCTTGGGCTTGTCATTCATCGTCATTTGTTGTTTGCCTGAATTTTTAACGCGTGTTCCTATCAGGTCACGCCCTTGCGGTTAAGTGGAAAATCTTGAATGGCGGCTACAAATCAATTCATGGAGCTTGCTTTGGCCGAAGCGCGCCGCGCCGGAGAGCGGGGCGAAGTACCGATCGGCGCCGTTATCGTTCTCGACAGCAAGGTCATCGCCACCGCCAGCAACCGCACCCGTGAACTCCACGACGTCACAGCCCATGCGGAAATCGTCGCCATCCGCCTGGCCTGCGAAGAGCTGGGCCAGGAGCGTCTTGCAGGCGCCGATCTCTACGTCACGCTGGAGCCCTGCACCATGTGCGCCGCGGCCATTTCGTTCGCGCGCATCCGTCGTCTTTACTATGGCGCCGAAGATCCGAAAGGCGGAGGCGTCGACAACGGCGTGCGCTTCTATCATCAGCCGACCTGCCATCATGCGCCGGAGGTCTATTCCGGCCTCGGCGAGACCGCATCCGCCGATATCCTCAGAGGCTTCTTTCAAGCGAAACGCTCCGAAGACTGAAAAGCGGCAGTTTAGAGCCGCCGCTTTGAGAACTTCTTACTGGAAGGGCTTCCACCAGCTGCTGTTGTTGGACTGCTGCGCAGCCTCCGCATCCTTCTTGCGCTTCTTTTCCTTCTTGGATTCGGGCGTGCCAAGATCGTTGAGGGCAGCCTGATCCGCAACCTCGCGATATTGCTGCGGCGGGTCGATCAGATAGCGGCGCTGGTTGATATAGGTGCCGGCTTGATCCTGACGCGCGGCGCGATAGGCAGCCGTCTGCTGCGCCTCGGTCATGCGGTTTCTGCCGCTGTCGGCCTGAGCCAGGGGCGAACGATAGTTGACGTCGTTCTTCTTCTCGTCAGCTTCCGTGGCAAGACGCTTGCGCGCATCCTCCGGCGATTCCAGCCAGGCCGGATTGTCCTTGCTTGCAAGCGACTGCTGCGGCGTGGTCAGAGTATCCTTTGCACCACCGACGACCAGGCCGGGGCGGTTCGGATATTTCACGCCCTTCTCTTTCGGCGTTGCGGCCGAAACAGACGCGATATCGCCAAGGTCATCCAGGAGCTGCACGCCGGCCGTCTTGTCGGTGCCGTAAGTCGGGCTGCTCAGGCAGCCGGACATGGCACCGCAGCCAATCACAAGTGCCGCCAAGCTGACGCCGACACGAACGCTATGCATCGCTCTCATGAAAACCCTTCCCAGCCATGCCGGAATAAACGTAACAAGACCCCATTTGACGGCAACTGCCGCAAAAATCGGGCCATTTTCAGGCAGGTTTTACCGGATGAACGCCGCAAAGGCAATTCATCCGGCAAGTTTCTTCAGTTGACAGCCATCAGCTCGCGCAATGCCGCGGCATCGCGAGCCGAGACATCCGGATATTCCGGATCGGAACCGACATCGGTGGTGATGCGCCAGGAACGGGCGCATTTGCTGCCTTCGGCAAGCTTCGGAACCACACCGACCTTGGCATCATCTTCGAGGCGGAAGGCATCGGCCGGACCCTTACCACCAAGGACGGTGATGCCCGACGTGATGCAGATCTCGGAGAAGTCCTGCCCTTCGAGCACCTTCAACAGCTCCGGATCGGCGATATAGACCACCGGGGCGGCTTCCAGCGAGGAGCCGATGCGCTTGTCCTTGCGCTCGATTTCCAGCGCGCCAGTAACGACGCTGCGCACGGCACGGATCTTCTTCCATTTCTCGGCCAGCGACTCGTTTTTCCAGTCGGCGGGAATGGTCACGAACTGCTCGAGATGAACGGAGACCGCCGACGGGTTGCGCGACAACCAAGCCTCTTCCGTCGTGAACGGCAGCATCGGCGCCAGCCATGTCACCATGCAATCGAAGATCGTTCGGATGACGGCGAGCGAGGCGCGGCGGCGCGGGCTCGACGGCGCATCGCAATAGAGCGCATCCTTGCGAACATCGAAATAGAAAGCCGAGAGCTCGACATTGGCAAAATCGATGAGGGCGCGGGCAATGCGCTTGAAGTCGAATGCGTCGTAGCTTTCGCGCACCAGCTCGTCGAGCTCGGCGAGGCGATGCAGCATCAGCCGCTCCAGCTCTGGCATGTCGACATAGGCGATCACCTCGCCCTTGTCGTGCGCCAGCGTGCCGAGCATCCAGCGGATGGTGTTGCGCAGCTTGCGATAGGCATCGACATTGGTCTGGATGATGGCCTTGCCGAGGCGCTGGTCTTCCCAATAATCCGTGGTCATGACCCAGAGACGCAGGATATCGGCGCCGGCGTCCTTCATCACGTCCTGCGGAGCGACGACATTGCCGAGCGACTTCGACTGCTTGCGGCCATGCTCGTCCATGGTGAAGCCATGCGTGACGACAGTATCGTATGGCGCACGGCCACGCGTCGCGGCACTTTCGAGCAGCGACGAATGGAACCAGCCGCGATGCTGGTCGGAGCCTTCGAGATAGACGTCCGCCGGCCACTTCAGGTCCGGGCGGTCTTCCAGCGTGAAGGAATGGGTCGAACCGGAATCGAACCACACGTCGAGGATGTCCATGACCTGCGTCCAGGGCTCGTTGGCCTTTTCGCCGAGGAAGCGTTCGCGCGCGCCTTCGGCAAACCAGGCGTCGGCGCCTTCCTGCTCGAAAGCCTCGAGGATGCGGGCGTTCACACCATCATCCTGCAGGATATTGCCATGCTCGTCGACGAAGATCGCGATCGGTACGCCCCAGGCGCGCTGGCGCGACAGAACCCAGTCCGGACGCTGCTCGATCATGGCGCGCAGGCGGTTCTGGCCGGCTGATGGCACGAAGCGCGTATCGTCGATCGCCTTCAGGGCGCGCGAGCGCAGCGTCGAGCCGTCAGCGAAGTCCTTGTCCATATAGACGAACCACTGCGGCGTATTGCGGAAGATGACCGGCTTCTTCGACCGCCAGGAATGCGGATAGGAATGCTTCAGCCGGCCGCGCGCAAACAGCGTGTTCGTCTCGATCAGCGCCTTGATGACGAGATCGTTGGCATTGCCCTTCTTGCCGTTGTCGTCCATGACGCGGCCGCCTTCGAAGCCGGGAGCATCGGCGGTATAGAAGCCGGCGTCATCGACCGGGAACGGGATGGTGGACGAGATGCCCCGCTTTTCGAGGTCGCGCGCATGCGACATCCAGGCGTCAAAGTCTTCGCGGCCATGGCTGGGAGACGTGTGCACGAAGCCGGTGCCGGCGTCGTCGGTCACATGATCGCCGTCGAGCAACGGAACCTTGAAGCCGTAGCCGAGCGAGGCCAGCGGGTGCGCGCAGGTGAGTGCGGCGAGATCGGCGGCGGTGACGTCGCCCAGGCGCTTGTACTGCAGCTTTGCCTTGGCGAAGGATTCCTCAGCCAGCTTGTCGGCGAAGATCAGCTTCTCGCCGGGGCGAGGACCGAAATCATTAGCCGCTTCCGTGACTTCATAAAGCCCGTAGGACACACGCGAGGAATAGGCGATCGCGCGGTTGCCGGGGATCGTCCAGGGCGTGGTCGTCCAGATGACGACGAAGGCGCCGACGAGATCAGCCGAGCCTTCGGCAACCGGGAATTTCACCCAGATCGCGTCGCTCTCGACGTCGGCATATTCGACCTCGGCTTCCGCCAGAGCCGTGCGCTCGACCACCGACCACATGACCGGCTTGGAGCCACGATAGAGCTGGCCGGTGCGGGCGATCTTCAGGAGTTCGCCGGCGATGCGGGATTCCGCATGGAAGTTCATGGTCAGATAGGGATTTTCGAAATCGCCCGTGATGCCGAGGCGCTTGAACTCCTCGGACTGGATCTTGATCCAGCCGGCGGCAAAATCGCGGCATTCCTGGCGAAACTCGTTCACCGGAACCTCGTCCTTGTTCTTGCCCTTCTCGCGGTACTTTTCCTCGATCTTCCATTCGATCGGCAGGCCGTGGCAATCCCAGCCGGGAACGTAGTTGCTGTCATAGCCGCGCATCTGGAACGAGCGGGTGATGACGTCCTTGAGGATCTTGTTGAGGGCATGGCCGATATGGATGTTGCCGTTGGCATAGGGAGGGCCGTCATGCAGCACGAACTTCTCGCGGCCGGCGGCGGAGGCGCGCAGCGTCTTGTAGAGGCTCATCTCCTCCCAGCGCTTCACCAGCTCCGGCTCCTTCTGCGGCAGCCCGGCACGCATCGGAAAATCGGTTTCCGGCAGGTAAAGGGTCTTGGAGTAATCCATCTTTTCAGCGGTATCGGTCATAGTCGTGACAATTGCCTCGGTGTCTCGGGCGTCTTGCGCCTGAACTGGCGCAGCCATATGGGGATTTTTCGGCGGCGGAAAGCGTCTCGTGAACGAGACGCCAAAAACCCGGACCTTCCGGCAGCTTACAGCGCGCGGAAGGCCGGGCCAATAATTCGTATCGATAGGCTCGGCCGAAATTGGGTCATGGTCGCCGGTTCATAGGCGTTTTTTCCAAGGAAAGGAAGAGAAAACAGTTGCGGCAATCCATAGAAAAGCCGCGGACGTTTCCGCCCGCGGCCTATAGGAGATTGCTTCGGTCAGGCGCGTGCCGTCGCTCGCGCCGGCATGACGGCGTTGAGGACCACCGAGACAAGGATGTTTGCCACGAGCGCCAGCAGCCCCGTATAGACAGTGAAGCTTGCGTCTCCGAACGGAACCAAATGCAGCGGCTTCCAGCCGGCATCCCAGACGAGATAGGTGCCGCCGAAGAAGCCGACGAACCAGCCGACAAGCAGGGCCGGCGCGCGAAACCACTTGGTATAGAGGCCGAAGACCAGGGCCGGCAGCGTCTGCAGTATCCAGATGCCGCCGAGCAGCTGCAGATCGAGCGCGAACTGTGTCGGCAGGAAAATAATGACTAGAAGCGCGCCGACCTTGACGACGAGCGAGGTCATCTTGGCCACCTTTGCCTCGCCGGCATCGGAAACCTGCGGATCGATGTAGGCTTTCCAGAAGTTGCGCGTAAAGAGGTTGGCGGCGCCAATGCTCATCACGGCCGCCGGCACGAGCGCACCGATGGCAATCGCCGCAAAGGCAAAGCCCGCAAACCAGCTCGAGAACAAGGTCTGGAACAGCGCCGGAACGACGTCATTGGCGCTGTCCAGCTTCAGATGGGCTGCATGGCCCATATAGCCGAGCAGAGCCAGGAGACCCAGCAGCAGCGTATAGGCCGGCAGCAGCACCGCATTCTTGCGGATGGTATTGCCGCTGTTGGAGGCAAAGATGCCGGTGAGCGTATGCGGATACATGAAGGCGGCCAGCGCCGAGCCGAGTGCAAGCGTCGCATAGGCGACGTACTGGTTGCCGCCGAGCAGCAGGCTGCCCGCACCCTTGGCCTGGAAATCCGCATCGGCCGCGGCGAAGACATTGGCGTAGCCACCGAGCTTTGCGGGGATAAGGGCGATGGCTGCGATCACCACGATGTAGATCATGATGTCCTTGACGAAGGCGATCAGCGCCGGCGCGCGAAGACCGGCCGAATAGGTATAGAGCGCCAGAATGATGAAGGCCACCGCAAGCGGCAGTTCGCCGTGGAGCCCGAGTGCCTTGAAGACCGCCGTCATGCCGACGAGCTGCAAGGCGATATAGGGCATGGTGGCGATGACGCCGGTCAGCGCAACCGCCAATTCGAGCGCGCGCGAGCCGTATTGGCCATGCACGACATCGCCAGCGGTGACATAGCCATGATCCTTCGCGCGCTTCCACAGAAGCGGCATGACCATGAAGACGAAGGGATAGACGACGATCGTATAGGGCAGCGCGAAGAAGCCGTAGGCGCCGACCGTATAGACCAGGGCCGGCACAGCAATGACGGTATAGGCGGTGTAGAAGTCGCCGCCGACGAGGAACCATGTGATCCAGGTACCGAAAGTGCGTCCGCCAAGGCCCCATTCGTCGATATGGGCAAGGGTCTTCGGTCGGCGCCAGCGCGCCGCGACAAAGCCCATCACGGTCACGAGCGCCAGGAAGAAGATGAAGACGGCGAGTGCGGTCATATCGATCTCAGTCGTCATGGCGCATGCTCCGATAGGCGATCCACGTCAGGATGGCGGTGATCGGCACCCAGGCCAGCTGATACCAATAGAAGAACGGAAACCCGAGCAGAACCGGATCGTGGCTGTTGTAAAAGGGGACCCAAAGCAAACCAATATAAGGAATAACGAGCAGCCAGCAGGCCGCCGTTCCGAAACGTTTATCCATCTCGTGCGCCTTTCGGAAAACGGGCGCGGCGACTCGCACCCAGCTGCGAGCATTGCAGCATCTTCCTACCCGCTCAAGGCAAAAACATACTGCACCGCCGCAATCCTTGCGCGCAGCAATGCCGAATAAAATCAGCTGAACGCGATGATGCGATCGAGATCGCTGAGCGGCTGAACGCCGGCGAGCAGCGCCCGCGCCTCTTCCTCATCCTTGCGGATCTGTGCGACCAGCGGGTCGAGGCCGTCGAACTTCAGTTCGGGGCGGAGGTAGCCAAAGAAGGAGACCGAGCAGATCTGGCCGTAGAGATCGCCGCTGAAATCGAAGACGAAGGTCTCGAGCAGCGGGGCGCCGTTGTCTGTTACCGTCGGGCGGCGTCCGTAGCTGGCAACAGCATCACGGATGACGCCATCGGCCGTGCGGAAGCGCACGGCATAGATGCCTGATCTCAGTGATATTTCCGATGGAAGCTGCATGTTTGCCGTGGGGAAGCCGAGCGTGCGGCCCAGCTTCTCGCCGCCGATGACGGGCGCCTCGACGGTGAAGCGGTATCCAAGCAGGCCGGCGGCCTGAGCAACATCGCCTTCGGCCAGCAGCGCGCGGATGCGGCTCGACGAGATGACCTCGGTATTTTCATCGCGGAAGGCATCGATGAGCGTCACGCCGAAACCGTTGTGGCTGCCGGCGTTCATGAGAAAAGCCGGACCGCCCTGGCGATCGTGGCCGAAATGGAAATCGAAGCCGGTGACGACTTCGGAGGCATGCAGCCAGTCGATCAGGATCGAATGGACGAATTCATCGGCCGAACGCTGCGAGAAGGCGCGATCAAAGGGATATTCGATGACGGCGTTGAAGCCGAGCGCTTCCAGGAGACGCGCCCTCAACGGCGCTGGGGTCAGCCGAAAGACCGGCTGCTCGGGCTTGAATATGGTGCGCGGATGCGGCTCGAAGGTCAGCACGAGAGCTGGAATGCCGCGTTCCCTGGCGATCTCCAGCGCGCGCGTGAGCACGGACTGATGGCCACGATGCACGCCGTCGAAATTGCCGATGGCGATGACACCGCCCTTCAAGGCATCGGGAAGCGGCTCGCGGGTCTCGTTGCGATGGAAAACGGTCATCGTCTGCCACTCTCCTCAGACAAGGCGCGGCATCCACCACTTCGGCGAAGCCTGCTCGCGTGCCAGGAAGGCACCGAGGGCGGCCTCATCCGTATGCCCCTCGACGACATATTCGCGGGCGTGGATGCCATGGCTGATATAAAGGAGATCGAGGCCATAATCGAGCGCGCCGCGCACGTCGGTCGGCATGCCGTCGCCGATCGCGACCACGCGGGACAGCGGGAATTCACTGCGCACTTCGCGCGCCGCGGCGAGCGCTGCATCATAGATCGGCTGGTGCGGCTTGCCGGCGATGCGCGTCTCACCCCCGAGCCGCTCGTAATAGGCGGCCATGGCGCCGGCGCAGGGGATCATCCGGTGGCCGCGCTCGACCACGAGATCCGGATTGGCGCAGATCAGCGGCACGTTGCGGGCCGACCAGGCCGTCAGCATATCGGTATAGTCGTCGGGCGTTTCGGTCTCGTCATCGAAGAAGCCAGTGCAGACGATGCTTTCGGCCTCGCCCGCATCGACACGCACGACATCAAGACCTTCGAGGATGCCGGTATCCCGCTCCGGACCGAGGAGAAATACCTTCTTCGGGCCTGCGGCGATCAGCTTACGCGTCACATCGCCCGACGTGACGATGCGATCGTAGGCGCTGTCGGGAATGCCGATCGCCCGCAACTGCTCGACCACCTTGGGAGCAACGCGCGGAGAGTTGGTGATGAGCACGACGGCTAGCCCTTCGCCGCGGGCGGCTTCCAGCGCGATGGGGGCTTCCTCATAGGCGGAGACGCCGTTGTGCAGCACCCCCCAGACATCGCAGAGCGCCACATCATAAAGTCCGCCGATTTCGCGAAAGCTTTCGATCCGTTTGCCCATGCCGTCCTCGCACCTAATAAATCACGGGCTGACATCGCAAACCGGCCGGCAAATTACAAGAGCGGCCCGCAAGGTTTTTGCGACGCACAAGGCCCGGAAAGCGGCTCCGGAACGGGAAGATGACGATCAATGAGAGACAATCCGGGCTTTCGCCCCGGACGTGAAAAGCAGGGCGCCCACCTGACAAGATAGCCACGATGGTCACCAGCGCCGTTAATTATCCTCGACACAAGCCGAGGCGCGCCGCAAAAAATTCACAGTGCTGTTCTTGACTCGTCTGGGAGCCACCCCTAAATCACCGTCGCTAGCACTCCCAAAGGCTGAGTGCTAACATAGCCCATACGGATCCCCCGCTGATCCGTGAATGTCATTTGATCGAGGGATTAGACAATGGCAAGCACCAATTTCCGCCCCCTTCATGACCGCGTCGTCGTTCGTCGCGTCGAGTCCGAAGCAAAGACCAAGGGTGGTATCATCATTCCCGACACCGCCAAGGAAAAGCCGCAGGAAGGCGAAATCGTCGCCGTCGGCTCCGGCGTTCGCGATGACTCCGGCAAGATCGTCCCGCTCGACGTCAAGGCCGGCGACCGCATCCTGTTCGGCAAGTGGTCGGGCACCGAAGTCAAGCTTGACGGCGAAGACCTTCTCATCATGAAGGAAGCCGACATCATGGGCATCATCGGCTAATCCAGCCGATTTCCCCTTTTCCGATACAGCTGACGGGCCATAAACCCGGACAATGCGAATTCAGGAGTTTTTAGACATGGCAGCTAAAGAAGTAAAATTCGGCCGCAACGCCCGCGAAAAGATGCTTCGTGGCGTCGATATCCTCGCTGACGCAGTGAAGGTCACGCTCGGCCCGAAGGGTCGTAACGTCGTTATCGACAAGTCCTTCGGCGCTCCGCGCATCACCAAGGACGGCGTCACCGTCGCCAAGGAAATCGAACTCGAAGACAAGTTCGAAAACATGGGCGCCCAGATGGTCCGCGAAGTTGCTTCGAAGACCAACGACATCGCCGGCGACGGCACCACGACCGCAACCGTTCTCGCCCAGGCCATCGTTCGCGAAGGCGCCAAGGCCGTTGCGGCCGGCATGAACCCGATGGACCTGAAGCGCGGCATCGATCTCGCCGTTGCCGAAGTCGTCAAGGATCTCCAGGCCAAGGCCAAGAAGATCAACACGTCGGAAGAAGTCGCACAGGTCGGCACGATCTCGGCAAACGGCGAAAAGCAGATCGGTCTCGATATTGCCGAAGCCATGCAGAAGGTCGGCAACGAAGGCGTCATCACGGTTGAAGAAGCCAAGACCGCCGAAACCGAACTCGAAGTCGTCGAAGGCATGCAGTTCGACCGTGGCTACCTCAGCCCCTACTTCGTGACCAACCCGGAAAAGATGATCGCCGACCTCGAAGACGCGTTCATCCTGCTGCACGAGAAGAAGCTCTCGAACCTGCAGGCCATGCTCCCGGTTCTCGAAGCCGTCGTTCAGACCGGCAAGCCGCTCCTCATCATCGCTGAAGACGTCGAAGGCGAAGCTCTTGCTACGCTCGTCGTCAACAAGCTGCGCGGCGGCCTGAAGATCGCTGCCGTCAAGGCTCCGGGCTTCGGCGATCGCCGCAAGGCCATGCTGGAAGACATCGCCATCCTGACGGGCGGCACTGTCATCTCCGAAGACCTCGGCATCAAGCTCGAGTCGGTTACCCTCGACATGCTCGGCCGTTCCAAGAAGGTTTCGATCTCCAAGGAAAACACCACGATCGTCGACGGCGCCGGCGCCAAGTCCGACATCGAAGGCCGCGTTGCCCAGATCAAGGCCCAGATCGAAGAAACCACCTCCGACTACGACCGCGAGAAGCTGCAGGAACGTCTTGCCAAGCTCGCTGGCGGCGTTGCCGTTATCCGCGTTGGCGGCTCGACGGAAATCGAAGTCAAGGAAAAGAAGGACCGCATCGACGACGCTCTCAACGCGACGCGCGCTGCCGTTCAGGAAGGCATCGTACCGGGCGGCGGCACTGCTCTGCTGCGCTCCTCCGTCAAGATCACCGTCAAGGGTGAAAACGACGACCAGGAAGCCGGCGTCAACATCGTTCGTCGCGCTCTGCAGGCTCCTTGCCGCCAGATCGCTGAAAACGCTGGTGATGAAGCTTCGATCGTTGTCGGCAAGATCCTCGACAAGAACGAAGACAACTTCGGCTACAACGCTCAGACCGGCGTCTACGGCGACATGATCGCCATGGGCATCGTCGACCCGGTCAAGGTCGTTCGCACGGCTCTGCAGGACGCGGCTTCGGTTGCTTCGCTGCTGATCACCACCGAAGCCATGATTGCCGAACTGCCGAAGAAGGATGTCCCTGGCGGCATGCCGGGCGGCATGGGCGGCATGGGCGGCATGGACATGATGTGACAAGGCCAACGGCCTCATCACGGGAATGTCCATAAAGCTTCGCCCATGCATCTTTGATGCTTCAGGCCGCCAAGCGGCCTGAAGTGGCGGCATGGACATGATGTGATAAGGCTTTAGCCTTATAACCATTGTTCAATCCGACATCCGGAATTGACGAAGGGCGGCTCTCGGGCCGCCCTTTTCGTTTGCGCGCCTAGAGCAATTCCAGGAAAAGTGCGTAGCGGTTTTCCGTCCGGAATTGCGAGACAACAAAGAGATAGAGCGGTTCAGAGATTCCGTGAAAAGCTGAACCGCTCTATGTTCCGATATAAGTCCGGCAAGTTTCACGGTAGCGCAAATTTACGCAAATTGCCCCATTGCCGTTTTCAAAAAAGCTCTTATAAATCCCGGCGCGGCGACTTTGGAGGGTTAGCTGCGATGCACGCAAATTTTACTTATTTTCGGCAGGCTTAATCAGTGCCCGTGCACAGTCATGAGCTTGAGAGTTGATGGGCATCCGGATTTTTTACTTGAAATGACTTCGCGGACGGGATCGACAGTCCGGAAGAAGCACGGCGAAAAATGGAATCAATGGAGCCGAATGCCTCGCTTTTTCGTGGAGCGCGGCGTGCGGGAAGACATTCCAACCGGAAGATGCATGGGAATTTGGATGAAGCGCAGGAGGACTATGCGCTCAAGTGGGGATCATCTTGTTCAAGATTGCCAAGGCCAATTTTGCCGCACCGTTTGCGCCGGGCTCGCTGGAGTTTGACGGTCACAATCCTGACCTGCTCGCGCAGTTCTGCGTTTCCGAGGGCTGGACGGGCGATCTGTCGAGCGGCATCATCAAGCTTGGGCAATGGAGCACGATGCTGCATGGCCTGACTTCCTCGGAATGCGGTCTCCTGAGCCTGATGCACTGCTACGACGCCCATGATCGAGTGCGTATCCTCGATCTGTTCGAACAGGCGGCAACCACCAATTCCTGTTTCTGCTATTCCACCACGACGCTCGGCGCCGGCGGTTATCGCCAGCCGATCTTCTGCGTCGGCGAATCCGTTGCTGCGGATGGGCAACACACCGGCAGCATGGTCGGCGTCTTTCTGTTTCCACGCTTCAAGCCGGAGCCGGGCAGCCAGCTTGCCACCCGGCAATAAAAACTACTGTTGAGGATGATCAGGTGAGCTCGAATCCAATCAATCCCGCTTCGGAATATTGAGGCCGCGCTGGCTTGCCGGGCGCGCAAGAGCACGATCAAGCCAGCTCATGACCGAGGGGAAGCTTTCGAGTTCGAGGATTTCACGGCCGCCATAAAAGACATCGACGCCGCGGACCCACGGGAAGGTGGTGATGTCGGCAATGGTATATTCATCGCCCATGATCCACTGACGTCCCTGCAGACGACCTTCCAGCACACTCAACAGGCGCTTGGCCTCATCGCGGTAACGCTCGACGGGATAGGAGTTGTTGGCAACCTTTTCGGCGGCGAATTTGAAGAAATGGCCGAACTGGCCAAACATCGGACCGATGCCGCCCATCTGGAAGAAGACCCATTCCAACGTCTCGTAACGCCCGGCGGCATCGCCAGGGATGAGCTTGCCGGTCTTTTCCGCGAGATAGACCAGGATCGCGCCCGATTCGAACAGACCGATCGGTTTGCCATCGGGACCATTGGGGTCGATGATCGCGGGAATGCGGCCATTCGGGTTCAGCGAAACGAATTCCGGCGATTTCTGATCATTGATGTTGAAGGAGATCAGATGCGGCTCATAGGGCAGGCCGAGTTCCTCCAGCGCGATCGAAACCTTCACGCCGTTCGGCGTCGGCAGCGAATAGAGCTGGATGATGTCCGGATTGCTGGCAGGCCAGCGCTTCGTAATCGGAAACGAGGACAGATCGGCCATGGGATTTCCTTCTAAAGATCATGATTTGGCGAATAAATTTGCGCCACCATAGCCGATATCGAGCCGATGGGAAGAGCGGGCGGGCGGCCCCATTGTTCAATGATTGTGAACTAATTGTGCGCAGTTGTTTATCTTTTCAATTGCCTGAAAATCACGGATATCTGCCTCCAGAAATTGTCGCCACCCGATCCGAATGGAATTTACTGGAGATCGTCATGTCCAATACTAACAACATCATCATTCTCGTGGCGCGCATTCTGCTCGCTTTCATGTTCATCTTCGCCGGCTTCGGCAAGCTGACCGATCCGTCCGGCACCGCCGGCATGATCGCCGGTGCCGGCATGCCGGCCGCGACGTTGCTGACCTATCTCGCCGGCGCCTTCGAATTCATCACCGGCGTCTGTGTCCTCATCGGCTTCCAGATCCGCATCGTCGGCTGGCTGCTTGCCGCTTTCTGCGTCTTCACCGGCATCGTCTTCCACCTGCCGACCGTCAACGTTCCGGACTTTCCGGCTGCCGCCAACGGCTGGATCAACGGCCTGAACTTCGTCAACTTCCTGAAGAACGTCACGCTCGCCGGCGCCTACATCATGCTCGCCACCAACGGCGCTGGCGTCTACTCGGTCGATGCCCGTCGCGGTGCCTACGCAACCGCCTGATCAAAGCATATCCTCCAAGACAAAAGGCCCGCCGGAATTCCGGCGGGCCTTATTGCGTGAATAGGGAGCTGGATGCTCAGAGCGCGCTGCGCACCGCGGAAATGATGCGCTCAACCATCGGATCGCCTTCATGACTTTCCTTGCGGGCACGCACCAGACAAGCCTCAGAACGCAGGATGATCCCGTCCGACAGGACGTTCAAATGGTTCGCCCGCAGCGTCGAGCCGGTGGAGGTGATGTCGACGATGATATCGGCCGAGCCCGCAGCCGGCGCCCCTTCCGTGGCGCCGAGGCTTTCGACGATACGATAGAGCTGGATGCCGTGCTGGCTCGAAAAGAACTGTTGCGTCAGCCGCCAGTATTTCGTCGCGACCGTCAGCCTGCGGCCATGGCGGGCGCGGAAATCGGCGGCGACATCGCCGAGATCGGCCATGGTGTCGACATCGAGCCAGATATCCGGCACCGCGACGACGACATCGGCATGGCCGAAGCCCAGCCTTGCGCAGAATTCGACACGGCGGTCGGCCTCCGCCATGCCTTCGCGCACGAGGTCTTCGCCGGTAATGCCGAAATCGACGCTGCCATTGCCGATCTCGCGCGAGATTTCCGAGGCCGACAGGAAGGCGATCTCGACGCCTTCGAAGCCTTCGACGCGGCCGCGATAGGAGCGGTCATTGCCGACGGCGACGATCGGCATGCCGGCGCGGTCGAAAACCGCCGAGCAGTCGTCCTTCATCCGGCCCTTGGAGGGAAGCGCTATCGTGATGGTCATCAGGCCGCCCTCGCGGTTTCGATGCGGTCGAGCCAGAGCGCGAAGCCGACAGCCGGAATGTGATCCTTGGCACCGAGCAGGGTCATCAGCCGGTCGAAGCGGCCGCCACCGGCAAGCACCGCGCTTGATCCCTCTACCGTCACTTCGAAGACGAGGCCGGTATAATAATCGAGCGGCCGACCGAAGGCGGCGCGATAGTCGATCTTCGAGGCATCGACACCGGCATCGGCCAATGCTTTAACGCGGGCGTCGAAATTCTTCAGGGCCGCGCCCAGCTCCAGCCCTGCCGCATCGGCAAAGCCGGCCAATGCAGCGGAAGCATCCGCCAACGGCACGGTCAGAGAGAGAAACTCCTCCAGCACGCGGAAGGCGGCGTCATCGAGCCGCGTTTCCGACAGGACCAGCTTCTCGCGAAGACGACGGGCGATCTCCTGCGGCGAGCGGCTGGCATTGGTGGAATAGCCGGTTGCCTGCATGGTGGCGTCGATATGCTTGACCAGCCCCGGCTCGTCGCCGCGATTGAGGAAATCGAGCACATGCGCATCGAGCCCGGTGACAGGCTGCGGGCTTGCCAGATGCGTCAGCAAGGTTTCAAGCTGCATCATGTTGCCGAAAGCGTGGATCAGCCGCTTCTGCCAGCCGGACGGCAGCCCGAGCGCCTGGACGACGGCCTCGAACACGGCCTGATCGCCCAAGGTCACAGAGAGTGGCTTGCCGGGGACCAGGCGGGTCAGGATACCGATGGCATCACCGATGGCGCGGGCGTCGGCGCGGGCCGTATCGCGGTCACCCAGATCCTCGATGCCAGCCTGATAAAACTCATGGCCGCCTTCGCGGCGCTGGCGAAAGATCTCGCCGAGATAGGAATAGCGCTTCGGCGTGCCCGTGGCGGTTTCGATATGACGCAGGCAGACCGGGATCGTGAACTCCGGGCGCAGGCAAAGGCTGGCGCCGGTTTCGCTTTCGGTCAAGAAGATGCGCCGGCGAAGATCCTCGCCGGCCATGTCCAGAAAGGGCTCGGCCGGCTGGATGATGGGCGTATCCACTCGCTCCGTCCGGCGGGTGCCGAACTCGGCCAGCAGATCGCCGGCAAAGTCTGGGAGGTTGATCAGGGGCATGGGATTGCCCTCCCCTTCTCCCCCCGGGGAGAAGGTGGCCCGAAGGGTCGGATGAGGGGGCTTCTCAGCTCGGGAAAGCTATCCTTCGCTTCACGCTCACGATCCTCGTCACTCCGTTCCTCGGCCCCCTCATCCGCCCTATCGGGCACCTTCTCCCCGCTGGGGAGAAGGGGATGAAGGAGTCTGCCGCCATCCATGACCCAACTAAGGGACGACAATCCGCAGCAAAAGAGGTCGTCCCCTCTCCCCGCCTGCGGGGAGAGGGCTAGGGTGAGGGGCAAGGCCGCGCACTCAGACATTGCCGAGTGTCCTCTTCCGGTCTTCCGCCTGCGCCGCCAAGATAGCTTTGACCTTTGCGATCAATTCGGCTTCCGGCACGGTTTCCTGCGCGACGCGGGCCTCGCGCCAGCTGGCATTGTCCTCGATCTCACCGGAGAGGCGCTTGCCCTCGATCAGGTCCTTGAGCTGGACGACGCCCTCAGCGCGTTCATCGCCGCCCTGGATGATGGCGATCGGGCAGCCGCGGCGGTCGGCATATTTCAGCTGGTTGCCGAATTTCTTCCAATTGCCCTGGAACATCTCGGCGCGAATGCCGGCAGCGCGCAGCTGCTGCGTGAAGCGCTGGTAGCGCCCCATGGCATCGACATCGCCATCCATGACAGTGACGAGCACGGGCTCGATCACCTCTTCGGCGCCGAGCTTGCCGAGGTTCTTCAGCGCCGTCATCAGGCGCGAGACGCCGATGGAGAAGCCGGTGGCCGGCACCGGCTGGCCCATGAAGCGCGACACGAGCCCGTCATAGCGACCGCCGCCGCCGACCGAGCCGAAGACGACCTTTTCGCCCTTCTCGTTGGTGACGTCGAAGGTGAGCTCGGCTTCGTAGACCGGGCCGGTATAATATTCGAGGCCGCGCACGACGGAAGGGTCGATCTTGATGCGATCGGACTGATAACCGGCGCTGGTGACGAGACTGCCGATGAAATTCAATTCGTCGACGCCCTCGACGCCATTCGAGGTGCCGGCGACCAGCTCGGCGAGCCGCACGGCACTTTCGGCATAATCCTTGATGCCAACGAAGAAGAGCACCTTTTCGATCTGATCGTTGTTGAGGCCAGCACCCTTGGTGAAATCGCCGGACTCGTCCTTTCGGCCGGGGCCGAGCAGCAGCGCGACGCCTTCCGGGCCGAACTTGTCGAGCTTGTCGATGGCGCGCAGTACGTTCAGCCGCTGGGCAGCCTTGTCATCGCCACCGAGACCAATCGCTTCCAGAACGCCATCGAGAACCTTGCGGTTGTTGACACGGATCACATAGTCGCCTCGCTTGATGCCGAGGGCTTCCAGTGTATCGGCCATCATCATGCACATCTCGGCATCCGCCTGCACGCCCGGCGCGCCGACGGTATCGGCATCGAACTGCATGAACTGGCGGAAGCGGCCCGGGCCTGGCTTCTCGTTGCGGAAGACATAGCCGGCGCGATAGGTGCGGTAGGGAAGCTGGATCTCGTTGAAATTCTCGGCGACATGACGGGCAAGCGGCGCCGTCAGGTCGTAACGCAGCGACATCCACTGCTCGTCGTCGTCCTGAAGCGAGAACACGCCTTCATTCGGCCGGTCGCTGTCGGGCAGGAACTTGCCGAGCGCATCGGTATATTCGAACAGCGGCGTTTCGATTGGATCGAAACCATAGTGCTCATACACAGCCCGGATCTTTGCGGTCATTTCGTTGACGGCGCGAATATCGCTGGCCGAACGATCGACAAAGCCACGCGGCAGGCGGGCCTTGAGCTTCTGCGGTTTCTTTTGTTTGTCGCTCATTTGTAGGGTAATCCGGTATGGGAACAGTGGCGGTTAACTAGCGGATTGGGCGGAATGCGGCAAGGATTGTTGTATGTTGTCGGCCGACAAAACCGACAAAAGCCTGAGAAGGCGAGATAGAGACCATGCCATACGCAATCGTTTTGAAATGCACTGGTGACAGCGCCACTCCGGTTACGGATCTCTGGCGAGAGGCGAGCAGGTTCGAAACTACTCCGTCGATGCAGGCGCTGAACTATCCGCCGCATCTGACGTTTGCGGTCTATCCCGACGTAGCCGTGCCCTGGCTCGTCGCGGCGGCTCAGAAGGCTTTCGCAAACGTGCCACCGCTATCGATCGAATTTTCCGGCATCGACCATTTTCCAAACGAGATGCTGGTGCTGTGGGCGCGTCCCGTGGACGATCGTGTTCTGAGGCAGATACACAGTGCCATTCACGATGAGATCGACCCTGCCCTTTGCCATGAGCATTCCCGCCCGGATCGCTGGCAACCGCATTGCACCATTGCGATGAAGATCTCCGCACACGCGGCGGAAGAAGCGCTGACATGGGCGAAGGCAACGCCTGCCAGGTTTACGCTCACCTTCGATGCGGTAGATTGCGTCAGCTTTCCGCCTGTCGAAATCATAAGAGAAGTCAAACTGCTGTCTTGAGCGGCTTTCAATGTTCAGACGATGCAATTTACGCTTGCCTTCGCGGCCGGCGCAGCTAGGTTCGTGTTCATGCGCTTGCTTGCGATCCTGACGATGGTAATTGCCTGGATGTTCTACGGTGCCATGCCGGCACTGGCGAATTGTCCCATCTGCGATTCCGTGTCGGCGATGTCCGCCGCATCGACCATGAGCATGCACGACGGCATGGCCGATATGCCTGGCATGGCGGGCCATAGCGACATGGCGCAGCATCAGGAGAAGAAGCCGGAAAACCCCTGCGCCGGCGGTATGGCGCATGTGCCATCCTGTGCGGCCTGCCTTGCGTTGACACCGACCCTTGCGGCTGCAGGCGGCAAGCACGCATTCTCCTATCCCGCACCGGCGCCCGTTCAACGTCTCGCCGACTCGCGGCCGCAGCCGACGCCGCCTCCGCCCCGTTTCGCCTGACGATCATCTGCATTCCATCAACGAGCGGCCATCCGGTCAAATCCAGATACCGTCCAGAAACGGAAAGGACACCTATGTCTACCTCAAAATCGCTGATCCTCGCCGGCGCATTCGCCTTTGCCCTTAGCCTGCCCGCGCTCGCAGACGACATGTCGGGCATGAACATGAGCAAGCCCATGGGCGATCAGGGCGCCTCCAGCAAGGCGTTCAACGACGCCATGGGCAAGATGCACAAGGACATGATGATCCACTATAGCGGTGACGCCGACGCGGATTTCGTCCGCGGCATGATCCCCCATCATCAGGGCGCGATCGACATGGCGAAGATCGAGCTGAAATACAGCAAGGATCCCGAGCTGCGCAAACTGGCGCAAGGCGTCATCACCGCGCAGGAAGCCGAGATCAAGGAAATGAAAGCCTGGCTGAAGAAGCACGGCAAGTAAATCATCCGATAAATGGGAGGCGGCACCGTGCCGCCTCCTTTTCTGGCCGGCCGGCTCGCGCAAATCCGTACAGTGGTGCCCTCGACTAAGGTCAGATAGCCATTGGTCGATCAGCCCATGATGGCGGGCAGGCGTGCGGCCAGCAAATCGATGACCGCGCGCATCTTCAGCGAGAGCTGCGGTGTCTGCGGCCAGACCGCATAGACGTCGATAGCCCGGCTCGAAACATTCTTCAGCGCTTGAGCCAGCCTGCCGGCGTATACGTGATCGCGCACCAGCCAGCAGGGCAGCCAGGCAATCCCCATTCCCGACACCGCCGCATCCGCCATGACCTCCAGATCATCGAGGCGCAGCCGCGTTTCCGGAAAGTAATCGACGGCCGTTCCGTCATCCTGCAGGAAGGTCCATTTCTTCGTCTCGCCCGATCTCCCATAGACGATCAGGTCGTGGCCATCGAGGTCGGCAATGGTCTGCGGCGCGCCTCTTGCGGCAAGATAATCCGGCGCCGCACACAGCGTCATGCGATGAAGGGCGATCTTGCGCGCGGCAAGGCCGGCTTCGTCGCGCAGCGCGCTGTTGCGAACAGCCAGATCGAACCCCTCGTCGAAGAGATCGACCACCCTGTCGCTGAAGGAAAGATCCAGTTCGAGCCTGGGATGCCTGCGGGCCAGTTCCAGCAACAGCGGTGCGGCACAACGGCGGCCGAAGAGCACGGGCATGGAGATGCGCAGGCGTCCCGTGACCTCGCGCTTGCCCGATTCCAGCATGGCCTCGCCCGATTGTATCTCGTCCAGCGCCCGGCGGCAGCGCTCGTAGAAGGCCTGGCCTTCATCCGTCAGGCTCTGCATGCGGGTGGTGCGGTGAAACAGGCGCACATTCAGGCGCCTTTCCAGCCTCGCGATGGTCTTGCCGATGGCCGAGCGCGAGAGATTCATGCGCGCCGCCGCCGCCGAAAAACCGCCGGCCTCGACCGCCTCCACGAATTCCGAAATGCCGTTGAGCATGTCATTCATGATGATTGCTTCCCTATAGGAACCAGTTAGCGGAAATAATATCGCCACTGGCGACATGAAAGCAACGATATAGTGGCTCCATTGCTTTCAATTCCTCTCAGGAGATCATGATGACAAAAACCACGAAGCGCTGGGCCCTCGAGACGGTCGCCGTCGGCGCCCCCTTGGTCCTCTCGGAAACGGCGGTTCCGACACCTGCGCGCGGCGAAGTGCTGGTGCGGGTGAAGGCCGTTTCGCTGAACTATCGTGACAAGCTCGTTCGTGAGACCGGCATGGGCCTGCCGCTCCAGTTTCCCTTCTTACCAGCCTCCGATATGGCAGGCGTGGTCGAAGCGGTGGGAGACGGGGTGACTAGATTCTCGGTTGGCGATCGGGTTATTTCGACCTTTCATCCCGGCTGGATCGACGACAAGCCGCTCGGCGATGCCCGCAACCCGCCCTACAAGACGCTGGGCGGCTTCCATCCCGGCGTGCTTTCCGAATATATCGCCATCCCGCAGGATTGGCTCGTATCGGCGCCGGCAACCCTCGATTATGCCGAGGCAAGCACCTTGCCCTGCGCCGGCCTGACGGCATGGTTTGCCCTGGTGGAGCGCGGCAAGATCAAGCCCGGTGACAGCGTGCTGGTGCAGGGAACGGGTGGCGTGGCGCTGTTCGCCCTGCAGATCGCCGCCGCACAAGGAGCCGAGGTCTTCGTGACCTCATCAGGGCCGGAGAAGCTCGCAAAGGCCAAGGCGCTCGGAGCCCATCATGGCATCGACAGGAACAAAAGCAATTGGGTGGAGGAGGTCTATCGCCTCACCAATGATCGCGGCATCGACCATATCATCGAAATCGCCGGCGGGCCTAACCTGGGCCAATCGCTGAAGGCGGTGGCGCTTCACGGCCGGATCTCCGTCATCGGCGTCCTCGAGGGCTTCGATATTTCGGGTCCGGCGGGGCCGCTGCTGTTGAAATCTCCCGTCATCCAAGGCATCAGCGTCGGCCACCGCCGCTCGCTCGAAGACTTCGTCCGCGCGGTCGACAGTATCGGCCTGAAGCCGGTCATCGACCACCGCTATGCTTTCGGTGAAGTACCGGCCGCCTTCGATCATCTCGATCGCGGCGCCTTCGGCAAGATCGTCATCGAGCTGTGACAGCAGCCGGGCCGCCACGAATGGCGGCGGCCCGGCGTCCGCATGATATCAGGCTTTCGGCTCGAACGGTTGCGGCACCCGCTGCGCGCCTTGGCGGGCCAGCATCCAGCCGGGATATTCGGCCGGAAGCGCGCTGACTTGATCGAGCTTTGCAATATCGTCAACATCGAGCTTCAGCTTGACGGCGGCAAGATTCTGATCGAGCTGATCGAGGCGCTTGGCGCCGATGATGATGCTGGTGACGAAGGGCTTCGCCAGAATCCAGGCAAGCGCCACGGTGGCGACGCTGGAGCCATGCTTCTCCGCCACTTCGCGCATCGCGGCGACGCAGGCCCAGGCGCGGTCCTTGTCGACGGGCGGGAAGTCGAAGCTCGCGCGCCGCCCCTCGCCATTGCCGGGAGCACCGGGACCATATTTGCCCGAGAGCAGGCCGCCAGCCAGCGGCGACCAGACCATGAGCCCGAGCTTCTCTTCCGTCATCAGCGGCACGATTTCACGCTCCAGATCGCGGCCGGCGATGGAATAATAGGCCTGTACCGTCTCGAAGCGGGCGAAGCCGCGACGTTCGGAAATGCCGAGTGCCTTGGCGATGCGCCAGGCCTGCCAGTTGGAAACGCCGACATAGCGCACCAGACCGCGCGAAACGAGATCGTCCAGTCCCCGCAGCGTCTCATCGATCGGGGTTACCGTGTCCGTGGCATGGATCTGGTAGAGGTCGATGTGATCGGTCTGCAGGCGATCGAGGCTCGCCTGCACGGAATCCATGATATGGCCGCGCGAGGCACCGCGATCGTTCGGCTTGTCGCCCATGACGCCATAGACCTTGGTGGCGATGACGACGTCCTTGCGGGGAACGCCGAGGTTCTTCAGGGCCTGGCCGAGCAGCTTTTCGGAATTGCCGGAGGAGTAGACGTCGGCGGTGTCGATGAAGTTGACGCCGGCCGCAAGCGACCCTTCGACGATCTTGTCCGCCAGCGCCTGATCGACGTCCGCGATCGAGCCCCACAGGCCGTTTTCGGGATTGGCTTCACCGAAGGTCATCGTGCCCAGGCAAAGTTCGGAAACGAACAGCCCGGTATTGCCGAGTTGATTGTAACGCATAGGAGAAATTCCCTTGTGGTCAGCCGGAAGACGCTTCCGGCCGGTGAATGCATATCTTTTGGCTATGAATTGGCCTCGGCACGGCAGTCGCTATCGGCGCTACCCTGGGGAGGTCATAAGACGGCCATCGAGGCCCGGCTCTGGCTCCGCGGCGGTCGAGACAACAAGCACATAATGCACCGGAAACCGTTTTCAACGCGAGACCTGCCGTCGATCACGATGCGGTTACCGGCGCCCGCTCTTGCTTCCGGTCCGCCGCGGGATAGACTCCAACCTTCATGTCATGCGCAAAACGGACATACCGATGACGCAACGCCCCTTGACCACAATCGGCTTCGATGCCGACGACACGCTCTGGCAGAACGAACAGTTCTACCGGCTGACGGAGCTGCAATTTACCGAACTTCTCGCCGATCACGCCGCAAGCGACCTCATTTCCGCGCGGCTGCTGGAGGCTGAAAAGCGCAACCTCAGGCACTACGGCTTCGGCATCAAAGGCTTCACCCTCTCGATGATCGAGACCGCGATCGAGATCACGGAAGGCGAAGTGCCGGCGACCGTCATCGCCCAGATCCTCGACATCGGCCGCGATCTTCTTGCCCATCCCGTCGAAACCCTGCCGCATGTGCGGGAGACGCTGGAAGCCCTGTCCGGAAAATACCTGCTGGTGCTGATCACCAAGGGGGATCTCTTCGATCAGGAGCGCAAGCTCGCCCAATCCGGGCTCGGCGACCTCTTCGATGCGGTCGAGATCGTCTCGGACAAGAACGCCTCCACCTATCGCCGCATTTTTTCCAAGGTGGGGGACGGGCCGGAACGGGCGATGATGATCGGCAACTCGCTGAAATCGGATATCGTGCCGGCGCTCGCCGCCGGAAGCTATGGCGTCTTCGTGCCGCACGAGCTCACATGGTCCTTCGAACATGTCGAGGAACCGACCGAAGCGCCGCGTTTCCGCAAGATCGGTCATCTCGGCGAGCTGCGCGGCGTGCTCGACGCGCTGCTGTAAGCTCTCGGTTGTTTCGCAATTCCGGACGGAAAACCGCTGAGCACTTTTCCTGGAACGGCTCTATTGTCCCTACTTCGAACGTGGCGGGAAGAGCATCGGACCCTGATCCTTCTGCTGATCGGCGGGCGTCTGCCGCGCGGCCGGCGGATTGGGATCGATGAGGATTTCGTAAGGTGCGCCGAGACCGCGACGACGGGTGACGCGCGAATAATAGGGCTTGATCAGCCAGGTCGTATCCTCGTTGACGGTCACGTCGGCCGTATCGCCGTCCTCGTCCGTGCCGAAGAAGGATTCGTCGTCGCTCGACGACAGGTCGAAGATCGCCATATAGGCGTATTTGCTCTTGGAGCTGAAGGTGACCCGCACATGCTGGCCCTTCTTGAGCGGCAACGTGTAAACCTTGCCCTTGCCGAATTTCGTCCAGCCCGTCAGCTTCTCGAGGACGGCGGGAAAGCCGATCTTCTCGACTTTCTCGCCACGGTCGAGCTGCGGCTGCTGCTGTTGCCGGCTGTCGCTCTGGGCCTCAGCGGCGACACCGCTAAACAGCATGAACATTGCCATGGAAAGGCCGAGAAGCGCGCCTTTCATGGCCGCTCCAATGCGCAACGCATCGCCTCCACCTCTTTCCGGCAGTAGCAGCCTTCGATGTGATCGTTGACTAGGCCCATGGCCTGCATGAAAGCATAGACTGTGGTCGGACCGACGAAGGCCCAGCCGCGCTTCTTCAGATCCTTCGAAACCCGCACGGAAGCAGGCGTCGTCGGATTGGCGCGAAGATGCGCAAAATCGAAGACCTCGGGGCGTTCGGCGGCGGCTGGCTCGTGGCTCCAGAAATAGCGGGCGAGCGATCCGAATTCGCCACGCAGCTCGATGGCGCGGTTGGCATTGTTGATGGTGGAAACGATCTTGCCGCGATGGCGGATGATGCCGGCATCCGCGAGACAGCGCTCGATATCGGCATCACCAAACCTGGCGACCTTCTCGAAATCGAAACCGGCAAAAGCGGCGCGGAAATTTTCGCGCTTGCGCAGGATCGTCAGCCAGGAGAGGCCGGATTGAAAGCCCTCGAGGCAAATCTTCTCGAAGAGCCTGATGTCGTCGACGACCGGGCGGCCCCATTCCTCGTCGTGATAGCGCTGATATTCCGGCAGGTTGCCGTGCCAGAAGCAGCGGTCCCTGCCGTCTTCACCGGTGATGATGCCCGTCTCGGCCATTTTCGCGATTCGTCCCTATTTCAGCGCGCGCTACCGGAAGCCGGTATGCAAATATCGGATAAAACCAGATCAATCAAACGCTTAAAATCGTAAGCACATTTCGACGATCGCGCATTCCGATTCCAGATTTACCACTTGCAAACCATCTTTCCAAACCAGGCGGTAACCCTGATAAAGCTTTATCGGCTTCGCGGCATTTTGATGAATAGATGTTTACCATTCGCTCGCGTGCAAGTGGCACCATGGTTTCGACCGGGTGCCTTCGCGCCCATCCTCGGCCCATGTGTAGAGAGTTTGTCCGATGATGAAACATGCCGTCCTGTGTGTCGCGGGCGCTCTGAGCTTGCTTGCGTCAACCGCCTTTGCCGACGACCGTTATCAGTCGCGCCCGCCCGTCATCGTCAGTCCCGATCTGACCGCCCCCTGGGTGATGCAGCTTGGCGGCGGCAATGTGCAGCCGGTCGTCTATCCCCGCCCGATGGCGCGCCGCACGGCCGATCCCAGGATGGAACAGCAGGCAAATCCGCAGGTGCGTCAGGTCGTGCAGCCGCGCGGCCTGTTTGCGCGCCCTGTCGTCCAGCAGGTTGCCGTTGTCCGTGCGCAGCGTCCGACAATCCGCGGCCAGATCGATCCGCAATTCCTGCCGCAGATCGTCGACTACCAGACCAAGGAAAGACCCGGCAGCATCGTCATCGACACCAATAACCGCTTCCTCTACCTGGTGATGGACGATGGCAAGGCGCGCCGCTATGGCGTCGGCGTCGGCAAGCCCGGCTTCGAATGGGCCGGCGCCCATACCGTTACCCGCAAGCAGGAATGGCCGGACTGGACGCCGCCATCCGAAATGATCGCGCGCGAAGCGGCCAAGGGGCACTATCTTCCCGCTCACATGGAAGGCGGCGAAGCCAATCCGCTCGGCGCCCGCGCCATGTATCTCGGCTCCACCCTTTATCGCATCCACGGCACCAATGCGCCCTGGACCATCGGCAACGCCGTGTCTTCCGGATGCATCCGCCTGCGCAACGAAGATGTCACCGACCTCTATAATCGCGTGAAGGTCGGAACCCGCGTCATCGTGATGTGAGCGCCAACAGCCTTTGGACCTGCGCGGCGATACTCCCCATCGAAGGGGCAGTATTCGCAACGCCTGAAAGCTCTCCACTATAATTCAGACTATAGTCTGATCCACGATAGAACAGAGGGCGGTTCTTCCAGGCCGTTCTCCTCATTCGGCATTTTGATCTTGATCCCCTCGCAGGTTCCGGTAGTTTCCTCCTGAATTCAACGAGGGGAATGCCATATGAGAGCAGTACTATCGGTCGTGGCGACAGGCGTCGTCGCGGCGTGTCTTCTTGCGGCGTCGAATGCAGCGGCCTTTACCGCTTCCGCGCCCTACGCGGCACCGGCGACGCGCGGCGACGTGATCCGGGTTGCGATGGAACCGCAAGGCCAGGTGAAACCACAGTTCCAGCGGCGCATGGTGCGGCTTGCGACGAACGAGGCGCCGGGCACCGTCATCGTCGACACCAACAACAAGTATCTCTATCTCGTCGAGGGCAACAATCGTGCAAGGCGCTACGGCATCGGCGTCGGGCGCGACGGTTTCGGCTGGTCCGGCGTCGTCAAGGTCGGCCGCAAGGCGGAATGGCCGGGCTGGACGCCTCCGGCCGAAATGATCGTTCGCGAAGCCAAGAAGGGCCATAAGCTGCCTGCTTTTCAGGACGGCGGCGAGGACAATCCGCTTGGCGCGCGCGCCATGTATCTCTATCGCAACGGCAACGACACGGCTTTCCGCATCCATGGCACCAACCAGCCGTGGAGCATTGGTCTCAATATGTCTTCCGGCTGCATCCGCATGATGAACAAGGACGTGACGGATCTCTACGAGCGGGTCCCTGTCGGCACTAAGGTCATCGTCGTCGGCCCCGGCAACAAGCAGGGCGAAGTCAGCTATCAGGATCGCGGAGTCGATGTTCTGAGAACTCTGTTCGGAGGCTAAGCGGAGCGGTATCTCCTCCCCCTGATTCGAATCAGCTTGCGGGCGTTCCGAACCATGGCATGGCACCGATCATGCAGGTCAAGAACGCCCGTATCTCACATGACGCGCCATTCCGCGCTAGGTTTTGCTGACGCCAGTGTTGCACCGGTGTTACAGCCTGAAACTTATCGCGCCGACCTGCCGCAAAACGGCCCATTCCCTTCAGTTTACCGTCAGTTTTCCCACCTAAGCCGTGCATGCGCACAGGTGACCGCAATAGAAATGTCACGGAAGCGCGTTTAGATGGTAGCACTTTGGCATCCAGGGATTTCATATGCATCGTGCATTTCGCATCAGGCAGCCGGCGCTTGCCGCGCTTGCTATTTCAGCATTCGTATTTACCGCCAATTCCGCTTCCGCAGAGATGCAGTTTTCCGCCTATGGCGGCGTGCAGGGCGCAACCGGCGGCAACGTGACCACGTCGGATGGCGCCGATTTCGACCCCAATTGGTCGGGCAAATCCTTCAAGATGCCTCCCTATTTCGGCTTCCGCGGCATCTGGTGGCTTGATCAGCTCGACAAGCCGAACTGGGGCGTGTCGCTGGATTACTCGCATGCCAAGGTCTATGGCGATCTCGGCAATACGCCGGGCTGGTCGCATTTCGAGTTCACCGACGGCTTGAACATGCTGACGCTGAACGCACTCTACCGGTTCCAGGACCCTGCCCGCAACTGGACGCCCTATCTCGGCCTGGGTGCGGGTATCAACGTGCCGCACGTCGAAGTCACCCGCGCATCCGGCCGCACCTTCGACTATCAATTTGGCGGCGCCTCGCTGCAGGCACAGGCCGGCGTCAGCTATCAGTTCGCCGAGCACTGGTCGACCTTCGTTGAATACAAGGGCAACTACAACTTCGTGAACAACGTCTCGATCGACAGCGGCGACACGCTGAAGACCAGGGTCTTCACCCATGCGCTCAACCTCGGCGTCTCGTTCAACTTCTGAAGCCGGCCTGGCTGAGGTTCGAGATCGATCTCCCAAACCGGTTCAGGCCTGGGGGATTATGTGCTATGTTCCAGCACATGAGCTTTTCCTATTACAGATGCGACTGGATCCATCCGGAAAGCAAGGAGCCGGTCATCGTCTACTACGAGGTCGACATCACCGGCGATGTCCCCCGGCTTATCGACGTGTTTGCCGATGGCCGGCGACAATGCATGTCGATTGCCGATTTTACCGCATTGGGACGTAAGATGCGGCGGGTCACCAGCCTTGTCGAAGGCTCGTTTTACGACGGCATCGCCGGCCTGGTCGATGGCATTTTCTTCGAGGAAGGGCAGGATCGCATCAGCATGAGGCGGATTGCCGCCGATAGGTTCGAAGTCGAATGGCAGGCTCATCACGTGCCGACGCCGGACAGGCTGCATTAAAGCAATTCCAGGAAAAGTGCGCAGCGGTTTTCCGTCCGGAATTGCGTGAAAACAAAAAGATAGAGCGGCTCAGCTTTTCACGGAATTAGGCCGCAGCCCCTTCAGCTTGGCCGGCATATCGCCGCCATAGGCCCAATCCAGCAATTCCACCGTATGCAGGATGGGAATGCCTGTCCCCGTGGCGATCTGCGTGATGCAGCCGATATTGCCCGTCGCGATGATATCGGCCTTCGTCGCCTCGATGTGCCTGACCTTGCGCGCCTTCAGTTCGGCCGAAATCTCCGGCTGCATGATGTTGTAGGTGCCGGCAGAGCCGCAGCAGAGATGCCCTTCCGCCGGGTCGCGCACCGTGAAGCCGGCGGCCTTCAAAAGCAGCTTCGGCGCCATGGTGATCTTCTGCCCATGCTGCATGGAGCAGGCGGAATGATAGGCGACGGTGATGCCGCGCGGCATATGCGACGGCAGCTCGAGGCTTGCGAGATATTCGGTGATGTCCCTGGCAAGCGCCGAAACCCTCGCCGCCTTTTCGGCGTAGGCCGGATCGAGCCGCAGCATGTGGCCATAATCCTTGATCGTCGTACCGCAGCCCGAGGCGGTGATGACGATGGCGTCGAGCCCTCCGGCCTCGATCTCACGCATCCACACATCGACATTGGCGCGGGCGGCGGCGAGCGCCTGTTCCTCGCGCCCCATATGGTGGACCAGCGAACCGCAGCAGACCTCGCCTTCCGGCACGACGACCTCGACGCCGAGGCGCGTCAGCAGGCGTATGGTCGCCTCGTTGATCGCCGGATCGAGCACCGGCTGGGCACAGCCCGTCAGGATCGCGACGCGACCACGCCGCTCCGTCTGTGGCTCATGCCGGGCGGGCTTGGCAAAGAGTGACGGCGCCGGAATGCGACGCGGCGCAAGATCGAGCATGGCAGCGAAAGCTTTCAACGCCGGAACGCGCCTCAACAGGCCCTTGAACGGCCGGCCGAGGCTCGCAAGCCGCAGAGCCAGGCGGAAACGACCGGGATGGGGCAGCACGGCCGCCAGCACATTGCGGGTCAACCGGTCCATCAGCGGGCGCCGGTAGGTCTTTTCGATATGGGCACGGGCGTGATCGACCAGATGCATGTAGTCGACCCCGGATGGACAGGTCGTCGTGCAGGCAAGGCAGGAAAGACAGCGATCGATATGCGTCACCACTTCGGCATCGGCGGCCCGGCCGTTTTCCAGCATGTCCTTGATGAGGTAGATGCGGCCGCGCGGACTGTCGAGCTCGTTGCCGAGCGTCACATAGGTGGGACAGGTGGCGGTGCAGAAGCCGCAATGCACGCATCTGCGCAGGATCGCCTCGGACTCGGCCACATGCGGATCGGCAAGCTGTTCGGGAGTGAAATTGGTTTGCATCTATGCACGTCCCCGTTCGAGCAAGGTTCCGCCCCTCATCCGGCCTCCTGAGTTTTTACCGAAGGGCGGCCACCTTCTCCCCGTATGAACGGGGAGAAGGGGATAGACGCGCCCTCCGTCATCTCTCAGCCTCTGGCGATCCGATAAAGCACTGCAAACAAGGTCGTCCCCTCTCCCCGCTTGCGGTAGGGCTATCCCATATGAAATGAGGGCGTTGCCGCGTCCCCCTTCTCCCCTCGGGGAGAAGGTGCCGACAGGCGGATGAGGGGGTGCCAAGAGCACGAAAATCCCCGCATTCAAATCGGCCAGCCCCCTCATCCGACCCTTCGGGCCACCTTCTCCCCGAGGGGAGAAGGAACTTGCGGCACCGACAAGCCTCATATGCGATTGCCCTACCGCCTGCGGGGAGAGGGTTAGGGTGAGGGGGCGCTGCACGAAGGAACCCATCCGCATCACGCCATCTTCCCCGGATTAAAAATTCCCGCAGGATCGAATTTTTCCTTCACGCGCGCGGAAAGCATGGCAACCGCCTCGGGCTGCGGCTGGAAGGCCAGTGTCATTGCCCGGAGAGCTGGGGTGGCGCGCATCAAGGTCGCGTGTCCGCCGCCCAAGGCATGAATGTAGCGCCGCAGCGTATCGCCTTCCGGCTCCGCCTCCATGCGCATCCAGACAAGGCCGCCCTGCCAATCGTAATAGGCATCGACGCCTGCTTCCAGGCGAAGGGCCGCGACAAGCTGGTGGCCGATGCTGGGGGCGACCGATACCCGCCAGATCGGGCGCATCGTGGCATCGGCATAGGGTTTCACATCGCGGATCTCGCGCCAGAGCCTGCGGCTGCCATCCTCTTCGAGGCGCTTCACAGGCCCAAGCCGGCCCATCGCCGCGGCCAGTTTCTCGGCCCTGGCCGAGACGGAGCCGGGAAGGCCCTCGATGCGCAGCACCGTCGCCTCGCCCTGCGGCATGGTGCCGTCGAGGAAGGACCAGGCGACCGTCAAGGGCAAATGGGCTGCACCCGATACGTCAACAGGCAGGGCCATGGCCGCGCCCATTGCATTGGCCGCCTGCGCATCATTGAGGCCGGAAACGACGATCGTCTCCTCCGTCTTCGGCTTCGGCGGCACGCGGAAGGTCACCTCCGTCAGCAGGCCGAGCGTTCCGTGCGAACCGGCCATCAGCTTGGCCAGATCGAGGCCGGTGACGTTCTTCATCACCCGCCCGCCGGCCTTGACGATCTCCCCCCTGCCGTTGACGAAGCGGATGCCGAGAAGGCTGTCTCGCGCTGCACCGCTGACGAAACGGCGCGGGCCGGAGACATTGGCCGCGAAAATGCCGCCGATCGTCGGCTCGCCTTGCGTCGCCATCAGCGGCCGATGATCCATGGGCTCGAACGCCATCATCTGGCCACCCTCGGCAAGGGCCGCCTCGATCTCGGCGACCGGCGTGCCAGCGCGCGCGGTCATCACCATCTCGCCCGGATTATAGGCGACGATGCCGGCAAGATCGCGCGACGACAGGACCGCTTCGGAGACCACCTCGTTGCCGAAGCCGGATCGTGTGTTGCCGCCGACGATCGCGAGAGCCGCGCCGCGCGCCGCATGATCGCTGATGATGGAGGCGGCTTCCTCCTCGGTCCTGGGATGAAACTCGGTCATGCGGCGTTACGTCCGTCAAGCGGGAAGACCTTGGAAGGGTTGAGGAGCCAGCCGGGATCGAAGGCCGCGCGCACCGACATCATCTGGGCAAGATCGACATCGGCATATTGATGCCGCATCAGGTCACGTTTTTCGATGCCGACGCCGTGCTCGCCGGTCAGACAACCGCCGGCATCGACGCAAAGCCGCAGGATATCGTTGCCGGCGGCTTCCGCCTTGGCGGCATCGTCGGGATCGTTGGCGTTGAACAGGATCAGCGGATGCATGTTGCCATCGCCGGCGTGGAAGACATTGGCGACGCGCAGGCCGTAGCCGTCGATAATCTCGGCCGTCTTCTTCAGCACATGGGAAAGCTGGCTGAGCGGCACGGTGCCGTCCATGCAGATATAGTCGGCAATGCGGCCGGTGGCGCCGAAGGCCGATTTGCGGCCCTTCCAGATCAGGGCCGCCTCCGTCGCCGATTGGCATTCGCGCACTGTCTTGACCTGATGGGTCCGGGCGATGGCGACGATGCTGGCAAGCATGTCGTCCATTTCCGCTTCCGAACCCTCGACCTCGACGATCAGCAGCGCGCCGACATCGAGCGGATAGCCCGCATGGGCAAAGGCCTCGCAGATTTCGATCGCCGGCTTGTCCATGAATTCGATGGCGACGGGAATGATGCCGGCGGCTATGACATCGGCCACGCAAGCGCCCGCCTCTTCCGACGTATCGAAGCCGAACAGCACCGGCCGGGCGCCCTCCGGCTTGGCGATGAGCCGCACCGTCGCCTCGGTGACGATGCCGAGCTGGCCTTCCGAGCCGCAGACAAGGCCGAGCAGATCGTAACCCGCCGCATCCAGCGCCTTGCCGCCGAGATCGATGACGGTGCCGTCGGTCAGCACCAGCTTGACGCCGAGCAGATTGTTGGTCGTGACGCCATATTTCAGGCAGTGCGCGCCGCCGGAATTCATGCCGATATTGCCGCCGATGGTGCAAGCAAGCTGCGAGCTCGGGTCGGGCGCGTAGAAGAAACCATCGGCCGAGACGCTTTCGGAGACATGCAGGTTCGTCACCCCCGCCTGTACGGTCGCGGCGCGATTGGCATAATCAACGTCGAGGATGCGGTTCATCTTGGAAAGGCCGAGAACGACGGCATCCTCCTGCGGGATGGCGCCGCCGGAAAGCGAGGTGCCGGCGCCGCGCGGCACGACGGGAATGCCGTAGCGATGGCAATATTTCATGACAGCGGCGACTTCGGCCGTCGAGCGCGGCAGCGCGACGGCGAGCGGCACGCGGCGATAGGAGACGAAGGCATCGGTTTCGAACGGAACGAGCTCACGCGCCTCGTGAATGAGGCATTCGGGTGCGAGAAGATCGGTAAGATCGGCGACGATCATGCTGCGGCGGGCAAGAACATCCGCACGCGGCTCCAGAAATGAAATGGCCTCGGCCATGCCGTCCTCCTCCTGCATCCGGTTTGGGAGCAGCCTCCTTTTAACGCATAACAGGCTTAGCGCTTTCCCAAGTTTGGAGCAAATGATAAGCATTTATTCCAAAACAGGTAATAATCGTGCATGACCAATTTAGGAGATCTCGAAATCTTCGCCAGCGTCGTCGCGACCGGCAGCATGTCGCTGACCGGCCGCGCGCTCGGTTTTTCGCCGGCGGTGATTTCCAAGCGCATCAAGCGCCTCGAAGACAGGCTCGGCACCCGGCTCCTGCAGCGCACCACGCGGCAGATTTCGCTGACGGAGGCGGGCCAGGGCTTCTACGACCGCGTGCTTGCCATTCTCGCCGGGCTCGAAGAGGCGGAAGCCTATATTGCCGGGCGCTCCTCGCAGATGCACGGCACGCTGAAGATCTCCGCCCCGACATCCTTCGGCCGGCTGCATATCGCGCCGCATCTGAAATCCTTCATGCAGGCCCATCCGGAACTCGCGATCAACCTGGTACTGAGCGACGAATTCGTCGATATCGTCGGCGGCGGCTTCGATCTTGCCATCCGCATCGCCGAGCTCACCGATTCCAGTCTCGTCGCCCGCAGGCTTGCGCCGGTGCGCAGGGTGCTCTGCGCTTCACCGGCCTATATCGATACGCACGGCACGCCCGAGGATATCGAGGATCTGCGCCGCCATATCTGCCTGCCGGCGCACAATCACGACCCCTGGCGGCTCGACGGCCCGCAAGGCAGCCTGACCTTCCGGCCGGAGGGCAGGCTGATCACCAATTCCAGCGAGGTCGTCCGCGAAGCCGTCATCGCCGGCCTCGGCATTGCCTTGCGCTCGACCTGGGATGTCGGCCCGGAGCTGCGTAGCGGCCGTCTCGTTCAAGTCCTGCCGGCCTATGAAGGCTCGCACAATGTCACGCTTTCGGCCGTTTACCCCAGCCGACAGTTCCTACCAGCGAAAGTGCGCGTCTTCATCGATTTTCTTGCGGAACTTTATGGTCCCGTTCCCTATTGGGAGCGATGAAAGCCCTTTCGAGGATCGAGGAGATCATCATGTCCGCGCCCGAGATCATTCGTTCCGATGTTGCCTCCATCTCGAAGACACGCTTCACCGTGGCTCTCGGCGATATTACCAGGCTTCCTGTCGATGCCATCGTCAATGCGGCCAATAGCAGCCTGCTCGGCGGCGGCGGTGTCGATGGCGCGATCCATCGCTCCGCCGGGCCGGAACTCCTCGCCGAATGCCGGAGGCTGAACGGCTGCAAAACCGGGCAGTCGAAGATCACCGGGGGATATCGCCTGCCGGCAAGGCATGTGATCCACGCTGTCGGCCCCGTCTGGAATGGCGGCGATCATGACGAGGAAGAGCTGCTCGCCAGCTGTTATCGCAGCAGCCTCGGCCTTGCCCGGAAACACGGACTCAAGACCATCGCCTTTCCCGCCATCTCCACCGGCGTCTATCGCTTTCCCGCCGAACCGGCTGCCGGGATCGCAATCCACACCAGTCTAGCTGAAAGCAAGGATGGCGTCTTCGAGGAGATCATCTTCTGCTGCTTCGGCGACGACATGGCGGCGCTCTACGACCGCTTGCTGCCGCAAGCGCTTGATAAAGCCTGACGCTTACCGCGCCAAGTCGAGATAGGCGGAGGCGACCAACGCGTCGATATCAGTGGGAACGGGGATGACGCAGGCTTCGCCGCCAAGTCCGCCCTTGGCAACGCGCTCCAGGCAACGGGCCTGCAGCGTAAAGCCGAGATCCATGGATTCGATGGTATTGCCCAGCGGACGCGGGCCGGCGAGATTGGCCATGTGACCGCCGCCGAGAATATGGAAGGCGCGGCCGTCGCGCATGCGGACCGTTTCGATTTGCTCGGCCGCGTAGCGATCGATACCAGCGACGTCGGGACTGTTGCGGAAGCCTTCGACATCGATCTCATGCGGGAAGTGACCGCCATTCATCAGGATCGCACCGTCCTTGATCAGCGGCAAATCCGCTGTCGTGACGATATCGCGGAAGCCGGTAACGGTGATCAGGATATCGGCGGAACGGATCGCCGCGTCCCGCGGCGGCGTCGAGAAGCCGTCGAGGTGTGCCTCAAGGGTCGTAACCGGATCGATATCGACGACGCTGACCGCGGAAAAGGCGTTGCGGAAACACGCCGCCGTGCCCTTGCCGCAGGCGCCATAACCGAAGACGGTGACGCGCTTGCCATTGGTGGAGCGATTGGTGAAGCGCAGATAGCTCTCGAACAGGCTCTGCCCGACGGCATGCCGGTTTTCGGCGAATTGCTTGATCGGGCTGTCGTTGATGACCAGGATCGGCATGTTGAGCCTGTCGCGCATCGGTATGAGCCGGGTGCGGCCGGATGTCGTTTCCTCGGTGCCGCCGAGAAGATTGGCATAGGGCTGCTCGGCCGCACGGGCGAAGAGATCGCCGCCATTGTCGAGCAGCAGATCCGGCTTTTCCGCCAGGATCGCATCGAGGCTCGCGCCGTGCTCCTCGGCATCGCGGGTCTGCGTCGCGAAGACC